>JBCDIQ010000164.1:0-11978 GCA_039024295.1 Bacteroidota bacterium | reverse complement strand
TATCTCCCACCCAGTGCAATTGGGAAGCTAGGGGCTGGAGATACATAAACTTAATCTTAGAGGGATCAACCTGGACTTTTCCACCAGAGTCGCTTTTCATTTTAACCATTTGAATTAGGCCTTTGGAACGCTTAAATCCTCCAAGAAGTCCTTCTTTCACAGACCCATCTTCCATGTGGAGGTAAGAGGTTTTTTTACGAGAAAAATCTTCAAGTGGAATGTCAAATTGCTGGGCACTGGACCAGTTCATGCCAAAAGAAAGCATTACGGCTAAGCAAGCAAAAACAATTTTTTTCATGTTGAATGCAATTAAGTTTTGGTGACGATTTGGATACAATAAGTAGTGTAAAATTGACATATCAAAATATGTTTCTGTTTTAGTTATTTTCATGGAATAAATAAAACCATGAAATAGCACTTGTGGATTTTTGCTCCAATTTCCCTCCTTCTCATAAAAACCGCTTTGTTTCGTTATGCAGGAACAGCTAATTTGACCCAAACACAAAAACCGATTCCATGAAATCCTTTCGTTGGTTCACGCTGATATGCATCCTAAGCCTACAATCCCTGATGGCCCAAGACTCCGATTATTTTTCACAAAAATGGCAGCAAATCGACAGCTTGCTGCAAAAAGATCAACTCAAGACAGTAGACCCGTTACTAGAGGAAATTCGTGTTAAGTCCTTTGTTGATGAACGACCTGAATACTACCTGAAAGCCTTCCTTACCCAGCTTCAGGTCAACTCGGTACTGGAAGAGAAAAGCGATTCGCTGAATGAACGATTGATCAAAGAAGAAATAGCCCAGGCGACTCCCCCCATTAAGAACCTGCTCCAGACGTATTTGGGCAAATTCTACCGCAACCACTACCAACGCAATCAAAGACGACTCATTAGTCAGCCTCCGTCCAAGGTGAAGTCCGATAATTTTCTCACTTGGGATCTTCGTACGCTGTTACGGGAAGCTGCCAGTCAGTACGAAGCTGCTTTGGTACCGGCCGAAGCGTTACAAGCTATCCCTGTTCGGAAGTATGAGTTATTGCTTGACAAGGAGGACTCTTCTGAGGTATTTCGGCCTACTCTGTACGACCTCCTGCTTCATGAGGCCTTAGATTTTTTCCGAAATACCGGAAATCAGATTGCGGAACCCCAGGAAGCTTTTAAGCTCAATCCCGATCAAGCATTTTTATCTACAGATAAATTTATTCAGCAGAACTATGAAACCAAAGACAGCCTGTCTCTGGTGTATCGCAGCCTAAAGCTATTTCAGCAAGCAGCAGCCTTTCACAAGAAAGGGGATGATCTTACCCCACTGGTAGACTTGGAGCTAAAACGGCTGCTCTTCGAGAGTAACGAATTTGCCTCTTCAGAAATCAAAATCCGTTATCGAACTGCCCTCGAGAATTTGGCTCAAGTGCATAAGAACAGTCCTATTTCAACCTTGGTGAAATACGAATTGGCTCGTTTGTGGACCTCTTCATCGTTTACCTTGGATGTAGCTAACACCCTATCTTATTCTACCGCCTGGAAAATATGCCAAGAGGCCATAGAAGCGTATCCTACAAGCTTGGGTGCTCGTAAATGTGCCCAGATTCAACACAACATCGAAAGGAAAGAACTCGACTTCACGTTTGAAGAGGTCAACTTACCGGGGCGACCCTTTCGAGCAAGGGTAATGTACCGGAATCTGGAAAAGATTCATCTCAGAGTCTTTGGCCTTACCAAACAAATCCAAGTCAGGTTGAGCGCATTTTCCTATAATCAAACAAAAGAAAAGCTGGCCTATCTTCAAGAGCTGACTCCTGTCAAAACCTTGTCTCAGACTTTGCCCAAGGAAACGGATTTCAGGGAACATACTGTGGGGATCAAGTTGCCCGAGCTGCCAAGTGGTAAGTACCTTTTGTGGATCTCAGACGTCGAGGATTTTACATATGAAGGCCATGCGTACATGATCTGTGAATTTCAGGTTTCCGACTTGGCTTATTATATAGATCAAAACAGAGAGGGTGTCAATCGAGTATATGTCCGTGACCGTGAAACTGGGAAACCACAAAAAAATGTAGAAGTCTGGCTAGAAAACAATAATTATCGCCAATCTTCTGAGGTGCCTTCCATCCTGGGTACCACAAATAAGCGAGGCGAATTGAACTATGTCATCGCACAACAGCACCGAAACTATCGCCTGATTCTAAGATATAAAGGGCATGAACTGGAAGGTAGTCCATCCTATTATTTCAATCCCTACAGTAACTATGAGGCTACTGGATTGGAGCCGCCTGAGGTCCTCTTTTTCCTAGATAGGAATATCTATAGACCGGGACAAACAGTGTATTTCAAGGGGTTGGTGCTCAGGGGTGATGAGAATAAAGGGCAAATTGTTGATGACCACGAAACCACTGTATCCTTATATGATGTAAACGGTCAGGAAGTGACCAGCTTGAAGGTTCGTTCCAACGAATTCGGCACCTTTTCTGGGAGCTTTATTACTCCCTCTCAAGGCCTTACTGGGCGTATGGTGTTAAGGGCTGAGGATTCCCGTCATTTTTTTCGTGTAGAAGAATACAAACGGCCCAAGTTTGAAGTCAAGGTAGAATTGCCCAAGGAGGAATATGAGTTAAACGATTCTGTTACAGTTACAGCAGTTGCCATGGCTTATACGGGTTATCCGATCGATGGAGCTACCGCCTTCTACCGGGTAGTACGGAAGGTTCGCTATCCTTACTGGGGATGGAGCGATTATCGAACGGTATCTACGGGTACCCGACAAGAAATCGCTTCAGGCATATTGGCCACAGATGCCATGGGTAAAGCCTTTATATCTTTCCCATTGGTGCCAGACGTCAAGGTCGATCCTGCCAGTAAACCGGTTTTTATATATGACATCACAGTAACTATAATTGATAAATCAGGCGAAACACATGAAGTCACTACACCTTTACAAGCTGGTTATGTGTCCATCCTTACAGAATGGGAAATGTCAGAGCAGATAGTTAAGGATGAAATTGACCATTTGTCTGTAAACACCCGGAATCTAGGGGGAGAATTTCAACAGGTAGCCTTTACCCTTAAAGCATATGCCCTGGCACCCCCCAAGAAATTTTACCGAACAGTCTTGTGGGGGGGTATTGACAAATGGGTCCTCTCGGAGAAGGAATATCGTGCTGCTTTCCCTCATGATGCATATAACCTTGAATACGGTTGGGAAAAATCGGAGGGAGGAAAGCTGGAATTGGAACAAAATTTTGTATCCAATGAATCTGGAAAAGTTGACTTAAAAGCTTTGCAAATGCTTCCAGCAGGTTTGTATCGCATGGAACTTAAAGGAAAAGACAGTAAAGGCAACGACTTAAAACTGGTCAAATTTGTAAAACTATTATCTGATGATCAGAAAAAGCCATTGGCACCCCATTTTTTGGAGGTTGTGGCTCGTAAAAAAGAAGTACAACCCGGCGAAACAGTTCCTATCAAGTTGATGACCAGTGAGAAAAATACCTGGGTCAATTATACCCTGAGGCAGGGCGGAAAAGTGCTAGACCGTCGATTGATCCGCTTGAAAAAGAAGCCAGTGATCCTTGAGGTTCCCATCACAGAGGAACATCGAGGCGGACTGGAAGCCAGCTTTGTCAGCATTCGATACAATCAGATAACCGAGGAAAAAGTCCGTATCAAAGTACCCTGGACCAATAAACAGTTGAACTTAAAGTGGAGCAGTTTCCGTTCGCCCTTATTACCCGGTAGTAGAGAAGAGTGGAAAGTTCGGGTGAGTGGACCCGCCGGAGAGCAGGTAGCTGCTGAGATGGTTGCAACCATGTACGATGCCTCTTTGGAAGCGTTTGTAAATCCGAATATCCTCAAGTTTTCTCCTTACAGGCAAGTTTTTACTCCCAACTTCTTCAACATTAACCTCAGTGAAGGATTCGGTGTCGAAAGCGCAACTTACTTACACTTGGGATGGCCTGGTAGAATATCTGTTCGTAGAATAGACTATGACTTTCTGGAAGGAGTATTTAATTACAACCCCTATTACAGGAGATCTACTGGATCAAGGTCAGGCCCTGAATATGGGGAGTATAGTGAGGGAGCCCAGGTAAGGGCTTACGCTGCAGCAGCACCCGAGCCAAAAGGGTACGCTGATGCCGATGGCAGAGAAGATTCTTATGAAGAGAAACCCGAAGAGGTTGCCGAGGAAGAAACTACGCCTCTCCCCCTCCGCACCAACCTCCAGGAAACTGCTTTTTTCTATCCACAGGTCACCACGAATGACTCCGGAGAATTTGTGCTGAACTTTACGGTGCCTGATGCCCTGACCCGCTGGCGATTTTCTGCCTTTGCGCACACCAAGGAATTGCAGACGGGAGACCTCCAGGCTGAAGCCGTGACCCAGAAAGACCTCATGGTGGTGCCCAACTTGCCACGGTTCTTAAGAGAGGGAGACAAGATCCAGCTAAGTGCCAAGGTTGTGAACCTTACGGATAAGCCATTGGCTGGCACTGCGCAACTGGCACTATTGGATGCCAATACTCTGCAACCGGTGGGCAGCGATTGGAAGTTGCAAAACCTGAAGCAGGCCTTCGAAATTCCTGCTAACCAGAGTACGCCACTTTTCTGGAACCTAGAGGTGCCTCAGGGTACTACGCCGGTAGTGGTACGCATCCTGGCGGAAAATGAAGAATTCTCTGACGGAGAAGAAAACATCCTGCCCGTTCTTAGCAACCGGATTCTCATCACTGAGAGCATTCCCCTTTCTGTTCGGGGAAGTGAAACAAAGACGTATTCTTTCGATAAGCTCCTGGCCAGTGATACAGCAACTACTTTGACCCACCAAAAGGTAGCTCTGGAATTCACCGACAATCCGGCCTGGTATGCCGTGCAGGCTTTGCCATACCTGATGGAGTACCCGCACCAGTGTACCGAGCAAATTTTCAGTCGCATGTACGCCAACTCCCTTGCCAGCCATGTGGCCAATGCGTATCCGCAGGTAAAGCGGGTATTTGACCAGTGGCGCGAGGCAGGAGTAGATGCGCCCACAATGCTTTCTGCCCTGGAGAAAAATGAGACCTTAAAAGGGATTGTCCTCAGCGAGACTCCCTGGGTGCTCAACGCCCAGAATGAGACTGAACGAAAAGTACGGATTGCACTGCTGTTCGACTTGAACCGTATGGCAAATGAGCAGGCGCAGGCCTTGGCGAAGCTTCGGGAGCGGCAAAACAGCGATGGTTCTTTTTCCTGGTTTCCCGGTTTCCGAGGGAGCCGGTACATCACCCAGCTAATTGTGACTGGTATAGGACATCTGCAAAAATTGGGGGTACAACTGGAAGGAGAGGAGACGGCTGGAAGCCAGATGGTGCAGCAGGCAGTCCGATACCTGGATCGTTACATCATAGAAGATTTTACCCGTATTAAGGAGAAAAATCACTCTTTCAATCACTTGGGGACTACTCAGGTACAATACCTATACATGCGGTCCTTCTTCCCGGAAATTGATTTTCAGGGGAATAGTCGAGAAGCCCATGATTTTTATGTGGCCAATGCCGAAAAACACTGGAACCAACAGTCTCTCTACATGAGAGGTATGCTTTCCCTGGTCCTCTATCGAAACGGCAGGCAGCAGGCGAGCAAGGAGATTATCAAGGCATTAGAAGAGACCTCGATCGACCATCCCGAAAAAGGGATTTACTGGAAAAAGCAGTCGGGTTGGAGCTGGTACCAGGCCCCCATCGAGCGGCAAGCACTGATGATAGAAGCATTTGAGGAGGTCACCCCAAATGACCAGGCGGTTGAAGGCATGAAGATCTGGTTGTTGAAAAATAAGCAGACCAATGACTGGGGCACGACCCGCGCTACCGTTGCTGCCTGTAATGCGCTCTTGTTGAGCGGTTCAGATTGGCTGAACCAACAACAGCTGGTTAGCATCAAGCTTGGAGAAAAGGGAGACATTGATCCCCGGAAGCGACCTGATGTTAAGATGGAATTAGGCACAGGATATTTCCAGACTTCCTGGGTCCAAAACGAGGTGACCCCTGACTTGGGAACAATTGAGCTGGAAAGAAAAACAGCTTCGGGTACCGGGATTTCCTGGGGTGCCATGTATTGGCAATACCTGGAGAACATCGATAAGGTGACCTATGCTGCCACTCCGCTTTCCCTGCGCCGAAGTATGTTAGTGGAAGAGCTTGGCAAGGAAGGACCTGTGCTTCGCAAACTGGAAGCAGGAGAAGCCCTGGAAGTAGGGGATAGGGTGATTGTGCGAATTGAGCTACGAACAGACCGAGACATGGAATATGTGCACCTGAAAGATCAACGTCCTGCTGGCTTTGAGCCAACCAATGTGCTTTCTGGGCATAAGTACCAGCGAGGGTTGGTATATTACGAAAGTACACGTGATGCGGCCACCAACTTCTTCTTTGAGTATTTGCCCGCTAACCAGACGTATGTATTTGATTATCCCCTTCGAGTCACCCACGAAGGAAATTATTCTAGCGGGATTAGCACTATTCAATGCATGTACGCGCCCGAATACACCAGTCATTCGGCTGGGGGTAGGGTAGAGGTGAAGTGAAAAAACCGTTCGACAAAGGTGCTGTAAACACAATTTCTATGAAAAATTGGTTTCATGAGTAACCTGAACATATCCTCCGAGAGGATTACCTCACATATTCACCAACTTGCCGACGAAAAGCAAGTCAAGGTGTTGTTAGGCACAGAAACGGGTTCCCGTGGATGGGGGTTTCCCTCTCCCAACAGTGATTATGATGTTCGGCTCATTTATGTGCATGACATGGAATGGTACCTTTCATTGGGTGAGCGGAAGGATGTCATTGAGGCGATGCTGGAAGACCGGATGGTAGATATTTCAGGCTGGGACCTGAGGAAATCTCTTCGGTTGCTTTGGAAATCCAATCCAGCACTATTGGAAAGGATTTACTCCCCCTATGTCTACACCTCGAATGAAGCGTTCCATCAGGGGTTAAAAGAAATTGCTCCACAATTTTACAGTCGGGTAGCTGCGATGTATCACTACTTGAGCTTAGGCAAAAAGGTATATGAAGAAATTGCCACACTGCCTGAATACAATTTGAAACGATTTTTCTACGGTCTGAGGTGTGCAATGGTCTGCAAATGGGTCCTGACGCGAGCGGAAATTCCTCCGGTGGATTTCCCTACTGTTTTGGCTGGCATCAAAATTCGGGGAGACCAGGCGCAGCGAATTTTTGAGTTGATCGAACTGAAAGCCCAACAGCCGGAATCTTATATGCATCCAGCTGAGAAGGATATGTTGAAATTGATGCAAGTGAATCTGGAAATGGCCGATGAGCAGGGCTATGAACTCCCTGGCAGTAATCGTGACATGGAAGTGCTGGATCAGTTTTTTCTCAAAACTTTACGTAGCCTCACATGACCCTAGAGGAAATACGCAGCAGGAACCTAATTGTGTTAGAATGCCTCAGTGGAAGCCAGGCATACGGCCTGGCAACTCCTGAATCAGATACTGATATCAAGGGGGTATTTGTTCTACCCAAAAAGGAATTTTATGGCTTGACGTACGTGCCTCAGGTCAGTGATGAGAACAATGACACGGTATTCTATGAGTTGGGGCGATTTATTGAGTTGCTGTCGGTAAACAACCCCAACCTGCTTGAGCTGCTCAATACCCCCGAAAATTCAACTTTGTACCGTCATCCTTTTATGGAGGCCGTGCATTCAGACTTGTTCTTGTCCAAATTGTGCAAAAACGCCTTTGGGAAGTATGCATTGGCACAGATCAAAAAGGCACGTGGCCTCAAGAAGAAAATCATGAACCCGATGTCACCTGAGCGTAAGAGCATTTTGGCGTTTTGCTTTGTGACTGAAGGCCAAGGGACCATTTCTCTGTCAGCTTTTCTGGCCCAAAAAGGATGGAGGCAGGAAGACTGTGGGCTGGTGAATTTGCCCCACATGAAAGATATGTATGGATTGTATCACGAAGTGGGCAGTACGTATGCAGGGCTTGTACGAGGCCCCCACTCTAATTCGCTGGCCTTAAGTTCCATTCCCAAAGGGAAATCGCAAGTTGGGGTACTGTACTTCAACAAGGACGGCTATTCCACCTACTGCAAGGAGCACCAGCAGTACTGGGACTGGGTAAAGAACCGTAATGAGCATCGATACCACAAAACTGAGCAAGACGGAAAAAATTACGACGCTAAAAATATGATGCATACGTTTCGGCTCCTCAACATGGCCATTGAGATTGGTCAGGAACAACAGGTGAATGTTTGGCGAAAGGACCGGGAATTCCTGTTACAAGTGAAATCCGGGTACTTTACCTTTGATCAATTGCTCGGAATGGCAGAGGAAAAACAGCGAGAATTAGACAGAGTATTCACCGATTCGTGCTTACCTGAGCGGCCTGATTTAGATCGGATTAATTCTCTGCTAGTTGAGTTGAGGGAAAGGTTTTACGCTGAGGATGCATTCCAATGATACTTCGAAAAGCAATCACTCCACAAAATTCGTCATCGTTAGGGAAGAGGTACCGTTAAAATTTACCATGGTGCCATAGCCTTCCCAGTGGTCGTCAATATAATTCAAGGTAAAGGTCCATTCGGAATCCCCTGCTACATTTCCGGGTTCGACGAGGTACAGGGTAGCAGATCGGTAATCGCTAGAGAAATTGATGGAATAGCTAAAGGGGCGCTCCCGCAGGATTGTGCCAAAGGTGTAGCTGCTATTGCCGGTTCCTGGATTGTTTTCGTCGGGGCTGGTGTCAAATGAAAAATAGACAGGAATCGCATTGTCCGCAAAGCCATACCACTGTCCAGTAAAATCTGTGAGCTGGTTTCCGTTAAACTGGCGAATTTCTGTGTTACCAATAGGATTGGGTACGGGGTCCGGATCATCAGGGATGGGGTCTTCATTATCTGATAGGACCCCGATAATGAGCAATATGACAAACATGGCCACTGCCCCAAATACAAACGGCAATATCCCCCTTTTCTTTTTGGGTGGCTTGGTTTCAGGAGGCTTCTGAAAGGCGATTCTGGCTTGAGATGATGCAGATTCTTGCTGCTTAGTCCGTGTGCCTCCACTTCTGTTTAGGCGGTTGAGCCGCTGCCGGGCCTCTTGTGCAAATCTGCCATCCGGGAAGCTTGCCAAAAACTCCTCATAACCTGGAATATCATTTCTGCGTCGGGTTGCCTGCCAGGCCCTGGCTTCCATTTTCGGCAGCGCCTTGCGGCGATTCCTCGGGCTGGACCTGAAAGCAGCCTTTCTGTCGGCAGCCTCTTTAGCATATTTCCCATCTGGGAATTCATCCAGGAAAAGGGTGTAGGCAGCAAAATCGTTTTGCTCAGAAGCATACTGCCAGGCGCTTTCTTCACGAGAGGTATCTGCGCCAGTTTGATCGGCCAGCTCCTGTAACTTGATTTTTGCTTTGAACGCATGTTCACCATCGGGGTACTGATTCAGAAAAAGCTGGAAGGCCTCCTCACTGCCCTCTCGCTCTGCAAATGCCCAGCTTTCGTTTTCCAACTCCCGTGCACGTTCTTCTTCTTCCCGTTTGATGATGCTCTCAATTCGGATGCGGCCTTCATCGGCAAACTTGCTCGTGGGATACTGCTTCAAAAATTCCCGATAGGAAGAAAGCGTCCCCGTCCTACTTGCGTCCAACCAAGCATCTTCCTCCTTGCGTTTTTCCTTAAGGATGATTTCCTCTAGCTCAATCTGATTGGCCAATTCCTTTTTTAATTCCTGAATCTTGTTGGTAGCTTCTACCTGATGGGCACCAGCAGGATACATGCGTTGGTGCTTTAAAAAATCTTCCAATTTGCCAGAAGCCTGAACTTTTTGCCAATGTTGCTCTTCATACAACTGCTTGACTTTGGCCATCGCTTCGGTGCGGCGTGGTCCATCCGGATAAAGTGCCAGGTATTCTTCGTATAATTCCAGGGACCCGGTTTTCTGGGCATTTTCCCAGTCTGAGGCTTCGTCTCGTTTCAAATAGAATACAAACTGCCCCCCCTGGTCTCCCCTTAACTGCCGGCCAATGGGTGTGCTACCAGATCTTTCGGCAGTCTTCTCAGTTACCCGGTCAATGATTTTAGACACGCGGAGTCCATCTTCGGGATTTTCACGGAGTACTTCTAACAAAGAAGCCGCGAAAGGGCTATTCGTTCCCGGAGCACCGTCAGGCACCTTCTCATCGTGCCCACCGGAGGTCAGCAACCACCGGGAAGGCTTTTTGTACTGACGTTCATCCAGGGCAGCTCGGGTATTATTTACAGGCATGTATAAAGCCCCAGAAAAACAGGAGTCCGAAATAACAAAGACATGGCGCGCTTTCATTTTACCCACCCTCCGCCAAAGCCGACCATTTTCCAGGTAATCCCCGGTTTTTCCTTCCTGTGCATCTGAGGGAATCCAATAGGCTTCGTCAAACTTTTCCAGGTTCAACCCATGGCCTGCGTAGTAAATGATCAGGTTGTCATCAGGAGTGAGCTCATCTACCAGGTCCTCTAGAGATTGGTAAATCTCATTTTCGGTCGCATCTTCATCGTACAGGCGAATGATGTGCGGTTCTTCAAAATGATACTTCTGCACCAATAGATCTGCAAAATCTTTCGCATCCTTAACCGCATTTTTCAAATTGTCAAAATGTGCATACTTGTCAATTCCTATGCTCAGCAGGTAATTGGTGCCTTTCGGCCGATTGAGCCGCTGTTGGTGGTACTTTGCTCGAAAATTTAATCCGCGTTCTGTGGCCATGGCTCGTTCTGTTAAGGTTGCGCTAAAATAAAGCTGCGAAAAATCGGTACAAAGTCCAATTTTGGGGATATGTGTCTTTCAAGGGAAAATATTTCTCCTCTATCCTGATAAAATTCTGTTTCAGAATCGTTTAGTAGATAAGAATACCGGAAGCACCGATCTTTCAAGAACATAATTTCAATGAAATGAAAACAACCGCCCTCAACCTAATCACCCTTGCAAGTTGCCTACTATTTGGTAGCTCACTTGTTGCCCAGGACTTTTTGATTGGTCCCCGTGTAAGCGTAATCTCCTCCTCCATCCAGCCGGGAGATTTGCTGATTACTGATGCTGATGAATTTCGCGATTTTCGGTTAAAAGCCCGTGAATCAAAATTTGGCTACCAGGTTGGACTCTTTTCCCGACTGGAATTCGCTGGATTCTTCATTCAACCCGAAGCACTTTTACGGTCTACCGGAACCGAATATGAATGGCGAGATGTCACAAGTGGAGATGTCACCTTCAGTGACGAACGCTTTTTCTTCCTGGATGTGCCCGTAAATGCCGGAATTAAGTTTGGTCCCTTCCGGCTGCAAGGCGGCCCCGCATTCTCATTTCTGGTAAACCGTTCTTCAGAACTGGACGATCCTTCCACCTATGAGCGCCGCTTTCGTGAGGTCGAATATGCGCTCCAGGCCGGACTTGGGGTGGATATCTGGCGATTTGTGTTTGATGTCCGCTACCACTATACCATTAATCGGTCAGACAATAACTTTACAGTAGATGGCACCAGCTATGACCTCAGTGATAAGCCCAATATGATGGTATTTAGCCTGGGATATGACCTTACGGGGAGGAATTAAAGAGAAGTTTCAACGAAAAACCAGTTACCCACATACGGAAAGAATATTCCGATTCAGTTGCTATTGGCTTTAGGGTCAATAGCAATTTTTTATGTGCTTTTGGGAGTTTGGGAAATGAAAAATGGGGCAAAAAGGGACTTCTACCTGATCGACATCGGTAAGTCAATAACTGATACCCTCGGTTCTGGGAAGGGTAAGTCAATATGGAAGAATTATCATTGACTGATCCTTTTGAGGAAATTTTTCTCCTCTTTCATGATGTTATTCTATTTCAGAATCGTTTATTGGAACATCACACTTGAAAGTCCGGCGTTTCAGGTGTAAGACTTTACCCAAACACCAGAACAATGAAAACCAATATTTTCACCCTCAGTTTCCTTTTGAGTTTTTTGCT
>JBCDIQ010000163.1:0-12059 GCA_039024295.1 Bacteroidota bacterium | reverse complement strand
GGGAAATCCGGGTCCCGGAGGCTATGGAGCAGTCTTGATTTATGGAAATCATCGAAAGGAACTTTCTGAAGGGTATCGCTACACGACCAATAACAGAATGGAACTTCTTGCCATTATTGTGGCACTAGAAGCTCTCAAAAAGCCCAACCTGGAGGTGCATGTTTATACCGATTCCCAATATGTTAAGCGTGCCGTCATGGAGCGGTGGGTGTTTGCCTGGCAAAAGAAAGGATTTAAAGGCAAGAAAAATGCGGACCTTTGGCGGCGATTTCTGCCCCTTTATAAACAGCATCGCATTCAGCTACATTGGGTAAAAGGGCATGCGGGTATTCCCGAAAATGAGCGATGTGATGAGTTGGCCACCACGGCTGCCCGTACCTCGCCTTTTCAGATTGACGAGGAGTATGAAAAGGAAGTTGGGTATAATGCTTGAATTAGTCATGAGGTATCAGGCATTAGTCATGAGGCATTAGGTGGGGGGCTATTCAGCTAGGTACTGATGGACCATTTTAATGGTCATCGCTCCCTCCCCAACAGCTGATGCAACCCGGTTCATGGCACCTGCCCGGACATCTCCAGAAGCAAATACACCTGGCATGCTGGTCTCCAACAGGTACGGTTCACGGTTGCGCTTCCAGAGCTTTTGCCCTTCTGGAGATTGGAGAATTGCCCGGCCAGTTTCTACGAATCCCCTTGCATTTCTCAGGATATCATTGCCTAGCCAATCTGTATAAGGTTTAGCACCAATAAACACAAACAAGGCGCGGGCCTCTACCTGCTGAACGGATTCGTCATCTATATTCTGGATGCAGAGATGAGAAAGCCGATTGTTTCCATTGGCTTCAACTACCTGACGCTTGCCTACCACTTCGATGTTCTCCGTTTTGTTAATTTGGTCTATCAGGTACTGAGACATGCTGCTGCTAAGGTCGGGCTTGCGAATGAGGATGTATACCTTTCTGGCAAAGTTGGAAAGGTACATCGCCCCTTGCCCAGCCGAGTTGCCTCCGCCCACAATGTATACATCTCCGTTCTTACAGGCAGTAGCCTCAGTAGTAGCTGCACCATAGTAAACGCCGGCACCCGTAAAATTTTCCAAGCCTTTTGCCTCCAGCTTCCGGTAGGAGACCCCGGTGGTAATGACCGTGCTACGGGTTTTTATCTCCTCTCCGCTGGCTAACTGAAGAATTTGATACCCGCTTATTGACTTAATTCCTGTTACCTCACGAGGGGAAAGGAACTCGACTTCAAATTTTTGGGCCTGGGCCAGTGCCCTGCGAGAGAGATCTGCTCCACTCAGCCCGTTTGGAAACCCCAGGTAATTTTCAATCCGAGAGCTGGTCCCCGCCTGTCCACCGGGTGCCCGTTTTTCTATTAACAAGGTATTTAGGCCCTCGCTTCCGCCGTAAACTGCCGCTGCCAGCCCAGAAGGGCCCGCACCTACAATGACTACATCGTAAACATCCTGTTTTACATCACTTTCACGGCCGGTCGCTTGTGCCAGTGCCGTAAGATCAGGGTCTATCAGGTGGTCCTTTCCCTTAAAAAATACGGCGGGCAAGTTTTCACTTGAAATATTCTGTTGATCAATTAATACCTGTGCCTCGGGATCAGTTTCAATGTCCATGAACTCATATGGCAGCAAATTGCCAGAAAGGTAATCCTTAACCTGATGGGTTTTGGGAGACCACTGATAGCCAACGACCTGGATATCTGCTTTTGGAGGGATAAAAGTTGCATGCCAAACCCCCAGCATGTCGTCAATGATGGGGTACAGGTTCTCTTCAGGAGGGTCCCACGGCTTCTGCAAGTAATAATCAAGTTGTACCTCGTTGATGGCCCGGATCGCAGCTTCTACATCTGAATAGGCGGTCAGTAAAATTCTTCTTGCCCATTTGTAAAGTTTTCTTGCCTCTTGTAAAAAATCAACTCCCAGCATTTCGGGCATTTGCTGGTCCGAGATGATAAGGGCTACCTCCTCTCCATTGCCGATCAGTTCCTTCATCGTGCTAAGTGCTTCCTGAGCAGAGGTAGTGCTCAGGACCCGGTATTCAGATCTATATTTTTTTCGAACATCTCGTGTGACGGATCGCAGGGTTTGTGGATCATCGTCTACGATAAAAATGATAGGCTTCTCCATTGCTGTTCAAATTACCATAAAGTAGGGAAACTGACCTCAAGAAACGAGGCTAATTTTCATTTGGGATTTGAGTTGAAAGTTACTATCATGCATTCAGTGCCGCCCAAATGAGCTGTATTCTAAAATAGGTTTAGAATACAAGCTGAAGCTCAAATTTCAACTTGTTCTGGGATAGAATTTATGGAAACACAGCAAATAGAACCGACAATCTTGTTGGTTGAAGATACTCCTACAGATGTATTATTGACGAAAGAAGCTTTCAAGGATAGCACCCTTACCCCCTCCATACACGTAGCCTCTGATGGTGAAGAAGCCTTACAATTCATTCGTCAGGAAGGGAAATACGCTGACGCGCCGGAGCCCCATTTGATTCTGTTGGACCTCAATATGCCACGGAAAAATGGATTTGAGTTTTTAGAGGAAATAAAGAAAGATCCGAAGTTTAGCCATATTCCCATTGTAATCCTGACCACTTCAGATAGTCAAAAGGACATCATGGAGTGTTACCGCGGGGGCGCAAGCAGCTACATCAGTAAACCGCTGGATTTCAAGGATTATGAGCAAGCCATTCTTTCATTGGAAACCTACTGGTTTAAAATAAACCAGTTGCCCCGGCAGACCTACTAGCGGTAAACAAAAAATTCTAACAGCATTTCAGCCTGAGAGCTTACTGATCATAATAGTTTATGGGGAGATAGCCTATGAGCCTGTACGCCCGATCCAGCGGCCCTCGGAAGTATACCAGGACGGTATAATAATTCTCCCCATCAAAGGGTTGTCCTTCGAAGACCGTCTCATCTAACTCGCCCGTTTTAGGATCGTAGAGGGCGTATGTATAATCGTATACGCCTTGTTTGAGCAGTATATCTGCTTCGTATCTCCTGGTGCCCTCATCGTAGTGCATTTTATTGAAGGAAGTGGGCTGCCATAATGCGAATCTGCCCATAACATAGACCTCTTTGCCAGGGAAGGGGTTGTTGGCTGCCAGACGAAAAGTATTCAGGGTATAATCTGCCATGTAATCGCCATAAGGCCACTCTTGTACTTCGATGAAATAGGAGCCATTGAGGTCTATCCTGCCTCGGAACTGGTTGCGAAGTCGAGGCTGGTCTTTAAATAAGGTCACATAATAGAGGTCGGGTGTCTCAGCGATTTCTTCAACCGATTGGCCATACAAACGCATGGAGCGGAGGTCATGGAACCGGAATTCACTTCCCGAGGAAAAGGATTCCACCAGGTCTAACTGGTAATCAAATCGATTGGGGCGCAAAAAAGTAGGGGTCATATAGTCGGTGCTGGCCTCCCATCTGAAGTTTTGGATTACTTTCACCTTTAAGTCTGTAGCCGGGTTGATGATTTCCAGACGGGATGAAGGCTGGATGCTGAAATCTAAGCGATTGAACTGCATACGCTCTACCCGTTCGTTGAGTAGATTCGTGAGTCCTATGCTTACCTGTTGCTCCACCACGATGAACCTCCGGGTGAGCACCACATTTTCTTCGCTGTTGTTGCGGTATACCTTCAAGAGGTAGTTTCCGCTCATCTTGAAGAACGTATTCTCTTTGGGGAAAGAGTAAGTGTAGTGAACATAGGGAACTTTCGTGTTTTCTGACCGCTGCCAAAGGCCAATTCGGTCTTGGCTGAACCCTTCGTAAAATTCAATGGGAAGGATGCCGCTGGGCTTCCAATTTTCATCACAGTGGATAAAGTCTATGAAAAAGTCGGATTCCAGCTCTTCAAAAGGCAGGAGTTCATCAAACTCCAGGGTTAAGGGCAGGGTAGACCCTAGGCGGAGCATGGGAAAAGATGTCTCAAAATTACCTCGGTACAACTGGACAGAATGAATATCGCTGTCATAGATGGCATCTTGATATCGAATTTCCTGTGCGAAAGTCAGTTGAAGACAAACAAGTAGCAGGAGCAGCAGTCGGATGTTCATATTTGGATAAGAGATTGTATGCGAATATGCAGCGAGTTTACCAGATAACGACTGGGAAAACAATAACATATATTCGGGTGTATTTGCACAATGGTAGCTAAGAACCTATTTTACAACGGGTTTTCCCGATGCTGTACAGAAAACCAACATATATAATCCCTTTTTGATTTGAAGTTTGAAGAATTTGACCTCTCCCCAGACCTCATGGATGGCATCATGAGCTTGGGATTTGAGGATGCTACTGCCATACAGGAACAAACTATTCCGCTAATTTTAGAAGGCGAAGACCTGATTGCCTGTGCCCAGACAGGTACCGGTAAAACCGCAGCCTTTTTGATTCCCACCCTTGAAAAACTGGTGACCACCCAATTGCCTGAACCACAAATTCGGGTGATCATCATTGTTCCTACCCGTGAACTGGCCCTTCAGATTGATCAAAACATGGAAGCCCTGGCCTATTTTACCGGGGTAGCTTCCGTGGCGGTGTATGGAGGGAAGAATTCTGGAGACTGGGATCAGCAGAAACGTGCCATTGTGGGAGGGGTTGATATGATCGTCGCCACGCCCGGCAGGTTCAAAACCCATCTGGCCTTGGGCTATATGGACCTCAGCCAGGTGGATACGGTCATCCTGGATGAGGCAGATAAAATGCTGGACATGGGCTTTTACAGTGACATCCTGGAAATAATCGGCTACTTGCCCAAAGATAAGCCCAGGCAGACGCTCATGTTTTCAGCCACCATGCCAAACAAAATTCGTAAGCTGGCCAAAGATATCCTGAAAGAGCCCAAAGAGGTGGCTATGGCCATCTCCAAGCCAGCTGCAGGAATTGAGCAAACCGCTTATGTGGTGTATGAAAACCAGAAAATTCCCTTGCTTGAATCCATTCTGTCGGGCAAAGAAGTCGATAGTATGATCATTTTTGCCAGTAGCAAGGCCAGTGTAGACCGAATAACTGATAGGTTGAAGGGCCTGGGATTCGGTGCGCGGGCAATCCATTCGGACAGGGAGCAGGATGAACGCCAGAAAACGCTCAGCGATTTTAAGAACAAGCAATTCCCGGTGCTTGTGGCAACCGATGTCCTTTCGAGAGGCATTGATGTTGACAACCTGAGCCATGTACTGAACTATGATGTACCAAGGGATGCGGAAGACTATGTTCACCGGGTAGGGCGCACCGCCAGAGCTAGCAGCACGGGAGAAGCCCTGACCTTTATTACCCCTGATGAGGTCTATAGATTTGTAAAAATAGAACGATTGATTGAGCGGGAAGTCCCCAAAGGCCCTGTTCCTGAAGAATTAGGAGAAACCCCACCTTACAATCCCTCCAGGGGAGGAAGAGGGAATCGAAGATCAGGTGGAAGGAACCACAGAAAGGGGGGACGGGGAAGAAACTACAACCGAAACAACCAACACCCAAGAGAAGGTGGTGAACACCGAAACAGGGGAGGAAACCAAAACCGCAACAGGAACCGCAGGCGAAAAAAAGGAAACTCAACCGGTAATAATTCTAACCAATCCAGCACTGGCTAGGATTTCTTTCTGTAAAAAGCGAGATGGTGCTAAAAGAAATAAAGCCACCCCGATTTAATCCGGATGGCTTTCTGCGTTAGTAAGTGTCACTCAAAAGCTGAAAACAACCTGTTGTCAGCACGTGATACATCATGAACGGTTGCGGGTTGAGATTATTTCACTTAACAAAAGTGGGGACCTCGCTAGTTGGTTCTAATAGGTTTTTCTATGTTAATTTGTTAATTATAAACAACAAACCTTTTAAGCTTTTAAAGCTATGAACCAAACCAAGACCCTGTCAGCTCTTATGATGAGCTTGATGCTGCTAGCAGGTACTTCCCTGTTTGCACAGCTGAAAACACCAGCACCCAGCCCATCCGCCGAAATGGAACAAACCATTGGCCTTACTGAAGTAAAAGTGGAATATTCACGCCCAGGTGCCAAAGACCGTGAGGTATTTGGAAAGCTTGTCCCTTATGGAGAAATGTGGCGTACCGGGGCGAATGCATCTACCAAAGTGACTTTCAGTGAAGATGTAAAACTCGAAGGCAAAGAAGTGCCCAAGGGAACTTATGCGCTGTACACCATCCCCGGTGAGAAGGAATGGACCGTTGTGGTACATAAGAATACCACTTATTGGGGAGTTGATGATAAGTATGACGAAGCTGAGGACCAGGTCCGTTTCATGGTAAAACCCGAGAAAAGCGAGCGTTTCATTGAAACCTTCACCATCGGTTTCGAGCACTTACGCAATACCCATGCGCACATGGTGCTGAGTTGGGAGAATACCCGTGTGCCCATTAAAATTGAAGTGAACACCAGCGCAGCTGTAGAGAAAGAGATCAAGCAGAAAATGGCTGGTGTTACTGCCCGTACCTACTATGACGCTGCCAACTATTACTTTGCCGAAGGCAAAGATATGGATCAGGCACTGGAATGGGCGCAGAAGGCTGTTAGCATGGAAGAAAAGTTCTGGATGGTTACCCTGGTTGCCAAAATTCAAGGAAAAATGGGCAACTATGACGAAGCAATCAAGACTTCTACTCATGCGATTGAACTGGCCAAAGAAGCTGAATACATGCCATATGTTCGTATGAACGAAGGCTTCATTGCCGAGTGGAAGGAAGCCATGAAAAAAGGCTAGCCCACGGCATTAACCAATAAAAACCCGGTTGTTGCCGGGTTTTTTATTTTTCATAGGGCAAAAATCTGTGCTAGGAATGGGCTTCTGAAGATACGGGATTCTTTGGGATCATGATGACGGAGAATAGCAGGCCGATTTTTCGGATGGCCTCACTGAATAAGGTATAGTTTACAGGTTTTGTGATGTATACATTGCATCCCAACTCATAACACCGCCGCATTTCGTCTTCATCATCTGTAGTGGTAAGGACAATTACAGGGGTATTCTTGGTTTCTTCCGTAGAACGAATTCGCTCCAGGATTTGCATGCCGTGGTAAATCGGTAAATTCAGATCCAGTAGGATAAGAATGGATTCGGTGGGAATTTCTTTTCTCCTTTCGCCAAAAATTAAATCCATGCCTTCCTGTCCGTCTTTGGCGTGCACGATGGTATTGTGAATCCCCGCTCTCCTCAGGTTTTTCTCGATCAGGCGTGCATGGCCTTCATCATCTTCAATTAATAAAATGGAAACACGTTTGAATGATTTTACATCTGGCATGGATCAAGGATTAATTGCTAATCTAATAAACGAAAGAACCAGGTTTCTTCAACTGCTTAAAGTCATCCCTTGTTCACTTAAGCAAGAGATTTCAACAGTAATGAGGGAAAAAGCTGAGAAATTTGATACCAGAAAAGTCGTCCTAACCCTCAGAACATAGGGGGAAAGTGGTGGTGGTTTATTTGAAAATCCTTAAAAACCGTAAATAAGGGGCTGACTTGCTAGTGGGCTAAACGAATACTTTCATTAAGCCCCAGATGATTCCTACCCCAGCTACCAGGGAGAGGGTTACATATAGGAAAGCAATCGATGCTTGGCCGCTATCCAGAAGCTGAAAGGTTTCCATGCTAAAGGTGGAGAAGGTGGAGAAGCCGCCGCAAAATCCCGTTAGCCATAAAAAGCGTTGATAGGAAGGGACTCCCAGTTTGTTGCTCAGATAAAGAGTTGCTGCCCCCAGGACCAAGCATGCCAGGAGGTTGGCCGCTAAAGTTCCCAAAGGGAATCCTGAAGAACTGGTGCCCAGCCAACGTGCCAGGCCATACCTGCACAGGCTTCCCAGGCCTCCGCCTATAAACACGGCCAGTGTATCATACACCTGATTCATATCAGCTTGCCGGTAATTTTGGAGTACAAGGTTTCTCCCATCATAAACACCGAATGGTGTAAAATGAGTTCGTGATGTTCGTACTGGCCTTCCGGAGAAAACCACACTTTAAGGTGGGCTTCCAGCCCATAAAGCCAAAAGTCTTTGTGGATCAGCGTCTCTACAAACTTGAATTTCCCGTCTGCTGTGCGAAGGATTTTCTGAAGATGAAGCGGAGTCGAGTTTCGATTCGCAGGCTTGATGAGTGCTAAGGTTGTGTCTCCGGTTGAGGTTACCTCAAAGTATTCCCTGAGCTTTGGGTTGTCAAAGTAATACTCAAAAGCATACTGGAGCTCCTTTTCGAGGGTGCTGGGCGTTTCCAGCGTGTCAAGTGGAATAACCTTCGTTTCGGATTGGTTCTCCTGAAGATCAGTCACCGTTTTTTCCAAACGCCGATCTTTTTCACAGCTTTTTCTTATTTGGGCTGTAAATGTAGCTTGAGGGTTTTCCTGGGCATATGTATAAGTCCAGAATCCACTAACAAACAGGATTCCAAGAATGAGGATGATAACCTGTCTATCCATCAATGGGTTCCCTCCGGTTCACGGGTGAGTGCTTCCACGAGAATATCTCCTGTCATTTCCTCAGGAACTGGAATTCCCATCAAATGGAGGCTTGTTGGCGAAAGGTCACCGAGTTTTCCGATGTGGTCCTTTTTGAAGGTATATTTACCTTCGGGGTCCAGCAAGATCAAAGGGACCAATGCGGTGGTATGTGCAGTGTTGGGGCTGCTGTCAGGGTTTCGCATCTTGTCTGCATTTCCATGATCGGCAGTTATCAGCACCTTGTATCCATTCGATACGGCGGCCTCAGCTACTGCTTGGGTACAGGCATCTACCGTTTCACACGCCTTTACCGCAGCCTCAAACACCCCCGTATGGCCTACCATGTCTGGATTGGCAAAATTCAGACACACATAATCTACTTCTCCTTTCTCCAGTTCTCTCACAATATTGTCACGTATCTCTGCAGCACTCATTTCAGGCTGAAGGTCATAGGTGGCCACCTTTGGAGAGGGACATAAAATGCGTTTTTCTCCTTCAAAGGGTTCTTCTCTGCCTCCATTGAAGAAAAAGGTGACATGCGGATATTTTTCAGTCTCGGCAATACGGATTTGTTGTTTGCCCAAACTGGCAAGGTATTCTCCCATGCCATTGTCAATATGGGAAGGTTCGTATACAACCGAAACCCCCTGAAAAGAGTCGTCATATTGAGTCATGGTGCAATAATGGAGATCCAAAGGGTTCATGCCTTGTTCTGGAAACGCTTCCTGGTGTAGTGCCTGGGTAAGTTGGCGGCCTCTGTCGGTTCGGAAGTTGAAAAACAGCACGGCATCTCCTTCCTGAATGGTGGCCACAGGCTTACCATTTTCATGAACACAAATTGGCTCAATGAACTCATCTGTAGTGCCTGCATTATAAGAGGCAGCCACAGCAGCTGTTACATCCGAAGTGGCACTTCCGGTTCCATGTACAAGGAGGTCATAAGCTTTCTTAACTCTTTCCCATCTTTTATCCCGGTCCATCGCGAAATAACGACCGACTACGGTGGCGATTTTCCCACATCCTTCAGCCTCCAAGTACGATTCGATGTCTTTCAGATAGTCTTTTCCTCCATTTGGGTCAGTGTCTCTGCCATCCATAAACATATGAAGATACACGGGTGGGAACTCCTCTTCCTGGGCCAGCAAATGGATCAACCCCTTTAGGTGATCAATATGGCTGTGAACTCCCCCATCAGACAGCAATCCAAGGAGGTGGAGAGGCTTTTGGGTAGATTTACAATAGGAAATCAATTTTTGGAAAGCAGGTTTGTTGGCAATTGCTCCACTTTCCAGTTCACGGTTAACCTTTACCAGCATCTGATACACCACCCGGCCTGCTCCAATGTTCATGTGCCCAACCTCAGAATTGCCCATTTGACCTTCGGGCAGTCCTACCGCAAGGCCTGAAGCCTCCAGCCGGGTAAAGGGATTTTCTTGCACCGCATGATCGTAAAAAGGAGTATGAGCAGCCTTAATGGCACTTACCTCAAGATCAACGGCCAATCCCCAGCCATCCATGATTATCAGGACCACTTTTTGTGTCTTCATGCGACAAACTTAACACCTTTTTAGGCAAAATGGCAGTGGCCAAGCTACAATTCCAAACCATCCCTGGGCTTTTTAGTTGTCTTCTCACCAGGGAATTACACACTTTTGGGAATATTCTACACGCAAGAAAGATTCGGCTAATTTTAGTTCTGAATACTCCGGTAGAATGAATTTTCTGGCATGATTTGTGCCATTTTCTCAGTGCCATCAACAAAAACTACCGACTTTATCCCATGAAGAAAATAAGTGTCATTATTACCCTGATATTGATTGTCTCTGCAGCAGCAGTCGGGTGTCAGCGGGTCATTGCCCAAGGTAACCATACCATCCTTAATGATATTGTGGAATGCTTTGTAGACCGCGATGCAGACAAGCTGGCGACCTACTTCAATGAGCGCGTTGAGATAACTCTGATGGGTTCTAGAAGAGAATATGCCAAGAGTCAGGCGAAATTCGTGATCAAAGAATTCATCCAGGACTTCCCCCCTGATGCATTCAGCTTTGCACATCAAGGACAAACTGACAATACCATTTATGCTTTAGGTACCTACCACAGTTCTGAAGGCTCTTTCAAAGTAGATATGTTTTTGCGCCTCGCAGGAGATTACTACCGAATAGATCAAATTCGGTTCGAGAAGAAGAAGTAAGATTTATCAAGAATTAGTAAGTAGATTTCATGGGTAAAAAGGATAGCCACTCGGTTGTCCTTTTTTTGTTTGCCCTGCTTCCCTGATAAGAATAAATCTTTTTACTTATCTTTGATAGATAAAACCTAACAGACAATTCGTATACATGAGCTGGTTTAAACGGGTAAAGGATAATATTGTCACCAAGACAGAGGACAAAAACAATACGCCGGATGGTCTGTGGACCAAATGTCCAAACTGTAAGAAACCCTTACAGGCCAAGGCATTAAGGAAGAGTGCCTATGTTTGCTCTTACTGTGACCATCACCTGAGAATTGGGAGTAAGGAATATTTTGAGTTACTGTTTGACAATAATTCATTTACTGAAATCAGCGAAAACCTGTTTTCAGCAGACCCGCTCGAATTTACCGATACCAAACGCTACCCTGATAGGCTAATCGCATCTTATGAAAAGACAGGCCTAACAGAAGCTATTCGCACCGCCTACGGACCCATTTTCGGAAATGAAGCCATGATTGCTGCAATGGACTTCCACTTCATTGGAGGTAGCATGGGGAGCGTTGTAGGAGAAAAAATTTGCCGTGCCATAGACGTTTGTCTGGAGAGACACATTCCTTTACTGGTCATCTCAAAAAGTGGAGGTGCCCGAATGATGGAAGGGGCCTTGAGCCTGATGCAGATGGCCAAAATCAGCTCCAAACTGACCCTCATGACGCGTGATCGTCTGCCGTATATATCCCTGCTGACAGACCCTACTACAGGAGGAGTTACGGCCAGTTATGCCATGCTGGGGGACCTCAATGTGGCTGAGCCTAATGCGTTGATCGGCTTTGCCGGTCCACGTGTGATCAAAGAAACCATTGGACGCGACCTTCCAGAAGGTTTTCAGCGGTCCGAATTTTTGCTGGAGCACGGCTTCTTAGACCACATCATTCACCGCTCAGACCTGAAAAATAAAATTGCCTTATTTTTTGAGGTGCTTACCAAAAAGGCCAGGGTTATGCCTGAGTCTATCACTGTTGAGGAGGGAGAGTAATCACAGTTTGACCTTTCCCTTTATTTCCATCTTTGATTCCCACTTTTTTATGAAGGCCAGTGAAATTCAACGGTATATTGCCAAAGGCCAGATAGAAAAGGCATTAGATGAAATGCTTAAACAGCCGGGAAATCTAGAGACCGAACTCACCATGCAAAAAGGTCGTTTAAGCGATCTTAAGCGGCAGCAACGACTGGGAATCATCAGTAATTCGGATGCAAGAATCCAAAACAACCAGATTCTGGCCAGCTTACTAGAATTACTCAAAGAGTGGGACCCAAATGGTAATGGAGGAATCTCTAATGGTACTACAGATGGTGATTCCTCCGCTTCTCAAACTCCTGGTTCAACAGATACAACCAAGATTT
>JBCDIQ010000162.1:0-12093 GCA_039024295.1 Bacteroidota bacterium | reverse complement strand
GGGAATGGAGGTTGACAAATGGTTTTTCTTTAGAGGAAATGCTTCCCCCTTCCATTCTGAGCGATCAACTGCTCTGAGTTACAGGGGTCTGGAAATGCGTAGGGATTAATTGTAACCTCCGTGTAATTGGCCACATACTCTATGTATGAGTATATGTCTGATATTTCCTGAACACTTAAGTTAGGAAAGCTGGTCATCCGCTGCTTATAATATTTTGAGTACAGGTAATTTGCCAGATTATGTCCTGCTTTTATCATTCCTTGAGAGTTTTTGGTAAAGTCCACCAAAAATGCGGAATCACGAAACTTGGTCACATGGGCCAATCCAGGTCCTATCAGGGTTCCTTCAATCTTGTGGCAAGCGGCACAATTCCCCCTGAATAATTTTTTTCCATTTTGCAGGACATCGTCTATCGTACTTTCAATATCCTCATATGCTTCCTCCCATAATATGCTGCTGTCCTTTTTGACCCCTGAAAATAGCTTTACCCCCCATACCGCTTCATCTGTAGGCACCTTGACTTGGATTGGAGCATCAGCATTGATCATTACCTCATCTTCAGAACCAATGAATAGCATGCCCTCAGTTCTCAAGAGCTTTCCATTGGTGGTAAGGGTTCTGAGCCTGTTTGTGATCAGGTCGTAGGCTGATTGAACGGAGGTTACCTGAATAGTTACTTTGGAAAGCTTGGTGATCAGTGATGATTGATTGATTTCCAGCTCCATCCCGGAAGTTGTACGAATCATGGTATCCTGACCAACGTTGATCGTAAAAGATTCAGCCCCTTCAGGGGAAGATAGAGGTAGTTGATAGGTGATGTCTTCTTGACAGCTGGTGAAGAAGATGCTCAAGAGGGACAGGAGGGAAATGAATGACCGCATGTAGTTCTTGCTGTGGAGGTTGGTGTTAATTTTTTACAATTGATACCCTTGCAGCTTCGCGCAAAATAAAGTGCTTATTTTCCTAACCTGGCAAAGGGGTGAACATCCAGGTCGGCAAATTCTCCTACCTGGTATTTGTAGTAAGCTGCTGCTGCAATCATCCCAGCATTGTCCGTGCAATAAGCAAAAGCAGGGATATGAGCCATATATCCATATTGATCAGCCATTTCCTGAAACCGCTTTCTAAGCAAAGAATTCGCAGAAACTCCCCCCGCAATGGCCAGGTGTTTGACACCATGGTCCTTGGCAGCGAGTCGCAGCTTTTCAATCAAAATGCTCACAATCCGGTGTTGATAACTCGCGGCAATATCCTGCAGGTTGTGTTGAATATATTCGGGATCTCGTTTGATGCCGCGTTTCAGTAAATACAGCAGAGAGGTTTTCAGGCCACTGAAACTGAATTCATACCGCCCAACCGAGGG
Source organism: Bacteroidota bacterium (assembly GCA_039024295.1). Lineage (GTDB taxonomy): Bacteria > Bacteroidota > Bacteroidia > J057 > J057 > JBCDIQ01. The sequence goes on along the minus strand of JBCDIQ010000162.1, from coordinate 10,730 downwards.
AGTTGGGAAGTTGAAAAAATTGATGTCACCCTCTTTGGCATATTTATCAATCAGCGGCCCGCCGGGGTAGCCCAGGTCCATGATCTTGGCAGCCTTGTCAAATGCTTCTCCGGCTGCGTCATCAATACTTTGTCCCAATAATTCCATGTCCAGGAAATCCCGGACCAGGGTAAGCTGGGTATGGCCACCCGAAACTGTCAGGCAAATGAAAGGAAATGCAGGAAGAGGGGGATCAATGAAGTTGGCCAGTACATGTGCCTCCATGTGGTTGACCTCGATTAGGGGAATGTCCTTGGCGAAGGCATAGGCTTTCGCAAAGCTGGTACCAACCAATAAAGCACCTAAAAGCCCTGGGCCTCTGGTAAAGGCCACTGCGTTGAGCTGATGTGAATCTACTTTCGCTTGCTCCAATGCCTCTTGCACCACAGCCACAATGTGTTGCTGGTGCAACCGAGAGGCTAATTCCGGAATCACCCCACCGTATTTGCTGTGTTCCAGTTGAGAACTGATGACATTGCTCAGGATCTCGGTGCCACGGCTTACAGCAGCGGAAGTTTCATCACAAGATGACTCGATCGCCAGGATATAGGGGTTCATGGGATAAAGGTACAATTTGAATAGGTGCTAGTAAACTTTTTTAGCCTCAGCCAATCGGTTCGCTAGCAGGCAAAAAGCCACCAAAATCTTCAGCAGGAAACCCATGCGCCATAGGGGGGATTTGTACAGCAACCTAAATCGGTGACTATATTTATCAAAAATATCTTATATTTACGGTCCTAATAAAGTAGTGAATAGTTGACATGACATCTTCCTCTCCCAACCGTACTGCACGCCAGATTTTAGTGCTTGCAGGAAAGGAACCATTACGAGGACATATAGCCAGATACGGCGATATTCTGATAAAAACCTGGCGTGAATCACATGAGGAAGATCCTCCGAAGGTAGAAAGTGAAGAACCTCATGGAATATTCAATGTGTTCAGCTACCCTCCGGAGTTTCAACCCGAAGCCCTACAGTTACTTGATGCCTACTACAAAGAATATGAAGAAAAATTCCCTCCTGCTCCCAGGCGGGCAACCATAAGGCGAAAACCCGCTGAGGAACAGCCAGTAAGAAAAAGGCGTCGTAGGATTCGAAGAATTCGCCCAGAGTAAAAATGACTTAATTTCAAAGTAAAGGCCCAATAGTCCATGCTGAATGGCCATTTCAGCAAGCTGAAAAAAACACATACGCATAAGCGTTTTCAGCTCTAATCGACTTTCCTCTTGGTATATGTATGCAACAACAAGGTGGGAATGAACTAATTAGAAGCAAGGACCCTAAGCCGTCTTATGTAATCACCCTTAGTTAACCCATGCAATCTTCTTCTCCAAATCGAACCGCACGTGATTTGCTGGTGCTCGCTGGTCGTGAACCAGACCGTGGCCATTGCTGTCGCTATGGAAGCGTACTCTTAGAAACGTGGCGGCAAACCCATGAAGAGGATCCTCCAAAGGTAGAGAGCGAGGAACCTCATGGCACTTTTAAGGTATTTTCATACCCTCCTGATTTTCAGCCGGTCGCTCTTCAGCTTTTGGATGAATATTTTCGAAAAATGGATGCCAACCGGCCTGTTAGGAGCAATGATCGCAGGCCTGAAAGAAGGACCCGATCTGACTCTCCCTATCGTACGGCTCAAGAAGATAAGCCCGTGCGGAGACGTCGCCGAAGGATTGTCCGACGGAAACCGGATGCTTGATGCGCTAAAAAATGAGGTTCTCTGACAATTTTAGCGGGGATTGATGTACGACCCCTTCAGGGGCGAGCGAATTCCTAGCTATCAGATATATATCTGACCCCTTGGGGTCATTATAACCCCAGGGATTGAATAGGTATATTAACCAACGTAACCCGTAAATTAGGATTCTGAAAGGGTCGAACCTCTTAAAGAAGGGTCCCTGCATGTTTTGTCAGAGAACCAAAAATGAAAGCCCAGATTCATCACTGAATCCGAGCTTTACGCCTGTTAATTGTGTAAACTTTGTCAGTTTGCCCAGTGAAGGTCCTCAACATGTTCCATTAAGGCTTCATTTGCCTCTCGTTCAAATTCCAATGCCTCAAGCTGGCTGTTCAGCTTTTGTTGCTCAAGCTTTAGGTTTTCTATTTCCCTTCTTTGGGCCAAGACGAGTTCGATTATGGGACGAACTTCTTCCAGGTAAACAGGGGGCCTTTGTGCAGGAGCTTCGGAAGGTTTTTGTGTGGAAGGTGGGTTTTCATGGGCTGGCATCATTTGGTGGGAAGCCAGGGGATTGTCAGAACTTGCTATAAGTGCCGTTGATTGGGCGTGAAGGGAGATGCAGCTAGTTATTACCAATAAGCATGAGAGTATTTTTAGCATGACTGAGGTTGAGTTAATCAAATCTTGAGGGGGGATCCAGGAGGCCGGACTAGAATTTATCTGCCTTTCATCTCTTAATAGGTCGAAAAGGCATTTGGTAACCAGAGAAATGATTTTTTTAGTTTTTCATGAATCATGGAGTTGGTAATTTTGACCATGTCCGAAGCCAATTTTCCGATTTTAATATTTTCTGCCCCCAGTGGTTCCGGTAAGACCACGATTGTTCGTCAATTATTAGCAGACATTCCCCGGCTGTCTTTTTCCGTGTCTGCTACCACCCGTCCGCCCAGGGGCAAAGAAGTAAATGGAGTAGATTATCATTTCCTGCAGGTGGACGAATTCCAACAAAAAATCCAAGAAGATGCCTTTTTGGAATGGGAAGAGGTCTATCCAGGCAGGTTTTATGGAACCTTGATTTCTGAGGTTGACCGTATCAGGGCAGAGGGACAGCAACCCATATTTGACCTGGATGTGTATGGGGGGGTAAACCTGAAACGGAAATTTGGAACGGAAGCTTGTTCGTTTTTCATCCAACCCCCAAGTCTGGAAGTGCTGGCCATGCGGCTGAGGGGTAGAGGAACCGATGATGAAGGGGCCATTGAGCAGCGTTTGGCAAAAGCAAAGGAAGAACTTTCCCTGACACCTGACTTTGACCATGTCATCATTAATGATAACCTGGAAGTCGCAGTAGAGGAAGTAAAACAGCTGATTGGGCAAGTTTCATTTTCTGAGTGATCCAAAAACTTCCAGAAAAATGCACCTTTTTACCCACTGATTATAGCATTTTGTACGTTATCTTTCCAGAGGTTTCCAGCTTTTGACTACATTTATTGAACCTTCACACAAAAAAATACCTCATTTAGCCTTTTAGACAAAAATCCTGTTTGTGGTAAAAGGCCTTTTCAAATAGAATATTCGCCAGCTGGCACCTATGCGAATCAAACCTATGAAAAAATCTACTTTACTCACCCTTTGGCAGTACTTGCTTCTTGCGCTCATGGCAGGAGCGTTTACCTCCCAGGTCTCAGGCCAGTGTATCAGTACCTTTCCCTATTTTGAGGATTTTGAAAATGGGAAAGGTGGTTGGAAAGACAGTGCCTTGTACAAGCCTCCCCTTGCCCCTCCCAGTGCGCTGCGAAATAGCTGGGCATTCGGAACTCCTAACAAAACCTTGATGAGGAGTGCCGCTTCTGGCGATAGTTGCTGGTGGACACTGGGAAGTCGCCTTGGAATTTATTTTGATAATGAATTCTCGTACGTCGAAAGTCCCTGTTTTGACTTTACCAGCCTTAATGACCCCCTTATTGGGATTTCTCTCAACCATGACATGGACGGTCTTGATGGCGCAGCATTGTTTTCCTCAGTTGATACAGGTAAAACCTGGCAAATTGTCGGTACCTCAACTACGGGGATAAACTGGTACAACTCTACGAATATAGGGGGTACTCCCGGCACACTTACTGCACCGTTCAACCTTACCGGGTGGACGAGAACCACCCCTCCAGCTGACAGCGGATGGGTTCGTGCACAGCATGACCTGGTTGGTCTGGGAGGCGTGCCTCATGTGCGATTTAGAATTTATTTTGGGTCTAATAACATCATTGCTCGTGAAGGATTTGCCTTTGATGATGTGGCGATTGTAGAAAGGGATTCCCTTAACCTGGGACCAGATACGGTCCTGTGTTTTGGAGAGGTATTACGCCTGGATGCTGGGCAAAGAGACAGTGCCACTTACCTCTGGTCTACCCAGGATACCACCCAAACGATCGTGGTGGCATCTCAAAATATTTACACCGTTCTCCGGGTTGATAGCCTCGGATTTGCGTACAGCGACACCATCATAGTAACCGTTTCTAATACCAATATTCCGCCCCTTCCAAGTAGGACCATTTGCCCGGGTGATACCGCATGCCTAAATCCCGGAAATGCGAATGCCAATCATCAATGGTATTCCTTTAATCAGCGACAACAGCAGTTCGTTCCTTCTGATACCAATCAAATTTTTTGTACCGATACAACCGGAACCTTTGTGGTTGAAGTCAGGGACAGATTGGGCTGTCTCTTGACGGATACCATAGCGATTCGCGTTGATTCTGTTCCCACAGTTAATATTGGGGCCGATGACACCATTTGTGTGGGTTCATTTATTATTTTGACCTCTCCAGCTGGTCCTCCTGGAACGGTCTATGATTGGACAGTGAATGGCAATTTGTTAGCAACTACCCAGTCGGTTTTTGCTTCTGCACCAGGGGAATATAAGGTGATATTAACTACGCCTGCTGGCTGTCAGGAACGGGATTCCATGGTATTGGGGGTGGTCTTGTCTCCTATTGTCAACCTTGGGCCGGACCGCATAGAATGTGATACCATAAACCTGAATGCGGCCAATCCGGGTGCTTCCTTCCAATGGAGTACAGGAAGCCAAACCCAAAGTGTAGATGTGTTTACGCCACCCACTGTGACTCGACCTTATTCTGTGACAGTTACAAATGCGTTTGGCTGTTCTGCCTCTGATACGGTCAATATTACAGGAAGTGTCCCCCCAGTGGCTAACCTAGGCCCAGACACCCTGCTGTGCGGCATTAGCTCAATCCTGCTTGATCCCGGTAACGCAGGGGCTGGAGCCACCTATTCGTGGTCCTTCCAGGGACAAACCTCCCAGACCCTTTCGGTGAATTCTCCCGGGCAGTATTTTGTCACCATTACAGATGGGGTAGGCTGCGTGGCTTCAGATACGGTCAACATCACCATTTCCCCCCTCCGTGTAGATCTAGGGGGGGATACCGTTATATGTGCAGGAAAAACCCTGACCCTCAATGCTGCTGCCAATAATGCTACCTATGTGTGGACACCGGGCGGTCAGACAACCCCCGATATTACCATCAACTCCGGCGGGTTTTATGGAGTTACGGTATCAGATAACCTCGGATGTGTACTTTCGGATAACATCAATGTGACCCAGCGGCCTGCCTATTTTGCTGACTTTACCGTGGGACCTAGCTTTTCCATGGAGCTTGGTGACCCACATACGTTTACAGGCGGTGCCAATGCAACTTCCTGGTTTTGGGACCTAGGAGATGGGACAAAAATCTCAGGACAGGTAATCAACCATACCTATGCAGCCATTGATACTTATACAGTTTGCCTCACCATGAGCGATGGCTTTTGCACCGATACCATTTGCAAAGAAGCAGGGGTGAGAATCTTTGTAGGAATGGATGATATCCTCGGAGCAGGGGTAAAAGCCTTTCCTAACCCTACTGATGGAATCTTTAACGTCTGGGTAATGCTTACTGAGGTCCAGCCCGCTCGCTTGGAAGTATTTGACCTGACTGGGCGTAACGTTCACTCGGATGAGTTGGCCTCCGGGACACGGCATGAGGCAAGTGTTGACCTTGGGCAAGAACCAGATGGCATTTACTTATTGCGGCTTACCACTCCCAAAGGAGCCCTGTATGAAAAAATCGTCAAGCAATGATGATTTGTAGCAATCACTGATGAGGTGATTTCCATTTCTTGATAAAAGTCAAGCAAAAATACTGGGCCGTTTTTTAGCTTTATTGCTGAGAAACGGCCCAGCACTATGGGCAGTTCAAATGAGTTCTTTCCTCCGTTTAAGACTTAATGTCCAAGCCGTCTTAACTTACTCAGGCACCCCATTGGAGCTGCCTGATTTTTTTTGGATAAAAAAAAGCCCTGCCATACTCAGCAGGGCGTAGTGTTTTTATCAGGTAGGTGGTTTTATTTGAAAAACTTACCAAGCATTCCACCCACATCATCCATGATGCTGCCATCATTGTCTGCATCCAGAAACTGAGAGAGCATACCCATGGCCATTTGAGCTGTGGCATTGTTGCCAGAGGAGGCCTCAGTACGAGCACCCATCAGCATACCGGCCAATCCAGCAGCATCCATGCCTTGGGACTGTTTTTGCTGGCCAAGAAAGCCCATGACTACCGGTGCCAAATTTGCAAGCAACTGTCCTGTCTGGCTACTGTCCATTCCACTCACCTGGCTAAGGCCTTGCTCGACCACAGGTTGTTTTCCACCGAATACGTGCCCTAAGATCGCTGGGCCCGCACCATTGTCGGTAGAGCTAAGAAAGCCTGAAAGGTTGTTCATCAGGTCACCACCAGTATGGTCCTTGTCAAGGGCGTTTGCCAGGCTTTGTGCGCCAGAGTCGTTGGAGGCATTGTTGGCCATGGCCCCGATGATCATAGGAAGTGCCGCCTCTACCGCCTTGGAAGTAGTTCCCTGGTCGGTGCCTAGCTGCTGGCTAAGGGCAGCCATTGCGGGGCCGCTTAGTTGTTCTGTGAGTTGGTTAAGTAAGGACATAATTTGAACGAGATATTCAATTTGTAACGCGGAACCCTTCAAAGTTCGGCCCGCAATGAATGAGATGTTAATTGTTCAATAAGGTCACACCTTTTTCTCATAAATTCAACTGAGGCAGAGAGAAAAATTGGGATTAATCATCGTGCTCCTACTCCTGTCTTTCAAAAATGGCCAGGATTCTTCCTTGAGCAGTCAGTTTTAGGGGCTCACCTAGCTGTCATCATGCTGTGGTTTTCATTTAATTGGGGCTATCACTGAATCGAAGCACTGGCAGCAATTGGATAAGATGAGTTTCGGAATTCTCTTAAGGAATATTACAGATGGATTGGATACAAAAAATTGCTCATCTCTGCCTGTTCTTCCTGCTTGGTCAGGCTGTGCATGCGCAATACCAAATTGGTATGGTGCCACGGGTGAGTCCTGACCGATTGGTTTACCAGAAGGTAGGGTACACAGAGGTAGAAATAGCATATGGCAGTCCAGCGGTGAAAGGCCGGGATATTTTTGGAGATTTAGTGCCCTATGACAAAGTTTGGAGAGCGGGAGCCAATAATGCCACGAGGGTTACCTTCAGTTCTAAGGCTCAATTTCGGGAGGGAGTGCTGGACAGTGGAACCTATGCATGTTTCCTTGTTCCCAAAGAAGAGGGTGCCTGGACCATTATCTTCAACAGAGAACACAAACAGTGGGGAGCATTCAAGTATGATTCAAATAAGGATGCCCTCAAAATCGAAGTGGTTCCAACCATCCAAAAGGAGCTAACCGAACAGTTAACCTATTCGATTCAGCAAACAGGCTATCAAAAAGGGTATATCATGTTTAATTGGGAGTATATCGAGCTGGAAATCCCATTTGAAACCACCTATTTAGAGGAATTTATCCAGGAAGTAGAAAGCAGGGCTGCTCAACAGCCTGGCTACCTTCGATGGGTGGTATTCATCCAGGGAGCTGAACACTTGGAAACCCTAAATGCCGATTCTTCTATTGCCATGTCCTGGATAAGGCAGGCCGAAACCCTCATGGATACTACCTCGGAATGGAACGATCAATTTTATCCTCGGGACTACGTAAAAGGTCATTTGTATTGGATCAAGGCAAAGCTATACGCCAGGAAGAAGGAGTTTTCAAAGGCGTTATCCCTTGTTGAACAATTAAAGAGCCTTGAAAAACCATTTTACTACAGACGAAAAAATGAAACAGAGGGAATCGACCGAGCAGGGAAGAAATGGAAAGAGAGGCAAGGCATGAAATAACATTCAAAGGCAAGCCTCATCTACCTGCCTTTGAATGGAACATCTTTATTTCACTTTTGGCATCAGTCCATATTTTACCCAGGCAAAATCTGGCTCAAATTCGAGGGACTTCTCGAAGGTATTAAGGGCTTTGGCACTATTACCGGTTTTATGGTAGGCAAGCCCCAACCAGGCATGAGCGGAAAGGTATTGACAATTGTATTTCAGTTTCTCTTCATCTGCCTCCATGAGTTCGATGGCCTTTTGGTACCCTTCGATGGCAACCTTTAGGTCTCCTCCCCACATTTCAGGGGTATGGTATTTATTATCGGCATGAAACAGCCATGCTAAGGGGCTAGAATTGTCAAGTTCCAAAGCTTTCTTCAGGTGTTTTTGACTTTTTCCACCGAGGACCATCCCCTTCCATGGACTGATGCCAATTTCCATGCCCAGTAGGCTGCCATACAAGGCGTGAAGCTCTGCGGTATCTGGAAATTTTTTGACAAATTTTTCTGCTTGTTCCACACATGCTTCCACCTGCTTTTCACCTTCATCAGGATTCTGAGCCGGGTCCATGAGTAAACCACTCATGTTATGCCATGTTTTGATCCACTCAACTGCAACTGTTTCGTCTTCTGGATTTACTTGGTAAGCACGTTCTAGCAGGTTGAGTGCCTCTTTATAGGGTTCAATTCTGCCTTGTAAAAATCCCTGGTAGGTAAGCTCACGGGCTTTTTGTTGGATATCCGTAGCCTGAAGTAAGGTCGAGGGTAAAAAACCAACGACTAACCAAAGAAGTGCTGCAAATTTGTTCATCATTGAAAATGGTTAAAAGGTTGAATATCAGTTAATAAAAGGATAGGTAATCCACTTCCAGCTCAAGGTCCATGTCAATCGGGCTACTGATGCCCAGGCTTATACCACTCATTTGCTTGCCGGTCCAGGGGACTGGTGCGGACCATTGCTGCTTAAATTCTGAGAAGGGGATACTGAGTTCCTGAAACTCTTCAGAAGCCTTCAACACCCTGGCGTGGTAGTCAAAGTTGGTGACATCTGGGGTAAGCAAGCTGAGGTTTACCTGACCCATGGGTAAGCGATAGCGGAGCCGAATGCCTTCGAATGCAGATACATCCTGGTATTCTGCTTCATCACTCAATGATCGGGTGATGTAGGTCCAGGAAAAGGGTACTTTGCCATTCGATTCAAGGATCAAATTGACCAGTCCCTTTCCCTCTTTCTGGAGGAAATGCGTTCTGGAAGCACCTCCCTGAATGCTGTCACTTTGGACTGACCATTCATAGGTGCCATCAAAATCATCAATCAAGGGCTGTGTTCGGACTGGCACATCTTCCAATGCTATAGCTTTCTTGTTGATGAGGCCATCTCGGTCAACTACCTCTCCATGATGGATGACCACTTCTATCTCCTGTGTGTGAGCCAGGTTTTCTAAAGGGGACTTTTTCAGCAATAGGAGATTCGCTTCTGCCCCTACTGCTAGTCCATATTTCTTCCCGAGAAATTGCCCCGGTATCGAAGTGACAGAAGCCAACGCTTCCCAATTACTCAAGCCTGCATCTCCCAAATGAATCAATTCCCTATGAATGGAATAGCCTTGGAAAATACCAGGATTCCCGCTGTCAGTCCCTCCCATGATGGGAATTCCTGCTTCTTGCCACTTTCGGACACCTGCAAAAAAGTCTGTTTTGAACCTTCTCTGGTATTGTAGCCAGCGCAGTAATCGGCCCTTTATATTAGAAGTATCCTGATAGGAAGTTAAGATGCCAGAGGAAACCACACTCCCCACCAGTGAACTATTCAGGATTTCAGGTTGGTCATAGAGAAAGGCCATTTCTGACTGTACCGCCAGGGTAGGAATGGTGTACATCTCTTTTTGTTTCATGATGGCAATGACTGAGTCAGGAGGAGTACCGGTTGGGGTGTGGGTGATGCAGTCTGCATCAGCCTGCGCCACCTCATAAATATCCTGCCAATTGCCGATATGTACCACGACCTTAATACCCGCTTTGTGGGCTGAAGAAACAATGGCTTGCATGGTCGCCCGGTCCATACTTGGCATTCGTCCAGGTACATGGTCATACACCAGTTTGATTACATCTGGACGTTTTTTTGCCAACTCTGCTACCTGTTCCCTGGCTTCCTCAGATGTATTCACGGTTCTGGTCGGTACGCCGTATTCCGTTCCATGTCCTCCGTCGCAGGTGAGGATGGGTCCGGCACAATGGATGTCTGCCCCTGGAAGTCCTTCTGTCCGTTGCTGGTCGCGTAAGCCAAGGATATAATCTTCTGGGGAAAATAGGTCCAGGAAGGCACCTACCCCGCAGTACAGCATGTAACGCGCTGATTTGTCTGTGCCCAGGTATTCCATTTGTTGGCTCGGCCCGGAATTGCCCCAAGAGTGGGTGTGCATATCCACCAGTGCCGGCAGGAGGAAGTTGCCACTCGCATCAATAGAAATTCCATCGAAATCATCAGGCAGGGAGGAAGGAAATCCTGCGATGGTATCCCCTTGAATTAGCAGGTTGCCCTTCCATTCTTTTTGCTGGACTGGATCAATCAGGGTTGCGTCCTCAATGAAAATGGTTTGAGCCTTTATCAATGAAAAGCTTCCAACTAAGAACAGGATGAATATGGTAATGGGTGCGTTTTTCATGCGTTGCGTTAGGTTGATGAGGTGATGACCAAACATGGGCATAAGGTTTACGAGGTGAAAAAATGATTGATGAACAGCAGCGATCCCTTGATGATCGATGTTTAAAGAAGGTAGG
>JBCDIQ010000161.1:0-12255 GCA_039024295.1 Bacteroidota bacterium | reverse complement strand
GGCTCATTATTTAGTCGACTATTCCTTCGATTTCTTCCTTGGTCAAAGAGGTATACTGGATTATTTTATCTATCGGCTCTCCAGATCGTTTCATCTCTTTCGCGATTTCTATATTTCTTTGTTTGATGCCTTGCTCTATGCCCTGCTCTATCCCTTGTTCTATTCCTTCTAAAACTCCTTCTTCTTTAGAAGTATCAACCACATTTTTTAAGTCTCGATAATACTTTAAGCTTTCCTCGTATGCTTCGCGCTCCTCTGGAGTAAATTGCGCAATTTCCGCTGCGTTGAATAATTTTTCGAATACCCGATCCTGTAGTTTTTGTGGCCGGTCTTGTAATTCAGAAAGATATCTGAATACGTACAGCCACTTGTCAAACTGATTTTCTAATTGGGCTTGATTCTTAGTGAATTTCGGTAGCTCAATGTAAATAAATTTTAATTTATCGTAAAATACCTCGCAGTTCTGGTCTTTCAGTTCAATGACATGAAGGAGTTCTTGATCCTCCTTGTGGTCATCAAATATGAAGTCAAGAATTCAGACCGTGTAAACTGGCTGTAACTGGTAATTCCAATTACCCTTTTTTGCTTGGTCTTGGATGGGAAAGGAGGAATAATATATGCTTCTATCTTTGAAGTAGTTTTGCTTGGCTTTTTGAATCTCTACGATGAATCTCTCCCCAGATGCTCCTGTGCAATACAGGTCAAAAATCGCTTTTCTATCAGCAATACTATTACCTAGCTGTTCATTCTTTGCATAGCTCAATTCTTGAATCTTGTGCCTGTCAGGTAAAATTTGGTTTAAAAAATCCATGAGTAAGTCCTTATTCGGTTCAGTTCCGAATAATTTTTTAAACCCGAAGTCGGTCAATGGATTTATGTATTTTTCGACTAAACTGCTCATGGCAGATACAATTTTTTGACTGATCCTTAATACTTAAATTATCAACTACGTCCAAAAATTCTCCGGTTCCAGCGGCTGTTTTGAGGGCTCATAGCCCGGACATTTCTCTACAGGCTGAGGAGGATACTTGGCAAAGCGGTCATCCTCCTTACTTTTACCACACATCCAAAACGTACTTCCCCGCTTGGTGTGAATGTCTCGCTTGTGAATGCAAGTGTTACAAAGGGAATTATACCACATGTGTGAGGTCGTTAAAAATGGAACAATGTCCTATTATTTAACGGCCTCGATCTCGCCTTGTTTAACCTGAATTTCTTTACCAAGCGTTCCCGATTCAATTCTCCGATAGGCTACCTCCTGCATGCGAATAGCTGGCTCACCTTTTGGCAGCCTGACATTTTCAAGATCAGATGTCAGGGTAACAGCCTTCTCATTGTCTGCCAACTGAAGTTCAAGCATTTCCATGACCTCTGCTTTGAGGGCAGGGTCGTGAAGTGGGAATACCACCTCGACCCTTCGGAACAGGTTCCGGGTCATCCAATCAGCTGAACCCATGTACATTTCATCAGCTCCAAGGTTGTGGAACACAAATACGCGAGCGTGTTCCAGAAACATGTCCACCAGACGAGTTACGCGAATGTTTTCACTCAAACCTGGAACACCTGGCCGCAGGCAGCAAATGCCTCGTACAATTAATTCGACTTTTACCCCCGCTTGACTGGCTTCATAAAGCTTATCAATCATTCCCTTCTCCTCCAGGTTGTTCATCTTGATGAGGATGTAGGCTGGTTTTCCAGCTTTATGATGGGCTATTTCTCTGTCGATAAGCGTTGCGAGGTCATCTCTTAGGTTAAACTGGGCAACCATGAGTTGCTTAAACCGAGGCGGTTGATTATTTCGGTCACTTAAGAACCCAAATACATGTGTAAGCTCATCGGTGATGGCTTTATTGGCAGTGAGCAAGCCATGGTCAGCATACAAACGGGCCGTTTTTTCGTTAAAATTACCTGTGCTGAGGAAGGCGTATTTCTGTAATCCATCTGCTTCTCGGCGAATTGCCATGGCTATTTTAGCGTGGACTTTCAAGCCAGGGAAGCTATAGTGAATCTTAACCCCAGCTTGTTGCATATCTTGAGCTGACTGGAGGTTAATTGCCTCATCAAAACGCGCTTTTATCTCTACAAATACTGTCACCTTTTTCCCATACTGAGCTGCCCGGATGAGGGCATTTACCACGGCACTGTTAGAAGCTACCCGGTACTGGGTCGTATGGATTTCCTCCACATCCGGATCAGTTGCCGCTTCGTTTAAAAAGCGAATGACGTAGTCATAACTTTGGTAGGGAAAGTGCAGCAGGTAGTCCCGTTTTTTTAGCGCGTCGAACATGGATACTTCCTGTTCCAATTCCTGGTGGGGGAGCTGTGGAAGGGAAGGTGCTTCCAATTGAGGACTCAAAGGATTGGGGAATCCAAAGAAGTCCCGGAAGTTGTGGTACTGACCTCCTGGAAAAAGGTCTTGCTTGGAAAGCTCGAAGGTATCCCGTAAATAACGCACGACGTCTTTGGGCATGCTCTTGTCGTACAAGAAACGAGAGGGAAGGCCCACCTGCCGTTTTGAAAGGCTTTTTTGGATCTTATCGACGAGGTTGCCGCTAAATTCATCTTCGATTTGCAGGTCTGCGTCCCGGGTAAGTTTGATGCTGTGGCAGGATAAGATGTCAAACCCAGGGAAAATTTTGTGCAGGTTCAATTTCACCACATCATCTAAAAACATGACGTGATGGGTCCCGGGCTCAGTCCCTGGTAAACGCGTAAAACGGGGAAAATAATGCGTGGGGATCTGAACAATGGCGTACCGTGTTTTGCGCTTCTTGGGCTTGTCTGCCTCTTCTTCGCTTGCTTTGGGCTTGTTCTGTAGTTTTACTGCGAGGTAAAGTGCCTTTTCACGTAGAAAATGCACCATTTTTCCCCTCATGAGGATAACAGGTTGTACATAGGGAAGTATCTCCCGCTCGAAGTAATCAAATAAATAGGTCCGTTGCCCCGGATCGGTTGGTATCTCATTCAAGAGGTGAATGCCGTTGCTAGCCAGCTCTGGGAGAATTTCTTCTCTAAAGATTTTTCCAAATTCTTCTTGCTGTTTGCCCACGGTTTCATAAATCCGTTCGAGAACCTCTTCAGGTGAAAACCCCAACTCTTTTTTTCTTTTCTTTTTCACTCGGGACAGGCTCCTCAAGGTAGCTACCCTCACAGAAAAAAATTCATCCAGGTTAGAGGAAAAGATCGCGAGAAACTTTAACCGTTCGTATACAGGAATGGACTTGTCGCGTGCTTCCATCAGTACCCGGTAGTTGAACCCTAACCAGCTGAGGTCCCGGTCGAAAAATCGTATATCATGGTTCATCATCGCAGAGTTGGTGAGACTAAAGAGGTATTTTTCGTTAATGAAATTAACAGAGAATAAACCTAAAGAAACCTTACCGCCATTTCAATCTCTGGTTGTTATGTATATGTTAATTTTTTAAACGATTGGTTCTGATCTAGGATATATCCAGGTAGACTCAGGCTGCAAAGTGGTGGTAGGTTCATTTTACGCTATCTGACAGAATTATTGCGAAAAGTGTATAAATAAAAAATCCAAGGAGCCCCCGTGCGGGAAACTCCCTGGTCTTCACACCAAATGAATACGTAAAAACGCTCACCCAAAAATTTTTTTTCTACAGACCTTTTCCATGATTCCTTATGGAACCTTCACCTTCGTGCTAAACTTTCTTGTTGATGATTTTTCTCGCTTTTTCTTTGTTTCAATGTTATGATGGCAAAGGAGTATCAAGGTCACAGGTAAACAGAAAAAAGTATAAAAAAATAGGTAACGTATTGACGCTCAATAAAAAATCTGGCACCAAAAGATGCCAGATTGAATCCTATATAAGTAAGATGTCCTTATTTCAGAAGAACACGCTGACTCAGGCTGCCCTGGTCTGATACTACCCGTAGCAGGTAAAGGCCACTGGTAAGTCCTTCGCGATCAAGCACAACACTTCCAGTTCTGCCAGTTGAAACAGACTTTACCAACTGTCCAGTGGTGTTGTAAATTTCTACTGCCTGGAGGAAATTATCAGCCGTTTCCAAACGGATGTTCAATTGATCCGTCATTGGATTAGGGAAGATGGAAACGGAACCTTCGTCTAGCTGATTTTCGATGCTGGTTGTGGTGAGGTTTAGTGCTACATTGATACGGGGCACCAGGTATCCCATTACACTGTCAATATACGTACGGCCCATGGCGGGAGACATCATAGGATGTACAGCTAACTGGCGACAGTTAGCATGAGCACCACTAAACGGTGTTCCCATGTTAAATGCATCGAATGCTCCAATGAACCAAGCTTCGTTCCACCAGTCCCAGGGATTACCTTCTTCATCACGGGGGAAAGTAGCAGGTGTAACCCCAGGAGCACAATTATAGTCGCCCATGGTGAAGGGGCGTTCAAATGGAAAGAGACCTTCGAAACCATTGTTGGTCGTATTGGCTGCTTGAGTGAATGGGTCTGACAGGTTAGCTGTCTTAAATACATCATTATTACCAAAACGATTGTTGATGCGGGCAACGGCAAAACTTCCGGCCGCTTCATCAATCACCGTGCTACCTGTGGTAGGAACGATTACAATCCCGATGTCGTAAGGAGCATTGGGGTCTGTAGGTACATGAAAATTCACGGATGGAATTTCCCCTGCATCAATCCATGAAGAGTCTCCTAAAGCTCCCCCCAAGTTAAATGCCATATGGTAATCGGAAGCATAACCAAGGTGATTTGGCAGGTTTTGCATGGTCGTGTTGGTACCTAAAATGTTGCCATGAACTGTGGTATCCACATATGGTTGACCTGTCATGAAATCTGTGAATTTTGGCAGCTTTACTTCCTCAAATTCACTTAGATAGGCAGTTCCAAGAGATACGTATCCACCAGTACCTGTTCCCCCAATGACCATCTTGCCTGGATCAATTCCATAGGGGTTGTTATTTTCTGCAACAGACTTTCGCAAAAACCGGGCAAGGGTACGGGCGTCAATAATGCCCTTGTAAGCTGCCTGAAGTAAGGTAGCTGTCTGAATCTCTTGGATAGGGTTCAGGGGGTCCCAGCCTTTGCGGTAGAAAAAAGAGATAGCCACAAATCCGCGCTTTGCAAAGCGTGTACACATCTCCACAATAGCACTGTCTTTCAGAGATCCGTAAGGTCCACCGTTGACGATGGCAGGCAGAAAGTTTCCAGTTGTGGCAATGGCTACTACTGGTCGTTTTGAAGCGGTATCACCTTGAGGTTGGTACACGTCCATGAGCAAATCCAATGGGCCCGCAGGAGGAAGCACCGAAATATTATTGCCGTAAATTACGTTTTCGGTCACTTGGACATTAGCGAATATTTCGTCCTCATAGCGTACTTGTGCTTCTAAACTGGTCCAAGACCAGCACAAAACAGCAATTAAACTTGTGTAAATAAGCTTTTTCATGTTCGTCGTTTAGTTAGTTGATTAAAATAGGTTCTGTATTGAAAAAATTGGTTTTTTATGTTTTCGTTTCATTGATGTTATGGACCAAGACAGATTTTTTGGGGGAAAAATTGAATGCTAAATATTATCTAGCTCTGTGGTCACTGAAAAGTATATCAGTCTTCCTACCCTTGGGCCACCATATACCTGAAACTGCTGTTTATCCAGGACGTTAGATGCACCCAGTTTAAAGGTGCTTTTTAGTTTGTCCACTCGCTTATTCACTTGAACATCCAGCAAATCATAGGTGGGTATGTCTCCTGTAAATTGAGGGGAACCTTCAAATAAGAACCCTTCAATCCATTTGTAATTAATGCTGAATCCCATATGCTTCAACGGCCCCCAGGTTACATCTCGGCCGGCAAATCCAATGTTAAACTTATGTTCGGGGGTGTTGAAAGCAGGAATGATGGGATCATCAGAATCCGTATTGAGTACATTCCACGAATAGTTACCATTGACAGTGTACCCTTTGTCAAAGAAGTAATTCAGGCCAACAGATACCCCTTGTGTAGTAACAATCTCGCGAGCATTGGCGGCGATCCGGTACACATCTGCTGAAGGAATCAGGAAGTTGCCATTTGGGAAGTCCACATCCACTCCAATATTGAAGCCGATAAAATCCTGGTACCAACTGAAATAATAGCTCGCGTCCACATAAAACCGTTCTCCAAGGGTGGTTCGGTATCCCAATTCAATGGTCCGGACCCGCTCAGGTTGTATCGGAGCAACATCGAAGAAGTTGATGTTGTTGGTATCTTTCTCCAAAGGTGGTGCTTCCAGGAAATCTGTAAAGGAAGCCGTATCCGCCAGTCCTTCAAATCCATCCAGGTTCCCCAAAAGCGTTGCACGACCTACGTCATAAAACAAGTATTGATCAGCCAGGGTCGGGTTACGCACAGCAGCTGAGAAAGAAGCACGGAAGGTGTGCTTGGAATTTGCTGTGTAAACACTGGAAACCGAAAAGGTTGGGATCGCGCTAAAATTTTGGTTTTTATCGATACGGGCAGTTGCATTTAGCCGGAGTCGCTCATCCATTAGCTCAATTTGGGCACCAATGTAGGCTCCCCCTTCCAGGTTGGTGATCGGGTTTCTGGAGGAGTCAGCAATAAATGGGGTCCCGTCCTCAAGGGTATCAATCACAAATGAAAGGGTATCACTGAACAGGTTGCCATCAGATACAGGGGTATAAAGTCGTCCATTTGCGCCGGTAGTAAAATCAAAACGTCCTAAGGTGAATTTGTACTCGCCATGGACATGGTAGAGGGCTGAACGGTCTACAAGGCGAGTACCTCCCTGCCTGAGGGGAGTAGAAGTAATTTTGTTAAAAGCAGAATCAAACTGTGCAGTTCCAGGAATCAGGCGGGGAAATCCGCTGGTATCAGCAAAAGCCCGTGTAGCATTATGCCACCTTACCAGGGAATCCATATTGGCTAATAGAACAGCATCAGTTGTTTCGTAGTCATAGGGGAAGGTAATGGCAGGCATTCCTGGTAGATTCCGCGCAGCACTAACAAAATTTCTGTTCCAGTGATTCCGGTAATCTGTTCCCCAGTCATTGTCACTTTTGGAGTATACGCCACTTTGAAGCCTTAAGGCTGTGAATACAGCATCATAAGAATTTCCTGCATCCTCATGGGTTACATAGGCCCTGACAAAGAATTTATCCTTCTGTCGAACTTCTAATCGATGCTGAAAGAATAATATGTCATTCAAGCTGTAGCGGTTGTCGCCTTGAAGGACGGTTGTACCCGTAGAAAAGTTACTGGCTCCAATAAGTTCAACCTTTGGTGCTACCATGAAATGTAAGGCTGCACCTGCTTTGAAATTTCTTGTGTCGTAGTTTACCAGATCTACTTCTTCGTACCCCGTACGGTACCACCTGCCCAGACCAGGGCGTAAGGCTCGGTCGGTTAGCCCAGTTGCATTGTTCTGTCCGGCTGATAAGTTTTCATCTCCATATCTATTCACCGCATCATAGCCGCCAGGGTTGTCTCTGCCATGCTCAGCATCAGTTACGGGATCTAAATTGTCAGCCTCCCAGTCATCCACGGTCAGGTAGGAAAGGTTGATTTTAAAAGCAAACTTGTCTTCACCTGCTTCATTGGTAAAAGCCCTGGCGTATCTGAGGGCTACCTCTCCAAGGTTTCGTTCTCCCACTTTTACAGATGCGGATAATCCTCGGTGGATAAAGGGACTTTTGGTATTCATGCTAATAACACCGTTAAAAGCGTTGGGACCATAAAAAGCAGAACTTGCCCCTACGATCAAGTCAACGGACTCCACATCCAGTTCGGATGCCCCCAAGAAATTACCCAAAGCAAAGTTAAGGCCGGGTGACTGGTTATCTACGCCGTCAATGATCTGTAGGGACCTGACCGGTTGGGTGCTGTTAAACCCGCGTGTATTAATCACCTTAAACCCAATGCTTGCTGATGTCAAGTCTACTCCCTTTAAATGTCCTAGTCCCTCATAGAAATTAGCAGCAGGTGTTTCCTTAATGGCATTTATACTCATGGACTCTACAGTTAGGGGGGATCTCTGCTGAGTTTCTGAATAAGCTGAGGCAACAATCTCTACCTCGCCGACTGTATAGCCTACTTCGTTGAGCTGTAACTTGAGGGAACGGTCTAATGAGGTGACCTGATAGTCCAGCGTATCGTATCCAAAGTAGGTAATAACCAAGGAAAAGGGAGGCTCTTGGCCAGGCTTGAACGAGAACTTTCCATTCTCATCCGTCATTGCTCCCCTAGGAGCACCCTTCATAACCACACGGGCACCGATTAAAGATTCCCCCGTCTTTCCATCAGTAACGGTTCCCTTTACTTCCTGAGCGAATGAATAGGTAGGAAATATTCCAATAAGGCTTGCCAGAATCCAGACAAACACCTTAATGGTGACCTGCCCGAGAGAGGAAAAATGTTTCATAATTGTTGCAGCTACCGTGACTACCTACACGTGCTCGCGAAGCACTTGGAGGTTCATGAAAATTTGGATGTTCTGACTCGTGTTAAAAATTTAGTATGCAAGCATAACAAATTTCTAAGAATTATTCAACCTTGGCCGTCATTTGCTGTCAACTTAAAGTTAAACAAATTTTTGGTTTATGTACATTGATTCCTCGACATACAGGTTATTACTCACATGAAGGTTTAACAATATGTGAAAAAATAAATCCCTCCTACTTGTACTAGGCGTAGGAGGGAAGCTTGTAAAGAGTCACTTATCATTCGTTCAGGAAAGGGTAACGGTAATCTTTTGCAGGAACGAAAGTCTCCTTAATGGTGCGAGGAGAAACCCATCTGAGCAGGTTGAGATAGGAGCCTGCTTTGTCATTTGTTCCAGAAGCTCGGCCTCCTCCAAAAGGTTGCTGGCCAACCACTGCACCTGTGGGTTTGTCGTTGATATAATAATTGCCTGCAGTATGACGAAGGCGCTGGGTTGCCTGGTCAATAACATATCTGTCTTGTGCGAAAATAGCACCTGTCAAGGCATATGGACTGGTTTGATCCAGGACGTCGAGGGTCTCCTCAAAGGCATCATCTGCATACCGGTAGATCGTAACCACCGGACCAAAGATTTCTTCACACATGGTCAGAAACTCAGGATTTGAAGTTGATATTACCGTGGGTTCAATGAAATAGCCACTGGTCTTATCATAATTACCTCCGGCAACAATTTCTGCATCAGTTGCCTCTTGTGCACGGTCAATGTAAGAGGAAATTTTGTCAAAGGCACGTTCGTCGATAACTGCGTTTATAAACGTGCTAAAGTCTGCAGGGTCCCCCATTCTAAACGTAGAAAGGTCTTCCTGCACATGCCTGATCACCTCGTCATAAATGCTGTCTGCAAGGTATACACGAGATGCCGCAGAGCATTTCTGGCCCTGAAACTCAAATGCACCACGAGAGATAGCGGTTGCCGCTGCTTTCACATCTGCCGATCCATGAATCACGATGTAATCCTTTCCTCCAGTCTCTCCCACAATCCGAGGATAACTGTTATACGTGGCAATATTTTCACCGATGGTTTTCCAAAGGTGCTGAAATACGTTGGTAGAGCCAGTGAAGTGAAGCCCTGCGAATTCTGGGTGCTTAAATATGATATCTCCGGCCTCAGGGCCATCTACATAAATCAGGTTGATAACGCCAGCAGGCAGTCCCGCTTCGGCAAGTATTTCCATCATCACGTGGGCAGAGTAAATTTGGCTGTCAGCTGGCTTCCAAATACAGGTATTGCCCATTAAGGCAGGTGCTGCAGGTAGATTTACCGCAATGGAAGTAAAATTGAACGGGGTAATGCAGAACACAAACCCTTCCAGTGGTCGATATTCCAGGCGGTTCCACATGCCAGGAGGAGAGTAAGGCTGGTCGGCATAAATTTGTTCCAGGTAGGCTGCATTGAACCGGAAAAAATCTACCAGTTCACAAACTGCGTCAATTTCGGCCTGGAACACATTTTTACTTTGTGCAAGCATGGTTGCAGCATTTACCCGTGCCCGGTAAGGACCGGCAATCAGGTCTGCTGCTTTCAGGAAAACAGACGCACGCTGCTCCCAAGAAGTATTTTCCCATTGTGCCTTTGCTTGTAAAGCCGCATCAATTGCGGCGTGTACATGAGAAGCATTCCCTTGTGAATAGTGACCGAGAATATGCTGGTGGTTATGGGGAGGACTTAGGGGCTTTTTGTGGTCTGTATGAATCCACTCCCCATTAATATACATAGCAACATCCCGCTGATGAGAAGAAAGATGTTTAAGTTCTTGCTCTACATGTGTGCGTTCAGGGCTGCCAGGGGCATATGAAAGGACGGGTTCATTATTGGGTTCTGGCAGGGTAAAGATTGCATTCGGCATTGTGTATATAATTTGCGTGGTTTCGGACAAAGATAGGGAGTAAAACCCATATTCAAATAGATGGGGCGCGATCTGATAAGGTTATTCACACGTAAGGTTTTGGCATAAGAATAACTTTTGGAACATATATAATGATGGTAATATTGAGCCATGATTAGGTATATTTTAGCCTTTGTCTGCATGTGTGGGGGTGTTTGTTTGGGAATTGCAGCGGATGTGGGCCAGTCGTCCCTTGCCTTATCAGAATTACAAGCTAAGTGGAAAGACGAAACGCTTGCGCCGGAAGTACGGCTGGCAAGTGCCAGAGTGCTTATGTCTCATGTCAGTAAGGAGACCGGCCAGTTATTTGCTTTGGCTCAAGAAGCGGAAGATATGGGAAAACAAGAAAGCTTCCCAGATGCCGTTTTATTTGGGAAAATGTGTGCAGCCGTAGCCCATCAGGTGGCAGGCGACGGCCAGCAAGCCTTGAAACAATTACGAAATGCCCATACCTATGCCAAAGAAGTGGATAAATCTGGCGTACGGCTGGCACCCCAATGGTACGATCAAATGGGGAAAGCCTGGGCAGCAATCGGACCGTTGGATACTGCCATGTATTATTTCCATCTTGGGCTGAATGCATACAAAGAGGTTCGTGATTCCCTGGCAATAGCTAAAACACGGGTAAACATTGCTGTGATCCATGCGAGGATGGGGAGGTTTCGACTGGCTACCTCTGCCTTGATGAAAGCTCTGGAAGAGTTTCGGGCTAAAGGTGACCGAAAAGAAGAACACCTTACCTTGTTAAATATAGGGGAGTTATCTGCCCGGCGTCAGGAATTTGACGAAGCTTTGTCTTATTATGAAGAAGCCCTGGCAATAGAAAATGATGGAGGATGGCAGGCAGATTCTGCTGCACTCTTCCATAGCATGGGCAATCTTTACTACCAAATCGGGGCTTACCCGACGGCGGAAAAATTCCTTAGCAGGTCAATGGTTATTCGAGAACGCGAGCAGGCCTGGGTTCCAAGGGCACACGTCTTGCAGGATTTATCCAAGGTGTTTGTAAAGGAAGGAAAAATTAAAGAAGCCGAACAGCTTATTAAAGAAGCCGAGCAGGTGTATCAGGTGTACCAAAATCCTTTTGGGATGCTGTACCTGAACCTGGCTTATGCAGAATTATACAGCGAGCTGAACTCACCCCTGGAAATAAAAAAGCATGCCACAAAAGCGCACAAACTGGCCGAAAGCCTGAGAGAGGCTCCAGCTGAGCTTTTGGCCTTGGGGTATTTGTACAAAGCAGATTCATCCCTTGGAAACTACCAGGAGGCGTTAAATACCCATTTGGCGTATCGTAACCTTGAAAAACGCCTTTACAGCAAAGAGCAGGCAGCACGGGTAGCGGAATTGCAGATAGAGTATGAGTCTGAAAAGAAAGAAGCCGAGAATCAGTTGCTTAAGCAGGGAATGGAGTCAGCCCAGCATAAGCTTACCATTCAGAATATGTTAATTACCATGGGGTTGATTGGCCTGATCGTGGTAATTGGCTTTAGTTTTGGGTTAAACCAACAATTTCGTGCCAGGCAAAAAACTTTGGTAGCCCTTCGGGCAGCACATCAAGAAATCAAAGCTGTCAATGGACAGTTGGAGCAAAGAGTTGCAGAACGTACCCATGAACTTGAGCAACGCAATGAGCAATTGGAAGGTTATGCCTTTATGAACTCTCACCGGGTTCGTGCGCCCCTGGCCAGAATCTTAGGGCTTATCCAACTCATTCATATGCCGGGAAATTCACCAGAACAGGTGAATGAGTACCTTGAAATGGTGAAAGTTTCCTCCGAAGAAATGGATGAAGTAATCACCGATATCAATGCCCAGCTGTCCCATCAGTTGGACAAAGTCAAGTAGGATTTTATCTTTTTAGGGGGCGTATACATGCAGCACCCTAAAATCTGGTTTCGTCTGATAGG
>JBCDIQ010000160.1:0-12258 GCA_039024295.1 Bacteroidota bacterium | reverse complement strand
CTATTTTTTTTATTGTTATTAAATCTTCCTTAAATTCTTCATGCCCGTAATGCAAAGGAATCTCCCGTTTTGCTAATTCTCTTTGGAAATAAAACTGGGATTTACCTGCAAACTCACTCGCTTTCCCTAAGGTGAAAACTTCTTTTTGGAAGAGGAAAATAGCTAGCTCAAGCCTGAATTCTTCTTCAGACATTGCGGAATTCTTAAGGAGTTCATCCGTAATTATAACACTCATCTAAAAACTATTACACCGTTTTATTCTAAACATACGTTTTTTCTTGTGTTTTAGCTACAATCTGTGAATTCACTAAGCTTCTTACCCATCTTCATTTATCCTCAACCATATACGTCATGCACAAAAACAGCCCTCTACTAATTCTTGGAATGGGATTTTTTATTCTTGTTTCCCATTTACACGCCCAAGAGATGCCAATCCACGCTGCGACTCCAGAGATCGCTCAGAAATTGCGATCCGCGATGGAGCTTACGGGCCATGACATGCAATTGATGAGCCAACAAATAGGAAGCCTCCTGGAAATGGACGAAAACCTATTCATTGCGAATGTTTTCATGGCTTCCCAGGCAGAAGGGATGGGGAATGAAGAAATGCTTCAGAGGCACCTTAAAAGAGTGAAAAGACACGAAGGGGAATTGAGTGAAGGAGAAAAAGTATTTGCAGAAATGCTCGGACATGAGGGAGACGATTCATTTGACTTCTCCCCTATTGGTGCCAAGCTGGTAAAGTTGTATCCAAATGATGCAGCTCTCCACGTGATCGCAGGCTATTTGTACATGCAAAGTGAGAAACCCAAACAAGCAATCGCGGTATTTCAGAAAGCTGTGGACCTGAAAGGCCTGGCAGGAGCTTACAACATGATGGGCTATGCCTATATGCAGTTAAAGGATATGGACAAAGCAAAAGCATCTTTTGAAGCCTATCAGCAGGCGGCCCCTAATCATGCAAATCCATATGACTCTATGGGTGATTATTATATGGCTATTGAGGATTTTGCAATGGCCGCGGCATCTTTTGAAAAAGCTGCAAGCATGGATGAGCGGTTCGCAACGTCCAAAGAAAAGGCCCAGAATGCGAGGGAAATGGCAGGAAAGAAGTAGAAGAGATCAGGATTTCCTAGATCATCAGATCATAGAAGAGGGTTACAGTTCAAAGCTAAATCCCTCTTTTTTCATGTCCTCATATTTCTCAGGATCAAACCGGTAAAGCCTAGCGGGACGGCCGGAACCTTTCTGCTGTCTTCTTTCATTCAGTTCGACGATAAGGCCTCGTTTCAACATAAGTCTTTTAAAGTTCCTCCGTTCCAGCTGCGCCTCGAATTCATCTGCCTGAAGGGGTCCATCTCCTGCAAGCATGGTGAGGTATAAGTGGTACAGGTGGACAAAGGGAAATTTATCGTCCAACAGTTCAAAGCCAATGGGCTCGTAGAAAACTTTATTTCTCAACCGTTTGAAGGCCAGTTCCAGGATATTTTGGTGATCAAACGCAAGTTCAGGAAGCTCTCGGATATCAAACCATCGTGCATCAGCAGCATCGGTGGATGCTACCAGTTCAAATGCATCGGGCTTCACCAGGGCCAGGTAGGCCACGCTGATGATCCGTCTTCTTGAATCCCTATCAGGATCTCCAAATGTATACAACTGCTCCAGGTAACCAACAGATATTCCCGTTTCTTCTTGTAATTCTCGGTGAACGGCCTCCTCTAGTGATTCTTCCAACTGGACGAAACCTCCTGGCAATGCCCACTGGTTTATGTGAGGATCGTATTTCCGCTTGACGAGTAATACCCGCAAGTTCTGTTCGGGGCTGTACCCGAAAACAACCGCGTCTACTGTGACATTGCGAAGGGTCTGACCACTCATTTCAACTGAAAACTAAAAACCGACAACTGTTGAGCGAAGCTGGGAAAACTATCCCCTCAATCTATCTGGAAACCAAGTTGCAAAAATTCCTGAGCCATTTCTAATCTATGTGCTTTCAGTTCGGTGGTATTGACCTCGAACCTAAGTACCCCATTTTCCATGATCAAAAAACTCACAGCAGCCCCACGACGTGCCAATCCATCCCTTTCTGCAACAATCAATACGGGTCTATCCAGCAATTCCAGCTGTACCTTTTTCAGCTCACGGCTTCTAGAGGACGTTAAAAACAACAGATGGAGGTTACCTATATCGCTGGTGCTTTGGATACTTTTGATGACAATGGTTCTGCCTCCAGGTGCTTTCTTGAGTGCTGCCATCAATTCTAGCTCAGATAAAACAGGGGAGTTTCCCAATACGCCTATAATAAAATCTCCTTCCCTTCCCTCTTCAGGCCAGCTTACATATCGGGCCATTTTATATAAATACAGTGACTGTGCCTTATAACTGATACGTTGCCCTTGCACATGGCCGGGGCACAGAAACAACCAACATGTCAAAATGAAGGTAACAATTCTGCTCACGCATTCAGGGGTTAAGTCAGGGATTACAGGGAGAGTGCCTCCCGCGGAAGTTAAGGTCTATAGAAGCCTTGAGGATCCACTCTCTGCCAGGGCCAGGCAGGGGGGCATCAAGGCCAAAATACGGTTGTAAGTATTTAAATCGCTGATCCAATAAATCATATGCACCAATTCCTATTTCAATTCGTGGCTTTTTTACAGTATGGAACTGAAAGAAGGTATTGACCAGAAACTCTCTCCTGAACCTCCTCAGAAAAGCATCAGGTAATCCGGTAGCAGGATCTAATCCATTCAAATCATACCCAAATCGAGGAGAATAATAGCTCCCATTTAGGTTAAGCGACCAATTTTTATGGAACTCCCAAGTGCCATTTAGGTTGATTCGATGATGGGGAAATGCCAACAACTGGGAGGTTTCTACCTCATTACGGGCATCAGGATTATAGCTAAAAGAACGGACAGAATAAGTCGGTATTCTTGACAATCCACTTACAGTGTAAAAGGAATAATTTGCCTGTATGTCCAATTTTCGTCGTTTGAACCTCAAGGCTAATTCCACCCCTCTTGTTCCAGACTGCTCTTCATTTGTATAGGCAAAAAACCCAGCGTCTGATCCAAACTCAGTTACAAGACGATCATCCTGGCGGAAATCATACACAATGGGGTTAAAATTTGTTGCAGCAAATACATTAATGCTACCGAATAGATCATCTGTAAACTGGTACCCAATCTCTGCCTCGGCCACAATGGTCTGTTCTGCCTCAATTTCACGGTCAAAGTTCGTCAACCCGATGGGGAGTCCTAACGAGTCGAACACAATGTCATAGCCTTCATCTCCAAGCGATTGAGCGAAATTACCAAGGGTAGGTGCACGGAAGGCGGCTGAACCTAAGAGCTTGAAATGTAGCCGATTAAAGGTTTTGGTCACCCCTACCCTGGGAGAATAGGCATCGCCATAAATCGAGTTGATATCGTATCTAAGCCCTCCGGTAAAGTTTACCAGGCGCGTTTTAAGGATTATCTGACCAAAAAGTGCAGCATTGGCAGAAGTAAGCAGGGTATCATTTTGAATAAGTAAGGGATTATTGACAATGTAAATGGCGTTATCTGCAAAAGATTCGGCTCCTACGGTTAAGTTAATTCGATGGGTAATGTCGTAGCTAACGGTCAGGTTTGCCCGTAACCTGGAGGTCAAACTCTCTTCTAACAAGGACCTGTAAATGGAATCAACTCCAGGCCGATAAACAGGGACCTGAAATATGGCATTAAACCTGGGCGTAATTCGAATCTTCCTCCTCAACAAATGAATATCGTATTTAAATTCCGTGTAGTTGGACTGCGTGGCCCGGATTAGGGGGCGATTCCCCAGGGTATCTATGAAGTCCGTATTCCTGACCTCATAAAAATCACTGATGTTGCGAAAGGAAAACTTTCCCAGCCTTAAGTATATGTTTACCATAGCAGGGTTCAGGTCCGAATTGTTCCTTAAGGATCCAAATTGGCCCAGTCCCCTACTCCGTGCAGCAGAATCCAAAAAGCTATATTCTCCAAAGGAGGTTCCTGTACTTCGTTGGGATTGACCGGTAAAGACGGAAATATTGAATGCACCTTTACGCCAACGTGTCCCAAAGTATCCATATTGATTTCTCCGGAACACCTCATCCTCAAACGCTCCTCGGGTGGCTCCTACTTCAGCTCCTACAAATGTCTCTGCATTTCTGGTGGTAATATTAATCACCCCAAAGGCAGCAAATCCTCCATACAAGGCCGATCCAGGCCCTCGGATTACCTCAATCCTTTCAATCAAATCAACTGGGTAATGGTTCCCGAAGTACAGTTTGGAAGTGAAAATGTCATTCATCTCCTGCCCATCTATGATTAGCAATACTTTCCCTTCATTGGTCCAGTTTCCACGTATCCCAAGGCCAACTTGTCCCCCCTCATCTTGGGCAAAGTGAAAGCCTGGTACTAACCTTAGCACATCAATCAGGTCCCTGGCACCAGACCGGCGAATTTCCTCTCGTGTAATCAGCGTGGTGATGGCTGGGTCATTCCGCGCACTAAGCGATTGGCTAGTTGAAGTAGAGATGAGGCTATTGAGCACTTTCTCTAGTTCACTTGAAACGCCTCCGGCTTTGATAGAGTCCAGTTGTTCAATGGACATATCATAGAATGCGGACAATAATGCTCGCTCGGTAGAGTCTAGTTTCGTCGTATCCCCATCTCCCACCTGTCCGCATACCTGGTGCAAAAGCAGGAAAGAAACAAAGCAATATGTGAGAATTCGCAGCATTAATAATTGGCCTGAGGCCGCCAAAAAACCAGATCAAAGGTACTTTTTGTTGATCGAATGCTCAACCTCAATCGAGTGAAGGTGGAAAAATCCGGGATAAGGGGTAACGAGCATGAGGTGGAAAATCTTTACCTAGCAACAGGTTGCTGTGCAAAACGGGGATGACAGGAGTCATCAACATCCATTGAGAATTTTCAGGACAGATGCCATGAAAACCATGGCGTCGGTATCATCCCAGGCGTTATGGAGACACCCTTTGCAACGCTGAGGAAATAAATGTTCAGAGCTTGCGCCGCAATGTTGTGTGAGGACAAGGAAGCAAAACCAAGCTGGCGCGCGCAGAGTCCGGCCACGGGCCAAATGAGGTTTTTCTAACGCAGGATTGGTATAAAAGGCCAAGCTTGAAGGTAAAGTTACTTTTGAAGCGTTCCTTAAACAGCTCGAAACTTTAGTTCTCTTTAAAAAATGTGACAGAATGGAGGTTGGTAGGCAGAACCCCCACAAAGCAATTCCCCCAATGGCTAAAAGCTCATACCTATAATCACCTAAACCTTCCCTATAGCGGTGCCAACCGGATACTATGATAATCTCCGTCCCGGACGTAATCCAGCCATAGTTCATCTTCCTTCAGGCGAAGGACATCAAAGTACAGCAATCTTTCCTGGCCAGTAGTTTCGTCAAGGTAGGTAAGCTTGATCTGTAAATCATTGGTTGCCAGTTCCCAGGATGACAAGAATATCTCCTCATTTACCGAATCTCTCTCCTTGAACTTCCATTCAAATGTGTTATTATCCCGAAAAAACAGATGCATATAATCATATCGCTGGGTCTCCTCGATATCATTGCGAGAGATTAGGACTGCTTGCCAGTTGTTCATAACGCGTTCAGAACGGGATCGAAAACTGATTGTGGGACCATCTTCATATTTTCTGCAACCAATGGTAAGGCCGGATAGTACCATTAAAATTGCCAGGATAGATAAAAAGAGGGGTCGCTGAATGTTCATATTTGCGGGTATTGTTCAAATATAATAAACTGCCAGAAGGGGGTAATTATTTTTCTTACGTGAGAAAGAAGCGCATTCTTTGTCTGGGATGCAAGGTAAAAGGGGCATAAGGCCCTTTTTGCTGGTTCAATGAACAACGTTGGACTCAAACAGAAAGATGGCTGCCTCTTAAGAAAATTTAATCTACGAGGGGTTAGTCTACCCCAAAATCCAAATCTCTTCAACAAAAGGGTAAAAAAATTACCCCTTCCTTTCAAACACAAATGGCAACTAAAACAGTTAATCACTTCGTATTTGAAGCGACCCATGTTACTCCGGTTATTTTCAACCCTGAAATTCATGCAAAAAATCAGATTATTGTTGGGGATTTGGCTACTGTTTAGTTGTTCCCTTCTGGCTCAGGAAACAACTTATACCCTAAGTGGATACGTAAAAGATATGGACAATGGGGAAAACCTCATTGGAGCATCTGTTTACTCTGCTCAGCTAAAAGTAGGAACTCTCACCAATGAATACGGGTTCTTTTCGCTGAGGCTCAGGTCAGAAGATTCTGTAAAGGTGATTTTCTCTTATGCAGGCTATACACCAGGCTCAAAAACCTATCTCCTCAAAAAAGACCTCCAGGAAACCCTTTACCTCACCCCAGAGACCTCGGTTTTGGATGAGGTAGTGATTGAGGGGAAGCAGACTTACAAAGAAGAAATTGCCAGTACCCAGATGGGATTGGCCACCATCAGTGTAAGAGAAGCGAAACTTATCCCTGCCTTGGGAGAAGTGGATATCCTCAAAACCCTTCAGTTAAAACCCGGGGTACAGTCTGGCGGTGAAGGACAGGCAGGCATCTTTGTACGTGGGGGCAGCAATGACCAAAACTTAATTGTACTGGACGAAGCCGTGGTGTACAACGCTACCCACCTATTTGGCCTCTTCAGCACCTTTAATTCAGATGCGGTTAAGGATGTCAACCTATACAAAGGGGGATTTCCTGCTCAGTATGGGGGCAGGCTTTCTTCTGTGATTGATGTACGCCTCAAAGAAGGTAACCGGCAACGGTTTGCAGGCTCTGGTGGGATTGGCTTAATTGCCTCACGCCTTACCCTGGAAGGTCCCATCAAAAAGGAAAAGGGCTCCTTCATTCTTTCCGGCAGACGCACCTACTTTGACCTTATCACCCGACAGATTAACCGGGCCAATGAAAACAATGACTCCGATGATGGAGATGGCGGCTTTTCCCAAATTCCTGACTACTACTTCTACGACTTGAATGCAAAGGTCAACTACGACTTGGGCGAAAATGACCGAATATTCATCAGTGGGTACTTCGGCAGAGATGTTTTTGGATTTGATGATGACAACTTCAACTTTGACTTTTTGTGGGGGAATGTGACCACTACGGCGCGGTGGAATCACTTATTCAATTCCAGGCTATTCGTAAATACCACCTTCACCTATTCTGATTACGATTATGTGATCCGAAATGAGTTTGCACAGGCATTTCGATTTGAGGTGGGCTCCCAGATTCGTGACATGAACCTTAAAACGGATTTTTATTGGCTCCCAAACGAACAGCACACCATCAGATACGGAGTGAACGTGGTACGACACGAATTTGATGTGGGCCGCCTGGAGGCAGGTTCCGATGACGGAACGATCAATTTCTCTGCAGGGCAATCATTTGTGGCAGAAGAGTTCGGGGTATACGTGGCAGATGATTATGAGGTGAACGATAAATTGAAAGTAAACGTGGGTGCCCGGATTTCGGGATTTCACAACTCCGGCACTTGGTATTGGGGGTTTGAGCCGAGGTTTTCAGCTCGCTACAGCCTTTCTGAGAAGGTTTCGTTCAAAGCAGGTGTCACGCGCATGTTCCAATACATCCATTTGGTGGGCAACTCCGCAGCCTCCCTGCCCACAGATGTCTGGTATCCCTCTAATGAACGGATTAAGCCCCAAAGTGCGACCCAAGTTGCAGGTGGCATCACGTTTCAGCTTGGCGAGCAGTGGTTGGTTACCAATGAAGTGTTCTACAAATGGCTGGGTAACCAGGTAGATTTCCGAGACGGTGCCCAATTATTTGTTAACGACAACCTGGATGATGAATTCGTCTTTGGCCGGGGATGGGCCTATGGAAATGAATTGTATATCCAAAAAAAGGTGGGCAGAATCACAGGCTGGATTGGGTATACCCTGGCCTGGAGCTGGCGGGTATTTGATGGTACCTTTAGCGGAGAATTCCGGGAGTTGGATGCCATCAATGAGGGGCGAAAGTTTCACCCTCGCTTTGACAGAAGGCACGATGTTTCCGTGGTGGCACTTTATGAGCTAAACGATCGGTGGTCGCTTACCGCAACCTGGGTATATGGAACCGGAAATGCCATCACCCTACCCACCGGAAGAGCAGTGGTGTTAGATCCGATTACCTCTGACCCCCGTTTGGTCCCGATTTACGAAGACAGAAACAGTTTTCGAGCGCCCGCCTACCACCGGATGGATGCTGGCGTGGTATACAACATGACCAATAAATGGGGAAGTTCGGACCTGACCTTGAGTTTCTACAACCTTTACAACCGGAGAAATGCCTATTTCATTTTCATTGAAGATGATTTTGAGACGCTACAATCCCAGGCCAGACAGGTGCAGTTATTCCCTATCATTCCTTCCATTACCTACAATTTTAAATTCTAATGAAACGACTGAATATATATGTGCTTGCGCTACTGGCTGCAACAACTGGGTTCGGTTGTTCAGATTTCTTTCAAACAGATATTGAGCTGGACCTGCCGCCTCATGAGCGCCAGTTGGTGGTGGAATGTTATTTACAGCCCAACTTCCCCATTTTGCTGAGCCTGACAGAAACCCTGGAGTATTTTGGGCAACCAGAACTCCCATTGGTGAATGACGCTGAGGTTTCAGTTTCCTGGCGAAACAGAACTGTCAACCTTATTTATGGGCCGCTCG
Organism: Bacteroidota bacterium; assembly: GCA_039024295.1. Taxonomy (GTDB): domain Bacteria; phylum Bacteroidota; class Bacteroidia; order J057; family J057; genus JBCDIQ01. The sequence continues at coordinate 3,545 of JBCDIQ010000160.1, read as the reverse complement.
TCTTACCTGACGGTACCGTCCTTGATTCTGGTATTTACCAGCCAGAGAATTTACTTACAGGCATCGTCCCAGAAGATTACAATGCCACCTTTACTTTAAATGTACGCACAAAAGACGGCCGTGAGCTCACCGCTGAAACCCAACTCCTCCGCGAGGTCCCCATTGACCGGATCGAATGGGAATTCAATGACGACAGTTTGGCTTTTGTTTTGACCCGCTTTTTTGATGATGGAGGGCAGAATAATTATTATCGAAGGCTATTTCAGGTAAGAGACTTCCAAGTGGAGCGATTTGTCGATGGTCAGGGACAGGTTGTGAGTGATACCATCAGGGTGGTAAATGATGAGCAAGACTTCACCGCTGACGATCGATTTTCAAACGGGGAATTGGTCACCTTTGGTACAGGATTTAATTATGAAAAAGGTGATACAGTTATTTCAACCCTATACCATATCAACAGGGAGTACTATGACTTTCTGAATACCGTAGATGATGCAGTAGCCGCAAACTCCAATCCATTTGGACAGCCTAGTCGGATCATATCCAATATTCAAGGAGGGACAGGCATTTTCACCGGCATTGCAGTAAGCAGACAAGAAAGGATCATCGAATAGGTTCTTTTTTCCAACAGATTAAACCCTTCCCCTTCCTTATCATCTAAGGAGTAGCTGGTAATATTGTACAATACTTGAAGGCTTATATCTTTTGGACGAACAACACTTACTTCGCAAGTTACAGTCACCCGAAAGTCAGCATCTGGCTTTTGAAGAACTGGTACGATTGTATCAGGAGATGCTGTATTATCATATCCGTCGGATGGTAATACGCCACGATGATGCGGATGATGTGCTGCAAAATACCTTCCTTAAAGCCTGGAAGTACCTCGACAAGTTTCGGGGAGATGCTTCCTTGAAGACATGGCTCTACAGAATTGCCACCAATGAATCATTGACATTCTTAAAAAAGCGAAAAAAGGAGCTTCACGAAGATGTATCTGACCTTCAGGATGACCTGCGACATAGCCTGAAGGAAGAAGGCACGTATTTTTCTGGAGAAGAAATCCAGCAGAAACTTCAGGACGCTATCCTACAGTTACCAGAGCGGCAACGCCTCGTATTTCATATGCGGTATTATGACGAGCTGAAGTATGATGAAATCGCTGAAATTCTCGAGGTTAAGGTGGGAGGCCTGAAAGCCAGTTACCACCATGCAGTGAAGAAAATCGAAAAACAACTGACCTTACATGCAGGCTGAATTATTACATACACCTATTCTAGCAGCTTTGCAGGGCCAAAACCCCTTTGAGGTACCTGACGGGTACTTTGAAACCTTTCCTGAAAGCATTCAGGAACAACTTGGGCCTATGTCTCTGCCAGAGCAAAAGGTTCAGCAAAGCTCGGCCCCTTACGGGTATTTCAATCGGTTGCCAGACCTGATCATGGACCGGATTGAAGCAGAAGAACTTGCTGCTAAGGCACCCAATTTGATGAAGTTGCAGCAAACAACTCCGTTCAAGGCTCCAGCAGGCTATTTTGATGAACTCCCAGCTCGGGTTTCGACTCAGTTGCCTTCTGCCACTGCCACTGCCAAGCTAAGACCTCTGTTCAGGAACCCTGGCAGGCTAAGCGTGGCCATAGCAGCGGCATTTGCCCTCCTTCTGATTTGTTTTCAATGGTGGATGGGTCCTTCCCAGCAGGATGATACCCAACAAGCGGCTCAGGAGTTGGCCCGTTCCTTGGAGGAAGTTTCCGAAGACGAACTCCTGGCGTTTCTGGGCCTGGAAGAAGGTGAACTGGTACAACTTGCAGGTGAATATGACCTGAATGTGGCCTCTGAAGCACTCATTCCTGAACTGAATGAAGTGGATGCGGCTCCCTATCTACCTGAATATGATGAAGTGGACTGGGGAGAAATATATTAGAAGTCTTCCCCTCCTCGTGGGATTTCGCTTCGCTCAACAGGTATCGGTTGATGGTTTCCAGTTGGGGCCAAGGTCTCCAGGTAATGCTTCGCCCTTCTACTGGAATTCTTGATGGTAACTGTGAACTACAACATATAAACTCAATCAACACATGCGCACAACATATTTTATTCTATTGTTAATTTTTGGCCTGGGCTCAGGCTCGTTGTTTGGTCAGGGGGGTTTTGAAAACGAACCGAACCCAGCGGTTCAGGAAAAAATCAAAACCTACCGGGTAGCCTTTTTTACCCAAAAACTTAACCTGACAACCGAAGAAGCCACCACCTTTTGGCCAGTTTACAATGCCTATGACCACGAAAGGATGGCCCACCGAAACAAAACCCGGGACCTGATGGTGAAAGCAAAAAATATAGAAAGCCTGTCAGACGCCGAAGCGGGAGAGTTGGCAGATGCCTATCTGGAGCACAAGAAGGTAGAGTATGAACTACAGAGAAAATATCATGAGAAATTCAAGCAAGTGCTGCCCGTTCGCAAAGTAGCCTTGCTGTACAAAGCTGAACAGCAGTTCAAAGCAGAAATTCTCCGGATGCTTCGGCGTGAGCGAATGGAGAACCGAAGGAATGGTCGTAATTAAGAGATATTTGTAGGAAAACGTTCAGAATTAGATTTTTTAGTCTTTGGATAAGGGTAAATTAAGATAGGCCTGTCTTATTACTGAGTTTTAACCAGAACACATGTTATCATCATCAATCCCCATGGTCCATTCCAGGGATTAGATGCTAATGTCTAAACTTTACCCGCTATGAAAACACTGAAATTTTTTGCCTTCTCTTTTGCCGTATTCCTGCTATCAAGTGCTCTTTTGACCAGCTGCGATGTAGACGCAGAACCATCCGATATGGTAGATCAGAACCGTATCTTTGCTGACCATGAGCTATTCTATAATTCTAATCAGGACATCACCTACGCCCGGATTACCTTCAGGTTTGGTAATGGAACAGAGGGAACTCCCCTTGAGCTAGCAGGCGGTAGCTACGCAGTGTTCGACGGAGATACCCTTCAGCAGACCCGGAATCCAGTCACCAATACCACATTTTATGAAAAGCAAATTTCTGGACCTGTTTTGTCAGGTACATTCTCCTGGGTAGATGCAAACGGTATGCAATATGATAATACCATCACCTACAAAACCATCGATTACCCCGATTCTCTGGTACAGGTGATTGACCGGACCCAAAGCGTTGAAATAAAATGGAAAGGCGATCCACTTGCTGCGAATGAGCAGGTAAACCTCGTATTGGATGGTATAAATGGATTTAATGAAACGATCACTGTGCAAAACAATGTAGGAGCCACCAGCGTCATCCTTCCCCTAAACCAGCTCACAGGGATAGATCCAGGGCAGGGGCAATACATCATGGACCGAGAATTCAAGCCAGAACTGGTCCAGGCCACAAGTGCGGGAGGACGGATGATTGCAAGATACCGAGCCAAAAATCAGCCTGTCACCGTTCAATGACAATTCGTGTCCTGTTGAATCACCTGCCGCTCCCCTTTGGGAGCGGCTTTTTTATTTAACAAAACCACATGTTGGATTTATGAAAAGATGGTTCTTATAAAAATT
>JBCDIQ010000159.1:0-12269 GCA_039024295.1 Bacteroidota bacterium | reverse complement strand
TGGAAATGTAACAGTTTCTCCTTATAAGAATTAAACTAAAAGCCCAACTAAAACCCTTTCCAACTAACGGGGAATGAGTCTTAGCTGGGTGTATACAAAGGAATTATTGTTAAAAATATACGCAGAAGACATGAAACTGCCCTTGGGATAGTCCCCTGAGCCTAGTTCATCCTGGCAGCCCTAAGGCTGGTAAATAACCAGATGGTATGATTGAGGTACTGAGCAAACTCCTGCATCATGCCCATGGTTTTTTCATCCTTATAGGTGGCCGCAGTGTCAAAGACCTCCTTTACGTCTTTGAGCAACTGATGGCTGTTTCGGATCACCACAAAAATGGCCTCCTCATAGGTTCGAATCTCCTCTTTTGTCTGCAAGGAAGCCTTCATGAGAACCTCAGAATTTGAATTGGCAGGCTCATGGCCCAGCTCAAGGATTCTGTTGGCCACAATTTCAGGACCTGGGGCTGTTAGCCCATACAGTTGGTTCACTCGAGGTGCCAAGTCAAAATGTGGACGAATGTTAGGGCTCCAGTTAATGGTCCGTATATTTTGGCGAAACACTTGCATGTCCACGAGGAGTTGATCCAGTTTGATGCTTACCTCATTGGCCCCCTCGGGGCTAAGTGATTGATTCGGAAGTGAGAGGTTCCAGCTCATAATATTCAGGTTAGATGTAGGTACATCTATTTCTGGCCACTATTGTGCCGAAACCAAAATTATGTCATTCTGCCATAAAATGATGCCATAAACTATGTCACCTTGACATAAAAGCTGGTTTTGCCTTCAGCATCATTCTCGGCCCAGATACATCCTTCATGCAAGCGGGCAATTTTTCGGGCAATAGAAAGCCCCATGCCTGTAGATCGGCTGGCCTCATGCTGAGTTCCCAAGCGTCTGTAGGGGAGAAAAATTTGCTCAAGTTGGGATTCTGAAATTCCAGTGCCATTGTCTTGTAGCCTTAGCAGGGTGCTGCCATCCTCTGATTCCATGCTTTCAATTTGAAGAACTAAGTTATTTTCAGGACCGTGCTGAACCGCATTTTTGATGAGCTGTTCCATCATCATATGAAACAAGAAAGGGGTACCACTAATGGCGGGCATAGGGCCCATTTCAAGTTTAGCGGTTAGCGGGGCATATCGCTGCCATATTTCTGTGATGACTGAAGGAACCTTAATAGAAGTTCCAACAACCTGTTGTTGGGATAACCCGACAAATGTGTTCAAGTCTGAGAGCAAATTATAGGCATGCCGAACAGAGGACTGAATTTGGTCCAGGTGAGCTTTACCTTCCTCTTCAAGGATGTTTCTATACCGGTAAGATACCAATGAGGCCAAGCTACCAATGGCCCTAAGCGGCTGTTTTAGATCATGGGCACTCATAAAGGCAATTCGTTCAAGCTCTGTATTTAAATAGGATAGCCGTTTGTTCTTGGCTTCAATCTCTTTTTTCCGCTTTTCAGTTGCAATGCTTAACCGTTTGTACTCCCGATACCTGATGAATACCGTTAGGAGTAACAACACTAGAAGGCCGAATGCGCCCAATGGCACATAAATCCGTAAGAATTCAGCTCTTTCTTCCTGTAACTTTTCCACTTTGTGTTTGGTATCAACGATCATGGACTCCAGAGAACGCATGGAATCTTCTTTCTGACTCACAAAGGAAGGATCCATCAAGTAGGTGTGTCCGTTGAGGGAATCCTGCATCTGTTGCTTGTTGGCCAATGCTCCATATGCAAGCTCAAATTGCCCCAACCCAGAATAAGCTTCCGCGAGATTTTTCCATAACCTGGGAAGCCAAATGGTGCCCTTTACGTTTTCTACCTTAGGAAGTGCTTCCTGAAGGCTTTCGACTGCGGCCTTAAAATCTCCTTGCTTGTTGCGCAGTTCACCGAGTGCAACAAGGGATAAGATCTCCGTCTTAAATAACCTCAGAGACTTACTGCTATCACGTGCCAGGAGTAAATAATGTTCCGCCTGCTGAAAATCCCCTTTTTTAAGGTGTAGCTCGCCTAAGGTAGTATGAATAAATGGGTAGAGGATGGCATAATCTGACTGTTGGGTTAGTTCTATGGATTTCTGGAGGTACACCATGGCAAGGGAATCTTGCTGGAGCTTCATGTAGGTGTCTCCAACGTTGAAATACGTATTTGCCTGGTCCCTGATTCCTCTGTGCTTTGTGTGTAAATCCAGGGCTAACAGATAATTTTCCAGGGCCCTTTCGTAATCTCTCCCTTCTTCGTAAATCCGACCCAGGTTATTGTATGAAGCTCCTAGCCCTACGGAGTCTTTTTTCTGTTGCCTTATCTCAAGTGCTTTCAGTTGGTACTGACGGGCTTTTTCCAAAAGTCCTTTGGTTAGGTAGACATTTCCCAGGTTGTTCAGTGCTTGCACATATCCCCTTTTTAATTCCTTTTCGTGGTAGGCTTCTTTGGCACATTCATAATAAGTAATGGCTAAGTCATACTGACCCATCTTTTTGTATACTATCCCGAGGGACAGATAGGTGCTTGCACTTACTTCTGACCCAGTTATCTTCTGCTGGTATTCGAGTGCCTGTTGATGGTAATTAATGGCTTGTGAGAAATCTCCTTCAAACCTGGCAAGTCGCCCAAGGATGTTGCATGCCTGTTGGGCCGGATAAAAAGCACCTTGTGATTCTGCTTCTTCCAAGGTGCGAAGGGCAATTTTCTTTGCTTGTTGGGGGTGTTTTTTTGATAAACGCCTCGCTTCTGCAAGTTCCTGTTTGAAATGGGCTTTGTCTAATACGGCTCCAGACGCCATGACCAGTAAGGAGTCATTCTTAGCAAAGGAGTCCAGACAACAATTCATCAGCACTCCCAATAACCAGACAAAAAAGAGGTGTTTCATGAAAATTTAGGTATACAAGTACTTTCTTACCTGATATCCTTCAGGTACTAGCAAGACAGTGGAATAACACAAGGTACCTGTCCCGGCCATGAATAAATGGCCAGTTTTCATGTAAGAGAGAATTAGCTACCCAGAGACGATAGCTATGTTAAAATTAACGGCTTTGAGGGGGATAAATGAGACAGAAAAGACAGAAGTCCTACATCGCCAAAACTTATTATCCACCTAGTTGTTCCAGGGCCGTCTCAATGGAGGCCACAGGCAATTGGCAGACATTATTCTGACAAATAAAAATATTTGTATATGTGCCTGAGCGTCCTGCCATTAGGGGAAGACTGCTCGCTGAAATTGAACCTGCAAACAGTCGCCCTGGCTGGTAATGTTGTGCAATCTCCAGGTTCCATTTGTGAGCTTCAGGTCCTGTAGTGACCACCTCATAGCGGGGAAATACTTGTTCTAAATGTAGCAGTGCCCAGTTGGCATACCACGAAGGGTGCTTTAGCAGGTCGTCTCTTACATTCAGGAGCATGACTTGGGACCGCTTCACCCATTCGGGTCGTTGAAAGAGAATCCCCAAACGTTGCAGGTTAATCGCCATCACAGAGTTGGAGGCCGGCACGACATCATCCGTTACTTCAATGCTTCGATCCACCAGCTCAGGGTCCAGCTTGGAGGTATAGAAAAACATCCCTGATTCCTCATCATTGAAATTCAAGTAGACTTCTTCCAACAGATCTTTCGCAGCGAATAGCCATCTTTCCTCCAGGGATACCTGATACAAGCCGATTAGGCCGTCTATCACATTGGCGTAGTCATCCAGGAACCCGTTGATCTTTTTGGTTCCTTCTTTGTAGCTCCTGAAAAGCCGGTTCCCTTCCACCATTTTTGCCAGAAGGAATTCTGCATTTTCCTGCGCAAGTTTCAGGAAGCTAGGTTCTTGAAATACTTGATAGGCTTTTGCAAGTGCAGCGAGCATGAGGCCATTCCAGGATGCCAGAATTTTATCATCCAAGCCTGGTCGAACACGATGAGCGCGAACCTCCAGGAGCCTTTGTCTTCCTAGGGCCAGTAGGTTAGAAAAGCTATTGAGGTCTCTTTTCCACTTTTTGGCGTATTCTTCTTCGGTTTCCAGGGCAAAGAGGATGTTTTTTCCTTCCCAATTGCCACCTGGGCCGACATTATAATAAGTTGCAAATTCTTCGAAGTCTTCCCCCAGTATCTCGGCTAATTCTTCATAGCTCCAGGTGTAAAATTTCCCTTCTTCTCCCTCACTATCGGCATCCAAAGAGGCATAAAATCCGCCTTCGGGTGAACGCAATTCCCGATTGGCGAATTCAATGGTTTGAAAGACTATATTACGGTACAGGTGTTGGAGGTCCTGCCTCCCATTTTTCTGTCCTTCCTGAAAAGCCTCTGCATACAGACCTATGAGCTGAGCATTGTCGTACAGCATCTTTTCAAAGTGGGGAACCTTCCAGTACGTGTCCACCGAGTAGCGTGCAAAGCCACCTCCCACCTGATCATAAATACCCCCCAGGGCCATTTTTTCTAGCGAAACCTGTGCTGCCCGTTTTGCTTCCTGGTTTCCTGTAAACCAGCCCGAACGTATCAAGTAGGTAATATTAGCCGGAAGTGGAAACTTATTGGCACTCACTTTTCGACCGCCAAACTCCATGTCCATCAAAGGCAGCCAGGCCTCCAGAATTTGACCCACCTCTTCTTGGGTAAATTGCACGTCCCCTTCCACTTTTACCAGCGTGCCCATTTGTTTTACTGCTCCGGTGAGGTTGGTGGCATACTGCATGACCTTTTCACGCTCATCCCGATAGGCTTTTGCTAACTGATCCAGTGCCTGAAGCCAATGCTCTTTGGGAAAATAGGTGCCACCTGAAACTGGTCTCCCATCCGGAAGGGCAAACATATTCAGTGGCCATCCTCCCCGGCCAGTCATCGCCGTAAGGGCATTCATGTAAATCTTGTCTACATCTGGCCGCTCCTCGCGGTCTATTTTGACACATACAAAGTGTTGGTTCATCACCTCTGCCACTGACTCATCTTCAAAGGATTCATGTTCCATGACATGGCACCAATGGCAGGCTGCGTAGCCAATGCTTACCAGCATGAGTTTGTCCTCCTGGCGGGCTTTTTCCATTGCGTCCTCTCCCCAAGGGTACCATTCAACGGGGTTATGGGCATGTTGCAGGAGATATGGACTGCTTTCGTGGATGAGTTGATTGGGCATAACATCAGAACTTGCAGATGGGAGAAGAGGTTTTGGGAATTGCTGATTGGAATAGGGGAACACAAACTTAGTAACCTGTCTTGAATTTTGTATTTCAAATTGTAGGATTTAGTCTGTCTCTTTAACCCATGCATCCAGCTGAAAGATCTTAGGCGCATTTCATTTCTTATCCTTTAATAACACGTCATTCTCATGAAAGTATGGAAGAAAATTTTATGGGTAGCTTTTTTGTTGATAGGTAATTCCTACCAGGGTGTCCTGTTTGCTCAAATCACAAGTGGGGAGACCTATTCGGTACCACCGAATTTATTGTCGGGAAGACTCGATTCCACGTGGACTTTTAGAAAAAGTTACCATGATGGGAAATGGTGGCTGTTTAGAAAATCCATTAAAACGTACCCAAGGCCGAATGTAAGGGTAAGCTACAGGTATGAATGGGGTGGGCGATCTGTTGGATTTAAACCAGTATCTCGGGAAACCAGCTTTCATGATCGTAAAAAACATGTAGCGATTGATACCACTTCTGAATGGAATGAAGCAGAACTGGCCTGGGAATTTGTCTCTGCAAAATACGAACGAAAGGATAGTTTATCGGAAACCATAGAGAGGCTTAGCAGTCAATGGGAAAGTGGAAGGTGGTATCCCAAGGAGCAGTTTTTCATTCGACTTATATCAGAAAATGTAGCGGAATACGTCAACCAAAAGTGGAACAGGGACCTGTCTAACTGGGAGAATACTTCCAAAGAGGTGATTACCAGGAATGGTCATGGAAATATAATCAAAAAGGTCTTTCAGGAATGGAACCCTGACCAACAAGAATGGGTCCCCGTAAAAAGATACACCTATCAGCTTGAGGCTAATGGAAAGCCAATTGAGGTGATAAAAGAGGAGTTCGACTCCCAGGCTAAATCATGGGAGAAAATTTCTCTCAGAGATATGACTTACAACAGCAAAGGTAAAATGGAATTCTCGGAAATATTTTCATGGAACGATTCTACCCGAAGCTGGGAAAACCACCTTAAATATAGGCTCGAGTATAACGACAAGGGTGGGGAAATATTTTCAGTTGGATATGAATGGAATCCTAAAGCTTCTACCTGGGGACTCCCATCCTATGGAAAAACCAATTGGGACAATATCTTCAACAAGCGCACAGAAATAATTGACCTACAACCAAAGGATTCTTGGAAAGGCGATTCAAGGTGGACCATAACATATAATATTCATGGACAAACGGTAGAGTTCTCCATGTTTACTAAAAAGACAACTGAGGAAAAATGGTCTCACAATCAGCGTAGAATATTCTTTCGATCAAAGACGGGGGCAACTTCCTCCCAACTGGACTGCACCTTTCCCAATCCGCTCAGAATTGGAGCCGTGTATAGTTGCATGGAGCTTAACCCTTCTACTATGTACATCCTGGAAATACACGATCTCCAGGGCCGGACGCTTCAAAAGACCCAATTTATGGGTGCTGAATCCTTCAAGCTAAATGGCAACTTCTCTGAAGGCGTCTACCTGTTTTCCATTTCCGATGGACAGGAATGGGTGTATCGCAATAAGGTCCGGATCAAGTAGCTACTACTCATTTTTTGTCTCTTCGGGCTAGAAAAGGTCCGCAAGGAACCATTCATGATCCCCACTTTAAGCATCAAAAGATGAACTATTTTTGGTATTGAAAGGGAACGGGTTATTGCAGACCTTTAGGGAACAGAATTACGTTAATTCCATTTTCGCTACGTCTCACTATTTATCTAAAACCACATGAGAATTTTAGGCACCTTAATTCTACTTAGCCTGCTCTGTACAACCGGTATTGCTCAGAACGATATTGTTCCCTTTCCTTCCGGTATCCCCAGTCCATTAGAGGAGGAAGGAAGATCAAATTTCAGGCAGGGAAATGAGCAGCTAGATTCCATTTATTCCTACACGTACAACAGTAGCTCTGGATCGTGGGAAATCTCTCGCAAAGTTATTTTTACCTATCTGCAAAGTAATGCTGGGCTTTGGGTATCCTACAAATGGGATTCTGCCTCCTTGTCATGGAAATTTCTGGCAAGAAACATCAGTTATTATGATCCATTGACCAGGGAAAGTAAAGACACGCTTCAATCCTGGAACACGACTGGCAGGGTATGGGAGAATAGTTCGGCCAATTATTTCAAGCTGGATAGATTCGATCAACTGTCTGACAAAGAACTCTCCAATTGGCAAAATGGTACATGGAAGGGCGTAACCAGGTCTTTTACCAATATACTGATTCCCAACAGAGAACAGGAACTCGTAGACCAGAGGTGGGATGATAATTTGAATCAGTGGGAGCCTTTTAGCAAAACGAACCTTGAATATAGAATCCCAGGAAATTTCAACAGCAGAACATGGTTTAACTGGGATGGGACCGCAGGAAACTGGAATTCTTACAGACGAACTTTGTGGAATTATGATGCGGCTACCAATACTCAAATCCAGTCTACGGTAGAACAAAATTTTGATGCCAGTACTCAAATTTGGGACAGCACTGCGATTAGCCTTTACGCCTACAACAGCTTAGGGCAGTTAACCGAGATAAAAACTGAAAACAATAATGGATGGCATCGAGGGTGGCAGAACTATTCGAGAAATGCATTCGGGTATGATGGAAATGGGAACGAAGATTCGTTATTATGGCAGAAGTGGAACGATACCTTGTCGAGGTGGGATAATCAATCCAAAGAAATTACTGAATGGGACCAAACTTTTGATAAAGAGCTGGATTTTAAATCTTTTACCTGGGAAAACGGGTGGATAAAAAGACGACGAAGTACCTTTCAGTTAACGCCAACTGGTAATTGGGCAGAAATCACTTATTTCGACAAGGAGCCTTCACGCAACGAGTGGCTTCCCCAAATCAGATATGTGTACTATTATTCCAAGGTAACCTCCGTGAAGGCATCTATGTCCCAACTCTCCTGCGCCCTTCCTAATCCAATTCAGAAAGGATACGCCTACACCTGTGATGCCCTTGAAGCTAATACTTCCTACACCCTTCAGGTGCAAGATATTTCTGGACGAGTGCTACAAAAGACTCCCTTTAAGGGTTCCGATTCCTTCCAGCTGACCGGGAACTTTTCCGAAGGCATTTACCTGCTCTCCATTTTCGATGGGCAGGGATGGGTGTACCAGAATAAGGTCAAAATTGAGTAATCCAATCAAATAATTAAAGCCATCCCCTGTTGGTAATTGCCAGCAGGGGATTTTTGTTAATACTGGCAAAATCCTGTGGGTTTTGGTATGTTGGGACTTTGCAACCAACCTTCTGTATGGCCTTAATTAAGCCCTTTAAAGGCGAACTCCCTCAAATTCATTCCAGTGTGTTTCTGGCCGAAAACGCCAGTGTGCTAGGCCGTGTGGCCATCGGCGAGAATAGCAGTATCTGGTACAATTGCGTCCTCCGTGGGGATGTAGATGCCATCCTTATCGGTGAGTCCACCAACATCCAGGATGGAACCATCATCCATTGCAGCACCAACCGGTGCCCGGCAGTGATCGGCAACCGCGTGACCGTGGGCCATCGGGCCATTTTGCATGGCTGTACCCTCGAAGATGAATGCCTGGTTGGGATGGGAGCCATTATCCTGGATGAAGCAGTAGTCCCCAAGCATACCCTGGTCGCAGCAAACTCCCTGGTGCTCGAAGGCACCCAGCTGGAACCGGGATTTCTGTATGCGGGCTCACCTGTACGCAAAATCAAAGCCCTTTCTCCTGCACAAATAGCTGGAATCAAAAGAAGTGCAGAGCATTATATTGAAAATGCCCGCCTTCATATTGAAGCTTCCGAAGAACCAGACGAAATGCCCTAAGAAGTGCGCAGTATCCAGTTATCGGTTTTCAGTATTAGGAGTTGAACCCCAAAAACTGGGAACTGAAAACCGTAAACCGACAACCAAGAAGTAAACAGTATCCAGTACACAGTTCCCAGTATTCTAAGATTAACTCCACCAAAACTGAACACTGAAAACCGTAAACCGACAACCTAAACCCTAATTCCTCTCCATGCTTTCCATAGACCCCAAAACCACCCCTACACCAGACCTACACCAGTTTTTGCTGGGATCTGTAGCCCCTCGCCCCATTGCTTTTGTAAGCACCCTATCAAAAGAAGGGGCCCCTAACCTAGCCCCTTACTCATTTTTCAACGTCTTTAGTTCCAATCCGCCGATTGCGATATTTTCGTCTAATCGCAGGGTGCGCAACAACACCACAAAAGATACTTTGGCCAATGCGGAGGAGACAAAGGAGGTGGTGATCAACATGGTAAGCTATGACATCGTACGACAAATGACCCTGGCGAGTATCGAATATCCTTCTGCGGTGAATGAGTTTCAGAAGGCGGGCCTGACCCCTTTGCCATCCGAGCGCGTGGCCCCTTTTCGGGTAAAGGAATCTCCTGCCCAGTTAGAGTGTATCGTGAAAGAAATATTGCCTTTGGGTGATCAAGGAGGAGCAGGCAATTTGGTGGTATGTGAGGTGGTGATGATGCACGTAATGGAAGAGGCGGTAGAGAATGGACGCATCAATCCACACAAAATGGACCTGATGGGGCGTATGGGGCGTGCGTTTTATTGTCGGGCGTCCGGTGAAGCCGTTTTTCCCATTGTCCAGCCCGTGAACCAATTGGGCATAGGATATGATAACCTGCCGGCTGCTGTGAGGGGAAGCCAAGTACTGAACGGGTGGGAACTGTCTCAACTCGCAGCGGTAACGGAACTCCCCACAGAGATAGAGGTGGAAAATATCCGAAAAGATGCTCGCGTGATGGATGCCCTGGCTGGTAACGACCAGGAGCGTACTGATCACCTCCACCGCTATGCCAAGGAGCTACTGGCGAAAGACGATGTGCACAAAGCTTGGCAGGTGATCTTGAACGATATTTGATTGATCCGATAATTCTTACGTTTCATCCCCCGATAACCTTTGCTGATCCAAACAGAATTGCGCACTAGCAGTTGGGACGGTATATTTGAGATAGTTCTTATTCACCTCCATCACCAGAACCAGAAGCATGCTAAAAGCCATCATCGTAGAAGACGAACTCAACAGCCAGGAGCTACTAAAAGAAATCGTGAGCCAGTTTACCGAAGGAGTAGAAGTAGTTGATACGGCCCAGGGAGTGAAAGAAGCACTGACAGCAATTGAGACCCATCAACCGGATTTGCTGCTGCTGGACATTGAACTAAGTGATGGGGATGGCTTTCAGGTGCTGGAAAATGTGCCGGAAATCAACTTTGATGTCATCTTTACCACGGCCTACGACCAGTACGCCATCCGGGCATTCAAATTTGCAGCGACTGACTATTTGCTCAAGCCGGTAGATATTGAAGAATTTCAAGCAGCAATCAAACGTGTAGTTGACAAAAGAAACAACGAAGGCGAAGAAGAACCTTCTTACGACAATGTCCGTGAACTGGTCAAAAATATTCGTAACCTGCAGCAGCCCTTCAACCGCATCGTGCTGCCCACTACCCACGGCTTTACGGTGGTAGATCCCAAGGATATTGTCCGCTGCGAATCGGACCGGAATTACACCTTCATTCACCTCAATGACAAGCGCAAAATCCTCGTTTCCCGTACCATCAAGGAATACGAGGAGATGCTCACGCCCTACAACTTTTTCCGCATCCACCAGTCTCACCTCATCAACTTGGCCTACCTGAAAAACTACACCCGTGGGCGCGGCGGCTATGTCGAACTCACCGATGGTTCCAACATTGATGTATCTGCCCGCCGAAAGACGGACTTCTTGAAGCGCCTGGCAGCGGATAGCTAAGGGGGAGCTTAGCTAGGCTAAAACCCCTGACGAGGTTCCGAACCTCGTCAGGGGTATGTGGCGTGTCAGCCTTATGCCTATTCCCATTCGGAATCCTGCCTAAAAAGGGATACTTTTGGCTCCTATCGCGACAAAAAGGGGAAACGGTGTAATTTCCCGGAGTCGGGAGTAATCAACAGAGCAGATGGAGCAAGGCGTGATCCTTTCCGTGCAGGACTTGCGGGTATCCTTCGGGGATACCGAGGCCGTGCATGGCATCCAGTTTCAGCTCAACAAAGGGCAAATCTTGGGCATTGTCGGAGAATCCGGCAGTGGTAAGTCTGTTACGGCCTTGAGCATTATGCAACTGCTCAGCGAGCCGGGGCGTATTTCTGAGGGTTCCATCTGGTTTCAGCATGACGGGCGCAAACCCTTAGACCTATGCCAGCAAAAAGGCAAAGTACTCCGTCAGATTCGTGGCAATGAAATTGCCATGATATTCCAGGAGCCGATGACCTCCCTGAACCCCGTTTTCACCTGTGGGTATCAGGTAGCAGAAAGCCTGCGGCTCCACAAGGGGCTGAACAAGAAAGCCGCGCGACAAGAGGTCATTTCTTTGTTCAAGCAGGTAGAGCTGCCTCGTCCCGAGCAAATGTACGATGCCTACCCCCATGAGTTGTCCGGTGGTCAGAAGCAACGGGTCATGATTGCCATGGCCATCAGCTGTGACCCTGAGGTACTTATCGCGGATGAGCCCACTACGGCCCTGGATGTTACCGTTCAGGGGAGCATCCTGAAGCTGATTCAGCAATTGCAGCACGACCGGGGGATGTCGGTTATTTTTATCACCCATGACCTGGGGGTAATCGCAGAAATTGCAGACGAAGTCCTGGTGATGTACCGGGGTAACATCGTAGAAAAAAGTGGGATTTTACCCATCTTTCAATCTCCCCAGCACCCCTACACCAAAGGCTTGCTGGCGTGTAGGCCACCATTGGACCGTAAACTTGATCGTCTGCCGACCATTTCGGATTTTATGCAGGAAGGTGCTTCAGGTGAAATGGAATCCATTCCTGCAGTTGAACCCGTTCCCGTATCTTCATCCGAGGCGCGACTACAGCAACTCCTGGAAGAGCCTATAATACCGGAGTCCCCAACAGATAAGCCTCTGTTAGAGGTAAAAAATCTCTCTACCTGGTTTTACCAAAGAGGCAGCCTTTTTTCTGGAAAAAAAGAACCCATAAAAGCGGTTGATGGAGTCAACTTTGAAGTGTTTCCCGGTGAAACCTTGGGGCTGGTGGGAGAGTCTGGAAGTGGCAAAACAACGCTGGGAAGGTCTATCCTTCGGCTGATTGAGCCCGGTTCGGGGGATGTTT
>JBCDIQ010000158.1:0-12279 GCA_039024295.1 Bacteroidota bacterium | reverse complement strand
GCTCAAGAAAAATGACCTCAAACTCTCCCCACAAAAAATCAAAGAGGTGATCAACTCTATCGAGGTCTCGAAGGTCAATATCAACAAACAGCCCTACTACCTCAAAGCTAAACTTGAACCACAGGCAGCAAGCCTGCTCAGAATTTGTAGAATCAAACAACCCCAAAACCTTACCCCTATAGAAGAATGGGAGTTGGCATAGAACAACTCCAAAGTGACATCCCCCCAGAATTTTACACCGCTTCGGAAAAGAAGTAGTGGCAACCTGCGCAAAATCAAAACTGCAAACAGCTATAAATCACAACGTTAGGAAAATTAACTGTCAAAGTCGAGAGAACCTAACATTCGATTTAACAACTAATGGAAAGGTTTCGATTGTTGCCATAAAAATTGATCAGGATGGGAATGACCTTGTTCTTGATACTTCAGATGATTAGTTCGGGTTCAATGTGATCATAGTTGAATAGAATTCCTGGGTTTATAGATGGATTCCAGGGCTAATAAGACGGCCTTTTTACTAGGATTCCGTAGCAATAAAAAATCCCGGAGTTACCTTAGGCGACTCCGGGCGTTCTATATGATGAATATGAAGTTATATCTGGACTGTCCAGCCATAGGGATCTTCTGCTTTGCCAGTCTTGATGCCTTCAAGAGATTTTGCCAGCCAATTTGAAACGGTACGTTATTCCATGGGAGGAAGCATCAGCTTTTTACCAGAAAAGCCAATGTAGTTAATCGGAGCGATTCCAGCTGCAGTCCCAGTGCCGAATGCATCTTCCAGCAGACCTTGTTCAAAGGCCTCTTCAATTTCGTGGATAGAAATCCGGCGGCTCTCAAATTTGTATCCGGCGTCTTTGACGAGACGAATCACGCTTGAGCGGGTAATTCCCGGAAGGATAGTCCCGGTAAGCCGTGGGGTAAGCACAGTTCCGTCAATCACGAAGAATACGTTCATTGTGCCGCATTCTTCTATGTAGAGGTGGTCTCTCCCGTCTAGCCATAGCATATTGTGGTAGCCTCTTTCGCGTGCCAGACGGTCAGGAAGCATGGCTGCTGCGTAATTTCCAGCAGCTTTGGCACTTCCAGTTCCACCGATGCCCGCACGAACAAATTCTTTCGTGGCTAACAGGTTAACAGGGTCTTTGTAATAAGCACCTACGGGGCAAGTAAAGATGACAAAGGTGTAATTATTTGAATTTTTCACCCCAATGTATTCATCCGTAGCAAAGTAGAGCGGACGAATGTAAAGGGCACCCTTATCAGCGGGGGGAATCCACTGTTCATCGAGGTTGATGAGCGTTTTCAAGCCATCAATGAAAACATGTTCAGGGATAGGCGGCATGCACATCCGCTCTGCAGAGCGGTTGATTCGGTGGTGGTTGTCATAGGGCCGGAACAGCAAAGGTTGCCCTTCTGGGCTTCTGAATGCCTTCATTCCCTCAAAAATGGACTGGCCATAGTTCAGGGCAGACATGGCTGGCGAGAACTTCAAATCACCATAGGGAATGATTTGAGGAGACTGCCATTTGCCATCCCGGTAATGGGCGATCAGCATGTGGTCACCAAAAACCCTCCCAAATGGGATATGATTCATGTCGACCTCATGGATACGAGAAACTTCTACAGGGCGCACCCTAATGGAAACAGAAGGTGAGGGAGTAGGAGAGGCAGGTACGGCTCCGTGCGAGCCGTTGGGGGTTAATTCTTTCACATTCATAATGTTTCATCTCTTTTTGTTACATACAATGATTTGCGTGACTAAGACAACAGATAAAAACCATTGTCAAATATGAAAAAGTAGATGCCCAGGTGGCTATTGGGCATCAGCTACAAATACGTCAAAATACAAGGTGGAATTGGCGGGAATACTGCCCACGGTACGGTTGCCGTAGCCGATCTCTGCGGGTATCTTCAAAATACCCCTGCTTCCAACGGGCAATAGAGCGATTCCTTCATCCCAACCCTTGATCACACGGCCCACTCCCAGCGGAAATTCAATGGGCTGACCCCGGTCATAGGAAGCATCGAAAACAGTTCCATTTGCCAGGTATCCTCTATAATGGACCTTTACATTTTTCCCTTTTTCCGGAAGCTTACCGTTTCCTTGTCTTAGCATGTTGAGTCCCAGTCCCGATTCCTGGGTTTCAAAGTTCATAGCGGTGAGCTCGTCCCCTTTGAACAAGGTTCCCGATGCGAGTTCAATTACTGTGGCCAGCTGTTTCTCTTCCCAACGGGTAAGTGCTTCCTGGATGAATAAAATATCAACTGCTTTTAGTTTCAGCTTTTTGTTGTTGGCCAGATCAAGAAAATAGTCAAGGTCTGTTACTTTGGGGGTAGCAATCTCAACTGTCTTTTTCCCTTTTGGATGGAAGTAAAATTTATCTGAATCCATTTTAAACTGGGCACATTTACCCGGTATTTCCTCCAGAGAGAAACAGAAATCTGCCTGAAAACCTTCCACCTCCGGACAATCACAGTCTGCCACAAGATGGGAAGGGGCGAGTATCGATAGAAACAGGGAGAGAAAAACAGTGACAATGGGTTTCATAAATATGAGCTTGGGTGAGCGTGTAATGTGTTAAAACTGATGATACATGGAGAGCGGTATCAGGCAGCATAAAAACTGCCGGAATATTCCTCTCCTTTGTATCGAAAAAAGTACGTATACCTGGACCCTGGTTTAAGGGGCTTTACAGGTATCCTAAAGGTGTGGTCTCCTATTTTTTCGGCTACCTGCCCATGTATCCAGATTTTTTGTCCCTCAGTATCAAATAGATGTATCTCTACATACCCTCCGTAGGTGATTTCATAGTTGATAAGCACATACTTATCATTTTGTGTCGTATTGTTGATGTACAACCGAGGGGCTGTTTGTTGAGGGGCAGGGGGAACTGCTTTGGAAGGGATAGCGATGAACAGAAATAAAATTGAGAAGAGCGCCAAACACTTTTTCATGGTTACAAAATACGGTTTTTAATGTGATTAATTCAATTGGCTTTTTCAGGATTTCTTGCAGAATTTCTACGCTTCACGCCTTTTTCCTTACTTGTATATATATATACCAAATATCTCAGTGGAAGGTTAAGGGCAGATCAGCCCTTCCTGCTTTATCCAGCTTAGGATAATCTCTGTAGCTCCTTTACGCTGCTCTACAAAGAGTCGATTTTGTTGGTTGTATGACGCTAGCAAAGGTGGGCTATTCAATAGTTCTGTGAGCTTCTCCTGAAAAACAACTGAGCTGTCTATTGAGAACGCAGCACCTTCCCGTATCATTTCGGATGCTTCAGGAAATTTTTGGTGTTCAGGACCAAAGAAGACGGGCGCACCGAAGACGGCAGCTTCCAAGATGTTGTGCAACCCTGTACCCCAACCCCCACCTACGTATGCTATGTCCGCATAGTAATAGAGCCTTGACAACATTCCAATGTTGTCAATCCACAAAATTTTGTGCTGGGAGTTGAGTTGATCTATATCTGACCACCGAATACTTTCCGCTGGAAATTTTTGCATCCACTTTTCGATTCGGTTTTGATGAATCTCGTGGGGGGCAACGACCATGCATACATCGTGCTTTTGAAGCAGGGTTTCATATGCTTCAAAAACCAAGGCTTCTCCTTTGGGCCAAGTGCTTCCGGCCATTAAACACGTTCTGCCCTGCTTGAATTGGGCAACTTGAGGAATTTCGGAGAATTGCTTTGCTGTGGCCCAAACCCGGTCGTAACGGGTGTCTCCGCTAACGGCTACCATCGGAGGATTTGCGAACTGTTTTATGAGATCCGCAGATAACTGATCCTGGGTAAATATGGCCCTGAACTGCCGAAACGCTTTTTTATAAGCTGGAGCTAATGCGCTTTTGAAAAACGAGCTATTTTCACGAACCCTGGCAGATACCAATAGGGTGGGAACCTGCCGTTTATAGAGTTCTGATAGGTAATTTAACCAAAGCTCATATTTGATAAAGAATGCTGCTACCGGTCGCACAATTTCGAGGAAGTTTCGAACCTGCCTGGGCGTGTCCAAGGGCAAATATGCAACGTGATCTGGCAGGGGATGATTATGTCGAATTTCATACCCCGATGGGGAAAAAAAGGTAACCAGGATACGAAGATTGGGGTATTCTTTTTTTATGACTTCCATTAAAGGACGTCCTTGTTCAAATTCACCCAGTGAAGCGCAATGAAACCAAACCCAGCTATGTCTTGGATCAACCCCAGCAGCCAACCGCTCTGGCCATTTTTTCCTCCCTTGAACCCATTTTTTAGCTTTGGGATTCAATATAAATGGCAGACGGAGCACCAGTCCATACCCGTGTATCAAAAAGTTGTAGAGTATCCTCATCAATTGAAATAAAATTGTGAGGGGGCCTTTTTGTATAGCAGGTAGGTCCAGTTAACATAAAAACCAGAAAGCAGTTCTACGCGATCGCTGGCATCGCGGAGTCCTGTGTCTACATTGATGGTACGGCGGTTTTGGGTGAAACTCTGGCTGAATTCCAGTCCAATCCCAAAATTGAGGTAGCCATTATTGCTGAAATACCGATAGCCGATAGCCTGTCTGGCACCAATCCCGTTGGTCAGGCGGTCGTAGCCTTTGAGGTAATCCCCTGAAAGGGCAGCTGCATCATTGTCAGGGACATTAATGCGTATTTTATGTTGGATAAATTGTCCACCTACCTCTACAAAAATGCCACAATTGGGATTGGGTTTTCCCAGTGGAAAGATCTTTCCGATGGAGATGGGAATGATGAATCCTTGTTGGCGGAGGTTAAACCCCGTTTGCACCCCATCGTCTCCGATGACCAGTCCGTTTTGGGTGAGAACTGCATCCAGGATAGAATCTTCATTCACGGTTCCCCCAAGCATAAAAAAACCTCCTCCTATCACGTAAAAGTTGTTGGAAAATTTATAGCCTACCTCCGCTCCAAGGGTAGAGGTAAAGCCAAACCTGTCGGCAAAGTCACCTCCGGGAATTTGAGACCGAAAACTCACATTGAGCATGGTCAAGGCAATCGCTGAGTCAGAAAGACTTACCTGGGCTCGTGTGGGGGAAAGAAAAAAACAGGACAAAACCCCGGTGACTGTCAACACGCGTAAGACTTCTTTTAAAGTCGTAAGGAGGATTACTTGCCGCTTGTAGACCATATAAGTATTTTTGACAAAATTAGTCCCTCTACTTCAAATTAGAAAGTCCATTGCAATTGTACCAGGCACATGAAACAGCCATCATTGATCAACCGGTAACTATTGGGGCGAATACCAAAGTCTGGCATTTCTGCCATTTAATGCCACATAGCGAAGTAGGAGAAAATTGTTCATTAGGCCAGAATGTCTTCATTGCCAGCAATGTAAAGCTTGGGAATGGGGTAAAAGTCCAGAACAATGTCTCGATATATGAAGGCGTTATCTGCGAGGATGATGTATTCCTTGGGCCTTCCATGGTATTTACCAACATCAAGAACCCGAGGTCTGCTGTGGTTCGAAAAGGGCAATACCTTACCACTTACCTTGAAAAAGGCGTTTCGGTGGGGGCAAATGCAACGATTATTTGTGGGGTTACAATTGGGAAATATGCCATGATTGGTGCAGGCAGCGTGGTTACCCATGATGTTTTGCCATATCAGTTAATTGTCGGGGTCCCCGGCCGGGCAGAAGGATGGGTGAGTACCTATGGGCATCGGCTGGCATTTGGCAAAGACGGACGGGCCGTTTGCCCTGAAAGTGGAGAAGTATATTCCCTTGAAAAAGGAATAGTCAGTGCCATAAATCTGCATGATTAACCTCATACTTGTTAAGTTAAACCCTAAGAATCTTGTAAATTGTCATTGTTTCTTATGTTTAAAAAAATTCTGCCAAATCGCTGAAACATTTGGTCTCCTGAATAAAGCAGGTACACTTTTTGTTTTAGAATCGGTTCGGTTAGGGTTCTTTAGTTTATAAACCTCCAACCTGTCTAACTTTATGAATAACATTCGGATGGTAGACACCATCACCCAGTATGAACATATCCAACAAGAAGTGGATGCTGCGGTAATGGAAGTTGTCCGTTCGGGTGCATACATTAATGGTCCTGCAGTTCAATCATTTAAGCAGAAACTGGCCAATTACCTTGATGTGCCCTTTGTGATTCCATGTGCCAATGGAACGGATGCCCTGCAAATTGCCTTTATGGCCCTCGGGCTGAAACCCGGGGATGAAGTAATCACCCCTTCATTTACTTTTATTGCAACAGTAGAAGTAATTGCCTTACTCGGCCTTAAGCCGGTTTTTGTTGACGTTAAACCTGATACTTTTAACCTGGACCCCTGTAAGATTGAAGCTGCCATTACGGAAAAAACGAAAGCCATTGTACCTGTCCACCTTTATGGGCAAACGGCTAATATGGAGCCGATTATGGAGGTTGCCCGTAGGCATAAGCTGTTTGTGGTGGAAGATACTGCTCAGGCAATAGGGGCCGACTACTGTTTTTCGGATGGGACCGCTCAAAAAGCTGGTACCATTGGAGACATCGGCTGTACTTCTTTTTATCCGAGCAAGAACCTGGGTGCCTTCGGAGATGGAGGGGCGATCTTTACCCGAAATGAAGAGCTGGCGCAGCGAATCCAAAAGATTTGTAACCATGGTTCAGATAAACGCTATTACCATGAGGAAGTAGGGGTAAACAGCAGGTTAGACAGTATCCAGGCCGCTATTCTTTCAGTCAAACTAGGCTACCTGGATGAATATAATGCTGCGCGCAGGAGAGCGGCAGCGCATTATAACGAAGCATTCGCACAGGTTCCCGGGGTAGTTACCCCAATGCAAGCAAGTTATGGGAGCCATGTGTTTCACCAATATACCTTGCGACTTGTAGAAGGTCGGGAACGACGTGATGCGGTAAAGGCATTCTTTGATGAACATAAAGTGCCAGCTATGGTGTATTATCCCGTTCCTTGCCACCTTCAATCTGCTTTCACCTCTGCCGGTTATCGTGAAGGAGACCTTACGGTAACTGAGCAGCTTACTGCAGAAGTTCTTAGTCTCCCGATGCATTCTGAGCTTTCTGTTGATCAGTTAGCTTATATTGAAAATCATTTACTCAAAGCACTCACAGTCTTAATCCCTTAATTGAAAACCATATGAAAGTCGCTGTCATCGGAACTGGCTACGTAGGACTCGTATCGGGCACCTGCTTCTCTGAGTCAGGGAATGATGTATTATGTGTGGACAATGACCAGGAAAAACTCGCCAAGCTGCGAGCTGGAATTGTCCCCATTTATGAACCCGGCCTTGAAACCATTTTTGAGCGTAACACAGCAGAAGGTCGGCTCAACTTTACAGATTCCCTACAAGAAGCAGTAGATTTTGCAGATATAATTTTCCTTGCCTTACCTACTCCTCCTATGGAAGATGGTTCGGCAGATCTCAAATATGTGTTAGGAGTTGCCCGTGAAATCGGTAAAATCCTGACTGACTACCGCGTTATTGTCAATAAAAGTACGGTTCCTGTAGGAACTGCTGATCTGGTTGAAAATGCAATAGCAGAACAAACAGATGTAGAGTTTGATGTTGTTTCTAACCCTGAGTTTCTCCGGGAAGGATTTGCTGTTCAGGATTTCCTGAAGCCAGAGCGTATTGTGGTTGGAAGCAATTCAGAGCGTGCTGCTGAGATGATGCGTAAGCTCTACAAGCCGTTTGTCATGCAGGGCAATCCCGTTATATTCATGGATCGTCCAAGTGCAGAGGTAACCAAATACGCTGCAAACTCCTTCTTGGCTACAAAAATCTCATTCATGAATGAGGTCGCCAACATGTGTGAGCGCGTTGGGGCTGATGTAGACCATGTCCGTCGGGGTATTGGTACCGATACCCGTATCGGCAAGCGTTTCCTCTTTCCCGGTGTTGGGTATGGTGGATCCTGCTTCCCAAAGGACGTATCTGCTATGTTCAAAACCGCCCAGTCATTCGACTATACCTTTAAGATACTGGACGCAGTCATGCAGGTCAATGATACCCAAAAGGAGATCATTGTTGATAAGGTTGTTGGTCACTTTGGCGAAGACCTCACTGGGTTAACCTTTGCTGTATGGGGGATTGCTTTCAAAGCTAATACAGATGACATCCGGGAAGCCCCTTCCTTGGTCATCATGAAACGCTTGGTCGAATTGGGCGCAACTGTGAAGGCCCATGATCCGGAGGCAATGGAGTCCTTTCAGAAATACGCCAATATTGATGGGGTAGAACTGGTGGATCATCAGTATGATGCCTTAACAGGAGCTGACGCTTTGATCGTGGTGACTGAATGGAGTGCGTTCCGTACCCCCAATTTTGAGCGGATAAAAACTACCTTGAAAGCCCCCGTGGTATTTGACGGTCGCAACTTATACGAACTTGAAAGTATGGAGTCTCTCGGCTTCAACTATTATTCTATTGGTAGAAAAACAATTCGTGCCGCAGAAAAAATCAGCCAATGAGCAGAAAGCCTAAAGTGTTAGTCACAGGGGGAGCCGGGTTTCTCGGCTCTCATTTGTGCGATCGATTCCTTGCCGAAGGCTACCGGGTGGTAGCTATGGATAACCTGATCACTGGCAACTTGAAAAACATTCAGCACCTTTTTGGAAATGATGATTTCAAGTTTGTCAAGCACGATGTAACCAACTATACCTTCGTTGAGGGAGAATTGGACTACATCATGCATTTTGCTTCTCCTGCCAGCCCAATCGACTACTTGAAGTTGCCCATCCAAACCCTTAAAGTGGGGGCAATGGGAACCCATAAAATTTTGGGCCTGGCAAAAGAAAAAGGAGCACGTGTGCTCATTGCCAGTACCTCCGAAGTATATGGAGACCCCCTTATCCATCCACAAACAGAGGACTACTGGGGCAATGTTAACCCGATTGGCTTCCGAGGGGTATATGATGAAGCCAAACGATTTATGGAGGCGATGACGATGGCCTATCATCGGTATCATGGAGTTGAAACCCGTATTGTGCGGATATTCAACACCTACGGTCCCAGGATGAGAATTGATGATGGAAGAGCACTGCCAGCCTTTATGAGCCAGGCACTGGAAGGCCGCGATATCACCGTATTCGGTGATGGTAGCCAAACACGCGCTTTTTGTTATGTGGATGACCTCATCGAAGGGATCTATCGCCTGCTTCTAAGTGACGAGCCGAACCCAGTGAATATTGGTAATCCAGCAGAAATCTCCATTCTGGATTTTGCTCGTGAAATTATTGAGCTAACCGGATCAAAAAGTCAGGTGGTGTTCAAGGATTTGCCCAAAGACGATCCTAAGGTACGGAAGCCGGACATTAGCCGCGCAAAGGAAATTCTTGGCTGGGAGCCCAAGGTAGCGCGTCGTGATGGCTTGGTTCGCACATTGGCGTACTTCAAAGAAGAAATCTATGGCGTTCAGAAGGTCTGAGACGTCCATAACCGACCTACTAGAGATCCAGCCGGATGTTTTTGGCGATACCCGCGGCTTTTTTGCAGAGCTGTACAACCATCGCCACTTTGACAGCATTGGGCTGGGTCATCTTTCTTTCGTTCAGGATAATTTGTCCCTGTCCCGAAAAGGAACTATCCGGGGGCTTCACTTCCAGGCACCGCCATTCGATCAGGGAAAACTGGTGAGTGTCCTTCAGGGTAAAGCCCTCGATGTGGCCGTAGATATTCGAAAGGGATCCCCAACCTATGGACATGCAGTTGCCGTAGAGCTTTCAGCGGAAAAACTGAATATGTTGTTTGTTCCGCCAGGGTTTGCACATGGGTTCCAAGTCCTTTCGGAGAGTTGTTTGTTCTCCTATAAGTGTACAAACTTCTATGACAAAGCATCCGAAGGAGGGCTGATGTGGAATGATCCTGCGCTGGATATCCCCTGGGTGGAAGACATTGAGCCTATCCTGTCTGAAAAAGACCAGTACTATCCCACCTTTAAGGAATTCGTTTCTCCTTTTTCTCTGGAAACAGAAGCCCTTTAGCATTTCTATGTTAACGTAATGACTCCTTATTGCCTTGCAGAATGTTCTCGCTTGTGGGGCGATTATTTTGTCATCAAAAAAAATGTCGTTCCGGTTTCCCAGAACGACATTGAAAAAGAGAACGATACCATCCTATTGGATTTCGAGCTTACGTGTTAGGACGCCGGTTTCTGTGGTTACCTGTAGCATGTAGATCCCTGTCGCTACTTCCGGTAGAGATAACTGGAGTTCATTTGCCTGTTGGCCTTCCCAGAGAGTTTGCTGTTTCCCCGTCACATCAATAAGTGAGATGGCTTTAAATATGCCTGACTCCTGGCGCAACCTTAGGAAATTACTAGCTGGATTAGGGTACACCTCCAGTTCATTAGCCAAAGCCAAAGAAGAGGAAAGTACCACAGGGTCTGTTTCAATATTGGCAATACCTCCGACAGCTGTTACGCCTAGTTCTGTTCCGATTGAATCAATGACGACAACATCGCCGAAGGTCAATTCAAATGGAATCCTTCTTTTGCTCAGGTCATCGCTGATCACCACGATCAGGTCACCAATGGCACCATGTCCGGTTTTGTTCATCTGGTCATTTCTCACCATGGCAATATCTACCTGTCCATCCTGATAGAAATCCTTGTCAAGGGTAAGGAGATCGGTCCCTTTGGTGCCCAGCCAGGAGTTGTTGTATTCAACGCGCACACTTCCAGAATCAACAATCATGGTGTCATACTGGATAGAAAAGGCTAAGCCATAAGTTTGTACCGCAGGTGTATCAACTGTACCGAAAAGGATCGGTATGCTCACGGTATCCCCAGGGTTTAGTAATACTGAGGGCATGTCCAGGGTGATTTTTGCCCCACTGCTTCTCTCGCCGTCTTTCCAGCTATTGTGGGTTAGGCCATAGTTCAGGTTGATTGCCAGGGTATCACTCCAGCCAACGGTGCCATCTCCGTCGCAGTCTGCATGTTTTACATCTACTCCATTGGATTGAGTGGTTCCCCAATCGTCAGCTCGTTGGCCAACCCATGCATTAGAGGCACCTGTTCGTGCTGGCCCAGTCTGGTTAAAATGTACCCCAATAGGTAGCAGGTCTGTATTGTTAGCAACTTGGTCATGATTGGCATCACCTGGAAACACCAGCCTGGGCAGACAGGTGGAGTCCAAAGGTAATACTGCTAGCGGAAGACTGCTTACATTGAAAATTTTGGCTGCCAAAGTTGTGCTGTCCCACTCACACCAGCAATTTTTAGAAACATCTAGGGTGGGAACTGGTGAAGTAAGTATTCCTCCGTCTACATATTCCAAGTTCACAGAGTCACTGCAGATTTGGTTATTAGCTATCAGGAGATCAGAGGTGGTGACAATTCCTGTATCGCGGACAATAAAAAATCCTATTTTATTATCAATCAACTGATTATCCTCTATAGTAGAAATGATCCCTATTGGATTAGGAGTCGTCAGCCTAAGTGATATTCCTGTTTCGTTATTGATTAATTCAGAATCTTCTAGATCAAAAGGCAAGGAAGCACTGATGGCGTTACCTGTATGACCTTCGAAATAGCACCGAGTGGCTTTGACGGTAGAAGCACCCCCCAATCCTATGGCACTATTAAGAAATTCACAATCATTGACCTCACCAGCCCGAGAAATTAGTGACATGAAATTATTGGTGAATACACACGAGTCCACCAAGTCATTAACGGGGGCTGTTCCTGTCTTGTAGAGATTAGCACCAGTGCTATTCCCTGAAAACCGGCAATGGGAAATGTTCCAGCTGGTTCCGCCAGGCCAAGCTGCTGTAGTCCCAAAAGCCCTACTTGCCTGGAAGCCGGTAAGCATACCAGTACACGCTACATAAGAAGCTTGTAGCTCTCCATAGAAATTAATTCTGTTGAAACCAGTTACAAGAGCGGTAGTACTTCCAGTAATTATAATACTGTCAGTTGGGGTTCCATTTGCAATAAGTCTACCGTAAACAATTAAATTATAATTGTTTGCGTTAAATTGCACCTCAACCCCAGGATCAATCGTCAGGGTAGCTGCAGAATCTACTTCGACCAAGAAGGCGTCAATGATGTAGGGACTACCTGCAACTGTCCAGGTGGTGTTGGTGCTGATGTTGGTCGAAACAAAAGTTTGAGCAAACAGCAGACTTTGGCTTATGCCGAGCAGAAGTATGAATATTTTTTTCATCGCTGAATAATTAGGTGATCAATGATACATAGATACTGCTGCTTGTAAAGGAAAAAAATAACATTTAGCTCCAAAAAAATCAGGTTGTTCCTATATAATTTTTTAATAAAATCTTGATTATCAATAGTTTTTTT
>JBCDIQ010000157.1:0-12304 GCA_039024295.1 Bacteroidota bacterium | reverse complement strand
CTTCAAAGCCATGAGGTAGCCATTCAGCGGGCATTTGATCAATTGCTAGGATTTGTTACCCCAGCGATGAATACTTTCCGGCAACTGGCCAGTCAGATTGAAAATGGCACCCCAGAGGACATTGTTGAATTGGTCATTGCCCAGTTGTGTAGCCTCCTTGAAGCCCTTCAAAAGGAGCGAGTAGAAGCAATGATCAATCAATTGCTCGATGTGGTGGAGCAAGACTTGGAGGCATTGATCCGGGATTTATTGGCAGGACTCATCAATCCGGTCATGAACCTGTTGATTGAACGGTTGAAGGCTGATTTTAATGGAGGAGATACGAGCAGAGATGCCTTCAACTGCTTTATGCTGGCAAATGCGCTAGACCGGGTAAGGCTTGCAATTTTGACTACTGAGTCGCCCTTCTCTGGATTCGACCGAAACCTGTTGGTTGAGCCTCTGTTAGCTTTAATGGATCGTGGGAACTTCTGGGAACTTTCAGCAAGCCTGGTCCCAAAAATACAGACTTCGAAAGCAGTTTATGACAAAATCTATGCACTGGTAAATGCCTTTGCCGGTGCTTCCGTTGAAGTGGAAGTGGGGAGCCGCAGTGCAACCACCAGAAACGGAGAAGGGGAGGAAGAAGAGAAAACCCACTATTTGTGGTATGCCAGTTGGCTACTGGGGGATGATTACTGGAAAATAGGCACTCGAATTACCAAAAACAGCTTTAATCCCATTTTTGATTTTGCTCCCACCTTGGATGGGCAAAATATGATTGAGCAGTTAGACAACGAAGAAGACTCCGCACGGCTGTACGTGGAATTTGCCGGAAATGACATCATGTTGGATCGCCCCATGTTGACCAGACGGCAAGATGGAGGCGTTCGTTGGTTTGTTTCCCCTCACGAGAAGCCAGATGAAGTGTACACCATCATTTATGAGGAGGACCGGATGAAGGTGTTCAAGGGAAAGGTGTATGAAAATACCAACTGGTGGGAAATGCCTCCCATGCGAGATTACACATTCGACACCATTTCTCCTGAAACCTGTGAAAAAATTGCCTTCCATACCGATTGGATCATGGACCTTGCCCATGTGGTGGAACACAGCTTTTCCATGGAGCCTACCGCAGATACGGGCCCTAACAGCGACATGTTCTCCAATCTGGTGAACATCCTGCAATACACCGCATACGGCCTGTTGAAGTTAAGCGGTCCTCATGCCTTTAACTG
Organism: Bacteroidota bacterium; assembly: GCA_039024295.1. Taxonomy (GTDB): domain Bacteria; phylum Bacteroidota; class Bacteroidia; order J057; family J057; genus JBCDIQ01. The sequence continues at coordinate 11,087 of JBCDIQ010000157.1, read as the reverse complement.
GGGGAAGAAAGACATCCCCATGAAGGAATTTTGGCTAAAATGGGTCATCCCTTCTTCAACGACATTTTTTACCTCCTTTGAAGGGATTCACACCAATGTGGACAATCCACTGGGCACCCGAACGATTTTCTGGCTGACCTTATTAGGAGCAGATCTTTCTGAATTCTACCTGTACAATTATTGGAATGAATCAGCCAGAACAGCTGTATTGTCCTTCGTTACCCTGCTGAATTATGACGGCCCCAAAACCAACTCCTCTGGAGAGGATAATCGGCCGAAAAACAAAGATTGTGTGTATGGGGTGGCCAACCTATTCATGGATGCCAGCACCTGGATTTTAGCTGCCACACTTCCGCACGAGCTTTACGGCATTCCCAACGGCAATAATGGCCAACTTTGGGGCCCCATACTGGGGCATTGGCTGGGATGGGGGGCACTTTCAGCTTTGGTGGGCGCATTTACCGGTACCGTTGTGGCAGAATGTATTTCCTGGTGTGAAGACTGGTGGGCTTTAGGAAAGATGCTGTTGATTTCTATCCCGATCACCTGGGCGAAGTTTCCCTTTTATTGGTACATCGTAAGAGATGGGGACACCAATGGAGGAACCTACCTCGTATTGGGCGATGGAACAGGGGGATTTAACCTGACCAATCCATTTCCAGGTTATCCGGCCCAGGATACCTCTCCTTATTTGCTTCCCTACCCGGGTGGAGAGGTGTTGCAGTGTGCACAAGGACATAACGGTCTATGGAGTCATACACCGCATAGTGGCCGATTTCAGGGATATGCGGTTGACTTTGCCCATGATTTCAATGACCCGGTCACAGCCATTCGGGCGGGCATTGTGGTAAACTTTATAGAAGGTGAAGATGACGGAAACCCTGACGATTCCAATAACATTACGGTACTTCATACTGGGGCTGCAGATGCTGACCATGACTTTGACCGGAATGGTAATACGGTTCCTACAACAGCCGTGTATGTTCACGGGGTTCAGAACAGCATTACCCCATTGCTACAGGCCCTCAATGGAGGACAAACCATAGCCCTTTTGGATACGTCTGATTCAGCTGTTTTCCCCAACGCCCAGATTGACAACCTGATTCAAAACTTTGGGATTGACCCAAGAGCTTATAACCCCGGAGCTTTTCCTATGGTGGTAGATGCGATGGGTGTTGCCATCGGCCCAATTGAGGTTGCTCAGGGAGATGCTGTGATGGGAGGGGGAGATACCGGCAGAAGTGCTTACAACCATTTGCATTTGCTGATTCGACCCACCGAATTAGGAGATGCCACACTTACTGATGGAGCCACCATTGTTCCTGATGTGGTACGTGATCAGGAAGATTATTCTATTCCCTTTGTATTTGCAGATGTGAATAAACGCCTCATCGGCACGGATGGGGTGCCCCGAGCCTTGAATTATTACGAATCTCAAAACGCGATACCCGGAAATCTGGTATGAAACCCTCTCTTAACATACAGATTGATGTTACCAGCTATGAAAGTGGTCAAAGCCGCCTGATCTCTTGTGAGGTGGAGGCATCGCTTTACGTTCCATCCAATGTGTGTAGATTTAGCATGAGCCATCCTGAGGGCATTGATCATGCGCCAGGAGCTTCGGTTGTGGTAAAAATGGGAGAAAAAGGAAATGAAAAGCAGGTTTTTACAGGTGTTCTCACCCGTGCTGCAAGAAGTTTCACGGAATTAGCCTTTGAAGCAAGCAGTGATTTTCGAAAACTCTCTCGCTTAAGGTTGAGTCGAATTTACGAGGATTCCAGTATGGGGGATATCGTCAAGGATTTGGCAAATGAGGCAAGTGTTGCCCTGGGAAGTATAGACAATGGGTTGAAATTTCCTTCCTATGTCGTAAGTCCCAGAATGACCGTTTATGCACATTTATCGACATTGTCTGAGCAAGGAGGATTTCAGTTGTATGCTGACCCAGAAGATAAGCTGATGTTCCACGTACCAACACCTTCAGGTGCTCCTGGCTTATTTCAATATGGGGTAAATGTATTGTCGGTCGAGCAAATTGAGGTCGGCGAAGGCATAACAGAAGTAGAAGTATTCGGAGAAAGTCCTGCCAGTTTGGGACAGGGGAATGAAGCCACCTCATGGCTCACCAAGAAAAACTTGAGTGGTAAATCAGGCTCTGGCGATACCCAGTTGCGGGTATACGCACCGGCTGTTAGGACCCAGCAGGATGCGGCACAGATTTCTCAACAAATCCTGGATCGACGTAAATCCCGAATTGTCCTTAAGGTCAAGGTACTGGGCGCAGAAGGAGTACACCTCACGGATGTGCTACAACTCCAGCAAATGCCCCAAAACCAGCACAATGGAACATTTTCCGTTACCGCGTTGAAACACAGGTTTACCCCGGATAAGGGCTTTTTCTCTCATCTAACATTGGAAAAATTATCATAGAAATGGACTCAATTGTTGGCATCATACAGAAAGTGGCGGCCAAGGAGGCTGAAAAAATCCATACCACCGAGTTGGGGGTAGTAACGGCTATTTTCCCTCATGCCTCAGATAGCGACAAGGACAATTACCAATGTTCGATTAAGCTGAAGAATTATAAGCTTCCAAATGGAGATGAGTTAGAACTCCGGAAAGTCCCGGTGATGACCCCACATATGGGCATGGTGAATATTCCCAACGTCGGTGACTTGGTGATCCTCTCGTTTATCGGTGGCGACATCAACCAACCCATTATCCTGGGCAGGCTATACAACGACGAGGACCAGCCCCCGGTCAACAAGGAAAGTGAATTTCTCATTCAGCATTCCCTCAAAAAAGGGGGAAGCCTGAAAATGGACAAGGAAGGTGTTGTAACCATTTCCAGCACCGAAGAGAAAAGTGTCATTACTGTAAAAGATGACACGGTTGAGATCGCCACTTCAAATGGCCAGGTGAAGGTGGTGATTGAAAATGGAGGAATCACCTTGGAAGCTGGCTCAAATCCAGTTACAGTGAAGAGTATGGGGGAAATCACCCTCGGAGACTTAACCACGGCAAAGGTATCAACAGGTGGGATCATGCCTGCTAAACCTGTTGGGGACAATGACGATATCATCTTGTCGATGCATACCCATTTGGGGAATTTGGGTGCCCCCTGTCCCATTTTGATCCCAACTGAAAAAATTAACTCCATCCAGGCAAAAGCACGAAACACCGAAGTAGGATAATTATGGCGAGAATTAATGGCACGAATAGCGATTATGTATTTGACGCGGTATCCGGCGGGGTAGTGGAAGTCCCCGATCCCAAGCCAGCGGTTGAGATGAGGCTGTTTATATGCCCATACGACATGCCCAATACCCTGGAAGACCAGGGAAGTGAACCTTCAAGATGCATAGGCATTGATGAAGATTGTCCTAACCCCACGAAGTCGGGTCATGCCTTGATGCATTTACACCAAAATGACGGCATTACCCTGCGTACAGATAATAGAAATATCCTCCAGCTTACCCAAAATGGGGATATCCAACTCCGACCGAGTACTGGAGGTCAGGCAGAAGTAAGAGGTATTTTTGAAGTCAGACAGGCCAGTGGCAACACGGTTTTGCTGGAAGTAGGCCCGAGCGATGTCCGAATCCGGGCAGTCAATGGAGCAGAAGTGGTGATCAGGTCAAATGGAAATATCGACCTCATCACGGAGAATAATGCGGGTACAGTCAATATTCAAGGTAACCTTGTGGTTTCTGGGACCATAAACTAGGTGAAAGCCGATAGGTATTAGGTGATAGGTTGGTTTTGCGATGTAACTGTAGATATTATGAAAGACATTCAACTCACCAGAAGAAGTTTTGATGAACTGGTTTCTGATCGGTCCTATGTGGACCTGCGGAAAACCGGCAGGGGAGATGTGCAAACCGTTGAGGGACGGGAAAACCTGGCGCAGGCAATTATCAACCGCTTATTTACCCGGCGGGGAGAATTGGCCCGATTGGGACACCCCTATTATGGCTCTCGCTTGCATGAGCTAGTAGGTGAGTTGAACAATGTCAGGCTGCAAGGACTCGCCGAAATCTATATCAGAGAGGCCCTAGCCCAGGAAGCAAGAATTGAGGAAGTAACTTTCGTTCAATTTGCCCCACCTGCACGGCTCGACGGCCGCACCACGATGCAGATAACCATCGGCGTAAAGCCCAAAGGAAATGTTGAGCCGTTTTCCTTCATTCTACCCCTAAACCTTGGCTAGTTCACAGTATACGGTTTTCAGTTTCCAGTTTGTTCCAAGAGATGGTGAAATAGGCAGAAACTGTTAATCAAAAGGACTCTTCCAGAGAAAAAAAACTGACAACCGAGCACTGACAACTGAAAACTTGATTAAAAAATGTCCTTCACCCCTAAAACATACAACGAGCTGTACGAGCAGATGCGCCAGCGAAGCTCAGTGGTAACCGACTTTGAAGTGGGGAGCGTGGCGCGTACCATGTTTGAGACCTTCAGTTACGAACTGGCATTATTATATGAGAAGCTGAACCTGGTGTATCTGGCCGGATTTGTCGATACTGCTGAGGGGCAGCAACTGGACAATGTAGTGGCTATCTTAGGCATTAAAAGAGGCCTCCCGGACTTCGCTGAGGGGTTGGTGACGTTTCAGCGGGATATTGGCAATGAAGATATCCCTATTCCGCTGGGTACCCTTGTGGCAACGGAAGACACCCCGGATTCGCCCAAGAAAGTATACCTGACCATTGAAGAACGAGTTTTACCCAAAGACCAGACCCTGATGGACATCAAGGTTCGGGCAGTTAATAGGGGAGAAGATGAAGATACTGGAGCAAATACTGTGGTGGTGATGCCGCGACCCGTACCTGGAATCAAAGATGTGAACAATTCGGATCCGATTCGACTTACGGGCAAACGACGAGAATCAGATGATGCCTTGCGGGAACGCGCAAAAAACGCCCTGATCTCTTCTGGGAAAGCCACCATCCTTTCCATTGAAAATGCGCTCATTAGCCTTCCTGGCGTGAAAGATGTAAAGGTCAAAGAGAACTTTCACTTTGCTCGCGGTTTCATGACGTTTACTCGAAATGCAGGTGCTGGGGATGTGAACATTCCCCGAAGTGCCGAAATCGTGGGGGTTGGTCCTTCCATGGAAGAAAAGCCATTTGTCACCAGAGAAGCGGTTATCCTGCCAGATGGAGATGCTTCGGTTGAGGTGCCGGTCGTGGCGATGTTGGAGGGGAAATTGGGAGAAGTATCCGATACTACTGGATATACCTGGACCATCAGCGATGCTGGCCTCTCAGACCTTGGGGCTTCCGTCGCCGCACCGTTGATTTTGGAGCAATTTGGGGTAATAGAAGTGTTCGTAGATGGACCTGATCTGAGCCAGCCCGAAGAAAATGATCGAATCCTGACAGCAATTGATGAGGTGCGGGCGGCTGGAATCTTTGTAATACTCAAAGGGGTAGAGCAGGTGGAAGCTGAGGCCATTTTCCGAATTAGCTTAAACCCCGTATTGAGTCTGTCAGATGAAGAACGGGCAGAATTTGAAGAAACCGTTCGCCAAACCATCCTCAACCTGATGGCCAACCTGAAAATGGGAGACAAATTCTTTTTCGCCCAAATCATCAAGGAGGTGCTTTCACTCGACGGCCTGGAAAACCTGGATGATTTCCAGATTGAAACCACCAAGTCCAAGAATGGCATCACATATGTCAACCAGTATGGCTTTGCTGACAAACTCATTGAGCTGGAAGAATTTGAACGATTTGACCTGGAAGACAGCTTTGTTTGTGTTGCCTCCGAGGACAAAGAACTGGTGGTAGATCTGGAATTTCAGGCCACTGGGCTTGATGTGATTACACTAGAAACGCTCATCACTAATTTTACGGCTTACTTTAATGGATTATCCCTTGGAGCTGCAGTGAGACAAGATGAGATCGAAGCGATCATCAATGATCCGCCGTTGGCCTTGACATTAGATGCTGCTTCTTTCAAAATGGAAGCAACTGCCTGGTGCGAAAGGCCTTTACTCGGTGTGGATAGCGGCGTAAACATCGTCCAAACCAGCTTTGTGGAGCAGCCTGTTTTGGGGAATGTATTTGCCTACCACAGCGTACTAGATATTTCTGGTGTTTTGCAATTAACCTTGCCCCCCAGCATCACCAATGATGAGCGAAATGCGTTGTTTGATGCGATTCGGACTGGGGTTTCTGAGTACTTAGATGCCTTACCCCAAGAAGCAGATGTAGAATTTACCTCCCTGATAGAAATCGCTGCAGGGGTAGACCGGGTGTTGGCGGTGGAAATAGATGAAAATGATTTTGAGGCCGCCATTGGTGCCACAGTTCAAGCAGGAAGGGTCTCTGCTACTACCATAGCTGTCGAACCCTTTGAAAAAGCAAGATTAGCCACCCTGAACTTCACCTTTTAACCGCATGTCCTAGTGAGTCGTACCAACAGCCTTATCAGTCGTTTTCCTTCTTTCTACCGGTCTAATGATCGGGAAAACGTCTTTTATCGCTTCATGCAGGTATTTGGGGAAATGCTTGATCAGGCCGAAGCGGATGCTATTCGGGTGATGCAAAGCCATTGGGTGCAGACGGCAGATAACCTCAACTCTAAGGGATTTGACACGGGCCAGAAAGGAGATTTGGACAAGATTTTTTCCCTTTACCTGGAAAACCTCGGGGGAACCTCATTGCTCAAGCAGGTGGGAAGGCCCTCAGTAGATGATGATGCGTATCAAGCACAAATTAAAACGCTGATTGCCGGGATCAAAAAACGCCAGTATGCCTCAAAAGCTCAAGCAGTGGCATTCCTGGGAGCAGTGACTCAGCAGCCCAATAATCCCTACCAAAGCCGCTTGCAAAGTTTAGTGCTCGACCTGGAAGCAGGAGCTACCGATCTAGAGGACGTGATGAATCGCCTGGCATTACTGGCCGATCCAGATGTATTGTACCGGGAACGCATCATGGGCCTCATTCAAGTTTTAAAAAATGGGGCCTCTACCAAAGAAGGCATCATTTCCATTGTTGCGGCAAACCTGGGCATTGTAGGAGATAGTCCAGAAACAGTAGCTGCCCGAAACCTTATTCGGATAGAAGAATATTTGCCAGAGCTTGTAGTGGCTGCCGCTCAAAGCATGGCCCCCTATGAAGTATTAGCAGTGTACAACCCCAATGCCATTGGCGTCATTCCTGAAGTTCGAATTGAAACGATTTCTGGCCTGGTGAACCCGCTGATTAATCCCACGATCCGCAACCTCTCGAATGGAACCTTCGTCCGCTACGAAGGCCAATTGGTACAAGATGAAGCCTTGTCCTTTTTCAGTGATGGCACTGCGTTGTTACAAGGACTGTCTGTTCCACTGGTTGGACAACTTATCTTGGAACCAGGCCCGACATCGCTTCGGTTAGAAGCAAACCTGGGCCTTTCCCAAGGAATTTACGACCAGTCCAGATTTGACTTCTCCCTGTTTGACCAGCAAAGTATTGCTGAGATAGGACGTTTTGATGATCCGCAAAGCGTTTTCGATACAGCAGTTTTTGGGTCATCTGACCCAGTAGTGGATATGCAAGTCCGAATCCTGGAGCTCAATCCCGGCTCTTTTCGGGTGCGAATCCCCTGGGACATTCCTGGCTTTACGGATAAGTTCGATGACCTGCCCGAAAATCCTCGAAATCAGATTAAATATATCGTCGATAAAGTGAAGGCTGCGGGGGTGCTGTCCGAGATTGCCTACGAGAAGTACTTCACGGAAGACCAAGGACTCGAGATTTCCCTCAACCTTACCTATCCCCTTGAAGAAGACCAGGAAATGGAAGAGGTCAACTTCGATATCGACAGCTTGGCCGAACCTTACAGCGGAGGCCTTGAACATGAATTGTCAGACAGTCTCACCCTCTCAGGGGTATTTGATTACACCAGTTTTGACTCCCTAAACACCTTTGGATAATGAACATAAAAGAACAACTCGACATGCAGGGCCATATTTTCCTGCAACTTCACGATCAAAAAGACGATCTGGCCCGCGAAGTTCGTGCAAAAAACAGCATTGTGCAGTCAGGTCGTGACCTCGTGGCAAAATTATTCATCAATGAAACCATTACCCCTGTTTCCCATCTGGCCATCGGTACAGGTAATACGGCTGTTGCACCTGGAGATACTGCACTCGGCACCGAGCTATTTCGCAAGGCCATCAATCCAGTAGACCCAACGATAGACCTTACTGTCACCACAGATAATAAAATACGGGTTCGGCTAACAGCAGAACTTGATTTCAACGAAGGCAATGGCAACCTTACGGAGGCTGGACTCTTCAATGATGCAACTGCTGGGGTCATGTACAATAGGGTCGTGTTCCCTTCCGTCCAAAAAACAACCGACTTCAGGCTCACCTTTGTATGGGAAATTCTTTTTTAGTTCACAGTTTTTCCCGTTTTCCGGGATTTCGCTTCGCTCAACAGTGTTCGGCTTACAGTTGATAGAACATAGTTCTTATACTGATAACCGAGAACTGGCAACCGATAACCTTATAGCTAATACCTTTCACCTCATCCCTAAAACCTAACAATATGCCCTTCACCCCAGATACCAAAACCTCCGGCGACATTATCCGATCAGCAGATTGGAATGACGCCATGAACGAAATCGTTCGCCTGGACAATGAAAAAGCAAACCTCGCAGGAGATACCTTTACCGGTGACCTGAGGGTAAATGCCCGCCTAAGTGTGGGCGGCGCAGCTCCAGATCGCCCCCTTACCATTCAGGGAGCGGGTACCGATTTAAGCGTGCTAAGCTTGAAGAATGCCGCAGGATCTACCGTTTGGCATGTAAATATGAATGTGCTCGGAACCCGTCCTGGACTGAACTTTGCCGAAACGGGGGTAGCAGATGGGAGGCTGTTCATACAGCCGGGAGGCAATGTAGGGATCAATACCACTGATCCGGTCTCGACCTTCCACTTTAATGGTAGATTTGGAACAGGTGGCGGGGCACATTTCAATGTGGTGTCCAACTTTAGCTATTTCTCTGTTGGTAGGGGGAATAACCTGGATGATGATCGCCTGAGAATAGGGGTCAACAACGCTTTTACGGGTTTCTCTTATGCAAATGCAGGGACTAGTAGTAGTATCCGGTTTTCCATTACCAACCGCGATCGAAGTGGTAACGGGGCAAATTCGTCTAGTGGAACCCTTATGACCATCGCAAGGTCAAATACCCATACTGGGCGAGTAGGTATTTTGACCACTAGTCCTCAGTATACGTTAGATGTTAATGGGATCATCAATACCAATAACGACATTCGGGCTTCACGACTTGTTGATGTGAATAATACTACTCGTTATGTTAATCCTAGCTCGACCTCCTTGGTTGAACGGATTCACGGCCGGACAAGTAGTGCCATTACGTGTGTTAGGGGACAAAATGATGGCACTGGCTATTCTTTCTATTCTGTCCATACAAACTCCGCTAGAAGATACGGTCAGGGAAGTTCCATCCGGTTCAAAGATAATATCCGTCAAATTGAGGGTGCTCTGGACAAAATTCTTAGCATCAGAGGAGTATATTTTAATTGGAAAAAGGATGGTGCCCATGATCTTGGTTTTATTGCCGAAGAAGTTGGGGATTACATCCCTGAGATTGTGGCTTATGAGCCAGATGGTGTGTACACCTCAGGTATGAATTACAGTGCCATTACCCCGATGCTCGTCGAGGCCATCAAAGAGCAGCAAAAGCAGATTCAGGCCCTTCAAGAGCAACTGCTTGCTATCGTTCAAAAGTAAGTATCTATTAAAAACCTATCACCTAAAAGCTCAGACCTAATCCCTAAAACCCCTCCCCACTATGTATATCATCCGATCCAAACAAACAGAAGAAGTGGTGCATGTAGATATGCGCCCGGTATCCGAAAACCTTAAAGCCAAAGATATTTTTCCCGATTTTGATCCGTCACTTATGGAGTTTGGCAAATACGATGGAGAGGAAGTTCCTTCAGATTTTGATATAGATCCCAAGGGTAATGTATTGGTCTTGGAGGATAATAATTCTTCCCAAGATCTCCGATTATTTCCACTGACAGAGGAGGTGATGGACATAGTTCCCGATAATTCAGCTAAGAAATCCGAGGTGGCGAGCTTTTTAAAAGATGTAGGCGTGGTCATTTCGGATGATATGACCAAGAAGGAAATGTTGGAAGTCATTGATCAAATGAAGGAGATGAAGTAATTTCCTTGAAAAGCAAAAGAACCCTTTACCATGAAAGAACAACTCGAAAAACGGCTTAAAGAGCTTAAAGAAGAATTTGAAGTAGGCCAAAAACGCCTTGCAGAATTAGAGGCCGAAGCCAATAACCTGAACCAGACGATGCTTCGCATCAGCGGGGCCATCCAAGTGCTGGAAGAAGAGCTTGGCCATCGGCAGGAAAATGGTGCCGCAGTAAATTCTTGACGTTGAGGTTTTCGGTTGACTGTTTACAGTTTTCAGTGTTGTGCATTTGATGCAAAGAACTGAAAACCGATAACTGAGTACTGATAACTTTAACTTATACCTAATGGCCAACACCTAATACTTTCCCCCCTCATGCTCATCAGAAGATTCATCAACCAGTCTGTAGAACTTATGCGAACCGGATTTACCGGCTTGCTCAGTTCACCTATGAGCAGAATTGTAGGAGGGCCCCAAGGAGTTCCGATTATCAGCTCAGTCCCACTTTTGGTGATGTCGCCGGGATCTTTTCAAATGGAACAGCAAGCAAGATTAGGCGGTTCGTCTGAACCCCGGCCAAGAAGCCTCAAAGAGGAAATCGCTATCAATGGAGGTGCACCCGCAGGGCCTTACGCACTTGCCCAGCAGCCACTGGAAGATACAGTCACTTGTACGCTGGTATTTGACCAGGGGACGGTAAATGAGCGAACGCAGCTTTTATTTCCTAATCAGGATTTTACCGTGGACCTGGCTGGGCCATCGGTGAGTTTTGTCTCAGATGTATCAGCAGCTTCTGCTGTGGTGGTCTCCTACTCTTACGTAGGAGTATTTTCGCTGAGAGAATTTACCCAGGAGTTGCAATTATTGGTGTACGCCACACAAGCTGCTGACGCGGAGGCATATGGTGCTAT
>JBCDIQ010000156.1:0-12333 GCA_039024295.1 Bacteroidota bacterium | reverse complement strand
CATCGAAAGTGTACCAAGATGCATTGATGAGCAAAGGCATTCCCTGGACCCAGTTTTACGTAGACAGCGTTCAAGAAGAGTATGACAGGCTGACAAAATTGGGGGTCGAATTCAGCGTAGAGCCAACAGAAATGGGAACCGTTGTGATTGCGGTATTTAATGATACCTGTGGGAATAACATTCAGTTGGTGGAGGAGAAATAAAATTGATCGATTAATGATTATCACAAACAGTTTCTTATAAAGCTTTTCTGCCCCTTTAAGGGCAGAAAATGGGTAGTAGCTAGATCAAGAAATAGCAACCATTAATTTTTTTCGTAATTTTCTCTACACCAGTCACGCCTTTTGTCACGATAGAATATTACGGTTGACTTGCTAGTGGAGACGGTATGCGCACATTCAAAATCCCCCACGTCTTTATATTTCTGTTTTGGATCATTATCCTGTGTTCGGTCTTGTCCTATGTAATTCCCAGTGGTAAGTATGACCGGAAACCAAAGGATTCCCAAAAAACCAAACAGACCGTAGTGAAACCAGAGAGCTATACAGAGATTCCCAAGCATTATTCTCTCAAATCTGTTCTTATTGGAGAAGAAGTGGAAGGGAAGGCTTCTCCTACCTCTTTGCTAGGCGTTTTTGCTGCCATTCCCAAAGGGCTGTCCGATTCTGCTGCTCTGGTATTTTATGTCTTCCTGATCGGGGCCGTATTCACTCTGATCCATTACACGGGTGCCCTCAATGCGGCGCTTTTTTCCCTGATTGAAAGGTTCAATACACGCCCCAAACAGCTGTTTTTCATTCTGTATATCCTGGTATTCTCTGGGTCTGCTTTTTTGGGTTTATTGATGGAAGTTATTCCCCTTATCCCTATTTTCTTATTCCTGGCCAAACGCATGGGATACGATCGGATGTTCGGGTTTGGCATGGTTGGAGTACCCATCTTTTTAGGCTGGAGCACAGGAGTCACGAACCCCTTCACAGTTCTAATTGCTCAATCCGTTGCAGAGCTTCCTCCAGGCTCAGGAATTGGATTACGTTTGGTGCTTTATGTGGTTTGCGCGGGTCTTGGCTTTTATTTCCTCATGCGATATGGAGAGCGCGTTCGAATGAACCCTTCATTGAGTCACTTACAGGATGATCCCTTTAACCTGGAAGAATACGGTAACTTTGAAAAAGTCGTGCTGACAAGGTGCCATGTACGCATTCTTGGCTTTTTTGTGGCCTCTTACGCGGCCATACTTGTAGCCGTGCAATTGCTTGGATGGAGGTTAATAGAAATGAGTGCCTGTTTTGTATGCATTGCCATAGTGGTGACTTTCCTGGCAGGTATGAGCGGAGATGAGGCAATGGCAGCATTGACCAAGGGACTCGAGATTATGATTGTTCCCGCACTGGTGGTCGGGGTAGCACGCGGCATATATGTGGTCCTACAGGAAGCCCAAGTTATCGATAGCATATTGCACTATGCAAGCAGTTCTCTCATGTCCATGCCCCTCATAATCGCGGGTGAAGGGATGCTATTATTTCAGTCTGTTCTCAACTTTTTTATTCCATCTGCCTCCGGGCAAGCTTTGGTCTCCATGCCCCTGATGACCCCGTTGTCAGATATCCTGGGATTGTCTCGCCAGACAGCCGTATTGGCCTTTATCCTCGGAGATGGGTTGTCAAATATCATCATCCCCACCAATGGGGTACTGATGGCCATGCTAGGCGTTGCCAAAGTACCTTTTGAAAAATGGTTCAAATTCGTCTTGCCCTTATTCCTGGCCAGCATGGTAGTGGCCATGGGGTTTGTTGCAGTGGCTATTTTGACGGGGTATTAGGAGTTATCCAATGAGTCGGATTAGGAAGAGGGCTCAGGCGTACCTCGGGAGTTTCCACTTGAAGACTTCAAAAAAATTGAACCTGACCCCAATTTTTCCATATAATAAATATCACCTATCCCAAACAGGAACGAAATGAAAAATACCAAAAGACACCCTTACATGTGGAGGCTGCTCATCCGGGAAAGACTTCCCTGGTGGATGATCAACCTTGGAATTGCAGATAAAGGAGAAGACTGCGAAAAGGTAAACGCCGAGCATGTCTGGTACAATGGGGGGGACGGAATAAGTGAATGTTACCTCTGCAAGGTTACCAAAAAGGGAGAACTCTGGAGGAAAGATGAACAATAGAACTGCAAAAATCCATCGGCCTATGAGAGTGCTAATAACCTTATTATTGTCCCTGATAAGTTCTCAGGTATTTGCGACAGCCCAGTTTGCGGATATTCTGATCTACAACAGAGATACCCTCATCCTTCATTCCAATCCCCTGGAAAGCTACTTTGACCAAAAAGGCAATAGGAAAATTGGAGAGGTTGAGATGATTGGCACCTGTACTGCATTATGGAGGGGATATGTGGCAACCTGGGAACTAACAAACGACAGTTTATTCCTGGTGAAGGTTCAGACGAATTGCTGTTCCGACCCCATTACCCTAAACATAGAGCAAGAATTTGGTACCAATAGGATATTTGCAGATTGGGTATCCTATCCGTTACTTAATCCATACGGCAAAATGATTTTGTATGTCCATATGAGATACCATTCAGTTTATGAACATGAAAGATACTTTGATTTTGAAGGGGGAAAATTAAAGGCGGTGGAAGAATTTAAGCCTTCCTATGTATCGATCCTTGAAAAGGAACCGGATAGCCTTAATAATTTTCTGTACCAGGTAATAAATTGGGGCTTGGTGAAGAAATTCAAATTAAAGAAAAAGGCCAGGGTCATGACATGGGTTTGGATTGATGAGTCCGGCGATATCCAGGACATTCAAATTCTGGGAGGTATAAATGAGGAACTCAACAAAGAAGCAAGGAGAGTAATTAGACTGATTCCTGAATGGAGTATTTATTATAAATGTGGTAAGGTAACTATTCAACCGCGGAGGATACCCATATACTTCGATAAGAAAATCTATACAAAAAAGAAAAAGAAGTTCCAGTAGTTTCCTTTGAACATAAACCATAAGAACAAACTTGTTAAGCACTCTAAACCATCAAAGTAGTGGGGCAATTCATCGAAATAGTAGTTATCATCTCAATTATCTCCTTTCCGTTTATCTTGGGTTGGATATATGTTACAAGCATCGAAAAGAGGGCCAGGAAAATAATACGTGAGTATTCGAATGCTTCTTCAGAAACTTTCCACGATTTGAGGGTTTGGTTTAAGAATTACGATCATTTGAAGAAGAAAAATAAAAGTGAGTTCAATCCATATCACACTCTGTATTCCTTCAATGAATGTGACTTGGTCTTGAATAAAGGATCTTTTTTAGTTGTGGGTAAAACTAAAATGTTATTCAGATCGATACCCTTAACCCCAACAATTTTTGAATTTGAAGGAAGTCAGTTGAAATTGTCATCAAGGTCCGTAGAAATTAAGCATATCCAAGAAATTGGAAGTGACATAGAGGTCGAATTTGAAGATCGTAATTACCTCAATAGGATAACCCTGGTAATTAAGAGACCTAGTACCGACTTAAAACAGAAAATGAAAGTGAGCCTCGATCATCATTAGATACTTCATTGTTTTAAAACTAGACTTGTCAGTTGGTTGAACCCCAATTTTAGCCCATAAATGAACATCCTTGGCTTAACTTACGAAGGATCCCAAATCACAGATAGGGAAACCTTTAACCTATTGCCCAGACAGCTACAAGAGGTTTTGAGTCAAAAAAATGGCTTTATCGGGCTAAATGGCGGCATTCACATCAGGGGCTGTGTTCACCAACCTGAATGGCATTCCCTGTATATGTATTGGAAAGGAAGCGAAGCTTTTCATGCAGTTTATGAGGCTGTGGACGAACAGGACATCCCTTTTGGCCAGGATTGCTACGGAGAGCAGCTTATCCTGAGAAAGGACCAGGTCTTTATTCTCAGAACTGAAACCGGAGAAATGGAACCATTAAGCTCATCCTTGCAGGAATTTTGGGGAAACCTGGAAAAGAATCCAATCACTTACCTGGGATTGGAAGCTTTCGAAGGATTGCTGGAGAGCGAATTTAACCTTAGGCCAGGGGAATTGATCAACGTGTATCCGCCTTTTGTGATTGACTCGCCTGTCGAAAGAACTGCTAAAGCAATCTCGGTTGAAGGACGTTTAAGCTCGCTCAAAAAACTGTACGAGGAAATAAAAGAGTTTCCGGATGGGACATCTATTACCATAAAAAAGAATACGGAATAACAGAAACAATTGTCAAGGAAATAGCAAAACTATCCCCGATAGATGATCATCCCGAATGTTGATATATTGCACCATACTTTCACAACAGAAATATGGAACAACTGGACAGTTTCAAGATCATCGGCATCTCAGTAGATACCACCAATGAACAGGGTCAAGCAGCAGATCTAGAAAAACTTTGGGCAACATTCTATGCGGAGAATGTCCCGGGAAAGGTGCCCAACAAGGCAAGCAATGACGTTTATGCCATTTACACAGATTACGAATCCGACTTCACCGGAAAGTATACCGCCATGATCGGTTTAAGGGTTAATTCACTTTCTCAAGTGCCTGCCGGGATGATCGGACGGGAATTTACAGGTGGTACCTACCAGAAGATTGTCGCCAAAGGTGCAATGCCGCGGGCTGTTGTACAGGCATGGCAGGACATCTGGTCAAAGGATAAAGAACTAAGCCGTGCCTACACCGCCGATTTTGAAGTATATAGACCCAAATCCCAAAATGGAGAAAACTCCGAAGTCGATATTTACGTGGCGGTTAATTATAGTCTAACAAGGCAAGTTTTGTGAAAATTGGGATGAGTGACGAACGCTTTGCATCAAGTGAAAGAAAGCCTTCAGAACGCTGACAGGGTTTTCATCAGTGTGCTTTTACCCTGTCAGCGTTGGTTAGGAGCCTGCTACAACTCTGGAAAAATCTATCAGGGCAAATTTTGTGAACATTAGAATGAGTGACGAACGCCTTGCATCAAGTGAAAAAAAGCCTTCAGAACGCTGACAGGGTTTTCATCAGTGTGCTTTTACCCTGTCAGCGTTGGTTAAGAGGCTGCTACAACTCTGGAAAAATCTACCAGGGCAAATTTTGTGAACATTAGCATGAGCAATGAACCCTGTACCGCTGTTATTCCACCGGCGTATTCATCTCCGGTCGGAGACCAGAGGTACGTTGTAAAACGCAGAAAGAGACTCGATTAGTTAAATTCATAACCGTCAAAAATCACATATCTTAACTTGGAAAACTATAAACTCCGATAATTAATCCTTCAGACTTTCTCCCAATCCTCATGAACGAACACATTAAATCGATCATTCAGCAAAAAACAGGAGCTGCTGGCCTAATTGAACAAGAGGTCATCCAGGAGCTGTGGAGCGGATATGGGAAAATCATACGCATCAGCTTACAGGATGCGCCAATGGAAAGCGTGGTGGTCAAACACGTCCAGTTGCCCGTAGCCCACCACCATCCCCGCGGATGGAACACCGGCATCAGCCACCAGCGCAAAATTAAATCCTACCAGGTAGAGACAACCTGGTACAAAAATTACAGTGCCCAAAGTGCTGCACGTTTGCCCAATTGTCTTGCAATTGAAACCCACGGCGATGAGGTACTCATGGTACTGGAAGACCTGGATGCTGCTGGCTATCCCTTGCGCAAACGCTCCCTCAAATGGGAGGAAATTGCCTCCTGCCTGAAGTGGCTGGCGCAGTTTCATGCAAGTTACCTAGGCAAAGTCCCTGAAGGACTTTGGGAAGTTGGGACCTATTGGCATTTGAAGACACGTCCTGATGAGCTGGCGGCATTGGCAGATCACCGATTGCGGGAGGCGGCTCATGCCATTGATGAGAAACTCGCTGCCTGTACCTACCAGACCTTTGTCCATGGAGATGCCAAGCTGGCAAACTTCTGTTTTTCCAAAGATGGACAAGTAGCCGGCGTGGATTTTCAGTATGTAGGTGGTGGCTGCGGCATGAAGGATGTGGCGTATTTTGTTGGGAGCTGCCTGAATGAACGAGACTGTGAGCGTCTGGAAGGAAAGATTCTGGATACCTATTTCGGGTATTTACAGCAAGTACTAGGGCAGCGCGATGCGGCACTGGAAGCGGAATGGCGATCTCTTTACCGGGTAGCCTGGGCAGATTTTCACCGTTTCCTCAAAGGCTGGAGTCCGGGTCATTGGAAGATCAACAGTTACAGCGAACGGGTAATCTCGGAAGTTATCGACAGCCTCTAGCCATGGATTTTGTACCCCAGAGTCAAGTTTCCGTGCAAACAGCGATTGCAGGCAGGGAAGTAATTAAGCGTATATTGTAGCCACAATGTTATTGTAAAATGGGAAATAGGGGCAATTATGTAATAAAGTCGAACGATCAGACTGAGATTTTCTATACACATTGGCGCGCTCGCTTCATGGCCAATGACCTTCTACTTGGCTCAAATAGGTTTGTCTCATTTGTTCGCCAGTTTGATAAGAAAAATGAACTAATTGATGAACCATGGATTGAAGGCTGCGTGTATATCGACCTGGATACCAACCATCTTCTATTCTGGGAAATCGCGCACCTTTCTGAATTTTCAGTAAGACAGGAATACCTGAAACTTCTCAAGGAAATATGGAAAGGATGGAAAATCAGTTTAGCTGAGAAGGAAATGTATGACATCGAGAAACTGATAGAAATAGATTACACGTCTAAGCAGAGGCCAAATTTCGACAGAATAGATATGAAAGAATTTGCAAACAAAACGATTGGGGAGTACACATCCTGCCTGATTATCATGAAAAATGATAATAATCTAAGGATGAAAGAGCTGTACGACTGTACAGATGAAGAAGTCGCCCTACTTGGAGAAGGGATTATAGATATCTTAGATAGGAAATCATCTTCACAATTGCTCAAGGAATCTCAAATTGAAAGCCCGAATCTACTTCTAATAGATATTGACGAAAAGAAATTGTTTGTTAATCAAAGTATCACAGGACTTGAAGATGAACTGATCAAATTTTGGCCAGGATGGCACATCGAGGTGGGTAATTTTGGCTATATTAATATTCTACAGAAAGTAAGTTATGATGTAAGTAAGATAAAAATGAGCGTAAATGAAGTAGCAGAACGAATGCGGCAAATACTAGCCCAGGAAGATGATTTCAATCCCAATGAGATGGCTCAAGGGATGATAAAGCTAAATGAAGAAGTAAAGTTTCATCCCCACTTTTTTGAAAATATTAAACCACAAAAATCGATATGGGAAAGAATTAAATCCTTCTTCTCAAGGAAATAATCTGCCTAAGAGATAGATGATTCACACCCTTTTATATGCCCCCCATGAAACAGCTTATTGGAATCGCATTGGTCCTCAGTCTATTTGCCTGTAACAAAAGTGAGCCAAACATTAACTCAATCGAAGAGAAAGGCCAAGCGGTTGACAAAATCGAGCCTATCCAAACGAAATTCAGTTTTGAGTATGGATCCCCTATTGTCATTGAAAGTTCTGATCAGGTCATGATTCCTCTTTCGGCCAACTCACCTGCGAAAAGGAGGAAGTTAAGTGGAAGCAGTTACTCCTCTTATGATTTCCCAAGGTATTGGAACGTTGTATTCTACGATGGTAAAACGGGTTCCACTCGTTTACTCACAGAAAAGAAAGTTCGAATTTCAAACATCCACGTAAATAAGGCCGAGGAATACATACTGCTAGATGATGACACCAACCAAGAAATGAGTCAGGTCATTTTGTATGAGATCGAGGACATTGATTTCAATGGAGATGGCACCCTAACCTCAAAAGACCCGACCTATTTATTCTCCTCATCAACAGGCGGCACCAACCTGCAGAGAATTTCGCCGCACAATGAGCATGTGCAATACTTTGAAGTAGTCCCCAACTCCGATCAACTATTGTTGAGGACTATCAGAGATTCAAATCGCGATTCCATCTTTACCGAAAAGGATATTTCCATTTGGTACAAAGCGGAGTTGGCAAACCAGCAATGGAAATTGGACGAAATAATTGATGTTTCCAACCGGCAAAAAATCGAGGACCTATTCCTCAACCAATGGTTCAAGCAGGACTAAAAAAACCAACGAATACCTTTTTTAGTGGCTGAAAGATATTATTTTAGCAGTATAACTAATTTATAATCAACAGGTTAATTTGATTGGGGTTCATATAAACCCATAACAAATCCTACTTCAAAAACCCCTCCCAATTGTCAACAGGCAGACGGTTTGGGCAGGATTCGTGGCCTACTTTTGCCCTATCTTTCAGCAATATTGTCCCCTCACTATGAAACGCCAAACGTATTTCTATTCCTTGATCCTGCTGTTCATGACCAGTTGTATCGGCACTGACTTGGTCGATGAACCCCTCGGACCCGTTCCTGCTCGAATAGAACTCAGCAATTCCTCTATCGTCCTGCTGGAAGGAGAAAGCCAGCAGCTTTCAGCCCAGGTCATCTCTTCAGATGATAGCTCGCTTGAAAAGGAAATTAGCTGGAGCAGTCGTAACCCTTCCATCGCCACCATAGATGCCGCTGGCCTGCTCAACGCAGTGGCCGAAGGGCAAGTATGGATCGATGTGCTAACGGAAACGCTTTCGGATTCCCTGCTGGTAACCGTCTCAGCAAATGCTGAGGACCTGGCTTCCGTCACCATTACCACAGCCCCCATGGAACTTGCCATTGGCGATTCCCTTCAATTAGAGGTAGAACTTACTTCTGCCAGTGGGACGGCCATATTCGGGAGGCCCGTAACCTGGAACAGCAGCGATCCCAATATTTGTTCGGTTAATAATAATGGCTTGGTCATTGCTCTGGCCAATGGTACTACCCAAATAAGGGCGACTTCTGAGGACATCAACAGCTTGCCTGTTTCCCTGATGGTTGGGGCACCCTCTCTGACTCGCGGTGGGACCTTCCGGGGCCTCAATGGATACACCGTATCGGGAACCGCTACCATCGAGCGATCCGCTGATCGAAATGTGGTGGTGTTCAGCAATGATTTCCGGACGCAAAACGGACCAGGACTCTACGTTTACATAAGCCCCAATGCAACCAACGTCAGCGGAGGCATCAACCTGGGGAATTTGCAGGCCACTTCAGGTACACAGACTTATCCTATCCCGGATAATTTAGATCCAGAATCCTTTGACCATGTATTGGTGTATTGTCAACCCTTCCGGGCACCATTTGGTACTGCTGCCCTTGAATAACCTGCTACACAACTTACCCATCATGAAACGAATAGCGTTTTTTACCTTGCTCATCTTTGCGATGACGTCCATGTCCCATGCCCAAAGCGGATGGACCCAAAAAGAGAAAGAAGGGTACTTCAAACTCAACCAAAGCTCCATCCGGGCAGGGCAGTTCTTCAACCCGGAAGGCAACCTGATTGACATCACCACCACCTCTGTCTACAGCACGGTACTCTATGGAGAATATGGTATCAACGACCGATTTACGGCCTTGCTCAATGCCCAACTGTTCGTGCGAAGCACCATCAATGAACTGGAAAGCACGGTCGATGGCACTGTGGTAGCAGGTGATGAGTTCAATGGCCTGGGAGATATCCAGTTAGGACTCAAATACGGCATCCTCACAGAAGGTCCGATTGTTCTGGCGACCTCAGCCCAACTGAAGTTGCCAACAGGCGAGAATGTTGGCGGAGATACCGAACTGCTCCAGGCAGGAGATGGGGCCTTTGGTGCATTGGCCATGCTTCATGCTTCCCATTCTTTTCATCCTGTGCCCTTATATGTCAACCTTTCTGTGGGCTACCAATGGCGTGGCACGGCAGACCTTAAATATTCCAGTGGCCCTGTAACTGTCGACTACGATGACGCCTTTGTGTGGGGCGGTGAACTCGGCTGGACCCCCAATGACAACTGGGCACTTGCGTTGAAATGGACGCAGGTTCAGCCGCTTGGGTCAGAATCTTCTGATGGCAGTACCGGCAGTTCCTCTATTTTTGGTAATCGCCTGACGTATTTCGCTGTCATCCCCGAAGTCAATTACACCACTTCAAAAAATATTGGCTTTTCCGCTTCTGTGGGAGGTGTTTTCTACGCTAGGAATATCCTCGCAGCGCCCAGTTACAACCTGGGGGTGTATTATGTGTTGAAGGGGAAGTGATGGGCACAAGGGGTTAGCTATCTCGATACACAGATGCCTTGTGTTGAAGATTCTATGGTTAGGGTGTCATTGCAAAAGCGTAGGAACTGCTTTGCAGTGATTGTGATTTTTGGGATATTAATAATCCGAACCACCGTCTGAACAACACAATTGATCGCGTTACCCAAATACTTATTCGTGGCAGGTTCTCTAAAAAAGAGCTTCTCTTGAAGGAATGCTACTGGGTAAAAAACGCCTCACAACAATGGTAGCAAATCAACTGAAAGAGATTTTTGATCCTTATGTGGAGCTGGATGTTCAGGTCTGGAAAAACTTCGAGCAGTTAGGGGAAACCCAAGACTATCCCAAAGAATTTGTGCTCAAAGCAGCACACACAACTGAAAAGTACCTGAGTATTTTACTCAGCGGCAGTGGCGGAAATTTACTCTGGAACAAACAGAATTTCGTCTGTATCGACATTTCCTATGAAAATGATTTCTTGACCGATTACATGTCTTTCACCTTGCAACAGCCCACACCGATAGAAGTAAAACTCTTTGAGAATTCGACAGTCTTCCGGATGCCTTATCAGAACTTCCAACAGACCCTTGCACAGGGAAATTACGGTCAACTGGTTACCCGAATCATCGCAGAATCTTCCTTTATAGAAAAGCAGCAACAACAAATTGATCTGTTAACCAAAACTGCTAAAGAACGATACCTGGAACTGATCAACAGCAATAAGAACATTGAACGAACTCCGCTGAAATATCTGGCTTCCTACCTGGGCATCACCCCGCAAAGCTTGAGCAGGATCAGGTCTGAGAAAATGTAGGAATTACCATAGGGTAACTGTTTTGGCTGAATGAGGGCCTATTTTTGAGCATTTCCCCTTCAAAAATAGATCATCAATGGAACGCACAGAACCTGTAAAGCCTATCCCATTTCCCCAAATCATTTCAGTCCTAGTGGGCTTTCCCCTCATTGCTACCTTCCTTTCACTGCTGCTACTGAACCGTTCCCTTATCACAAATTTAGGAGTAGATTTTTTTACGGCTTTCTGGACACTCATCACCTGCTGGTACCTGGCTCAGATTTACCTGATCTCAAAGATTCTTTCTTCCTCGGGCTGGAAATGGAACGACATCGGCATTTCCTTTAAAAGTAGAAGTACAAAGATCCTCTTTGGCGGCTATTGGGTCGTTGCCATAGGGCTTATCCTTTTCATCGAAGTGGCTTTGGGCAACTCTTCCATTGATCCTGAAAAATTACAGCGCTTATCCTCCCTCACGCCTAAAACGACCACAACGAGGATCATTTTCGTCATCATGGGCTTCCTTGCTGGGTTGGCTGAAGAAATCGTTTACCGAGGATTTGCCATTACGGCTCTCAGGAGTCATGGCCTCAACAAATGGATTGCGGGCATGGTAGCAGTTATACCGTTCATTTTTCAGCACGGACTGAAATCGATTGACCAATTTTGGTGGTTCTTATCCTGGGGGGTATTTTTGGGGGTGCTGTATTTGCTGCTCAAAAAGTTATACGTGCCCATTGCCATCCATTGGCTGGTTATTTTGTCAGCCATGGTGGCCATTTTGCAGGTGATGGAATGACCTTGCCCATGGGAAGATTAACTCCTATTTATCTAGGTCAGACCAAGACTATTTATGGCAACCATTCATTAAGTGAGACTGGGCAGCAACTCTTCCGAAAATTAAGGGTATTTTTTGGCAGCTTTCTTTTGAAAGCCACTGGTTGAGGTGACCAGTTGGGAAAATCAATTGCCGAACTTATGATTCAATTCCTTAGAAGAGCCAGAAAAAAACTCCTCGCCGAACAAAAAATCAGTCATTACCTGATATATGCCATCGGAGAAATATTACTTGTCGTTTTGGGAATTCTGATTGCCTTGTGGATAAACGATTGGAATGAAGGACAAAAAAATGCCAGAATAGAGGCTGCATTTTTAGAGAATTTTAAGAATGATTTGCTAATAGATATCCAAACGCTGGAGGAAAAAATAACCTATAACTCAGAGAGAATACAGCATACTGATTCGATTATCTCTACGCTCTCCAGTAAAAATCAACTCTTAGCATCAGAATTGGTAAAATTCTACAATTGGAACTTATCATTAGCATTCGAATCCTATTTTATCCCTGAGAAGTCAACACTCAGTCAGTTTGAGGCAAATGATAAAAACGGAGAATTGATCACCTCT
>JBCDIQ010000155.1:0-12338 GCA_039024295.1 Bacteroidota bacterium | reverse complement strand
CTTGAGTATGAAACACAATACCTTTCATGAAAATCACCCCCGAGTTACTCAAACGGTTCCAGGCGAATGAGTGCACGCCAGAGGAAGCAAAAGCTGTCGAAGCGTGGTTAAATTCTGCCGAGGATGAACCCTCTCCCCTTTCAGCACCTCAATTGAAAAGGATGGAGCGGAACATTTGGGAACGCCTGGGACCTGCCGCGTTAAGCAATGCCCCAAACCTGAAGCTGGGATTTGCCCCAACCATGTTGAAGTATGCTGCTGCAATCCTGCTACTTGCGGCTACAGGAGGAATTGCTTTTTGGCTTATGGGAGATTCAGGAGACAGCCCGGACACGAATACATTGGCCTTTGAAGGCTATCAAACCGTCGAGACCTCAAGAGGCGAAAAAAGGAGTATTGCGCTTTCTGATGGCTCTACCATTTGGCTCAATTACGAAACAACAGTCAAGGTACCCGAAGCATTTACGAGTACCGAACGTATTGTTTACTTAGAAGGACATGCCCATTTTGATGTAGCAAAAGATCCAGCGCACCCGTTTATCATCTATACTGAGGGTAGCAAAACCCAGGTTCTTGGGACCTCATTTGACATCAACACCCGTGGGGATTCTGCTGAAACGACTGTTACGGTTACCAGTGGAAGAGTAGCTTTTTCAGATTTAGCCAATCCCCAGAATTCTGTCACATTGCTAGTGGACGATCAAGCAGTCCTAAAACCGGGTGATAGCATCGCCATAAAACAGGTGAGTGCCTGGAAGCTAACCTCCTGGAAAGACAATATTCTCTACTTCGAAGATCAACCATTCGATGAAATCATCAAGGTAGTAGAGGCTTGGTACGATGTACGAATCACGGTTCAGGATACCAGTTTACAACAACAATCCTTTACTTTTTCTGACCAAGATCCCTCCCTGGAAGCATTCATAGCCCTGATGAGCGAAGTCGCCAATTTTGAATACCGCATCAACGGCAATGAAGTAACCATTTATTAATTCTGCAGGCCCGTACAGAAGATGAACCCAAAACCACTCTTGCAATTAATTACAGCACTCTTCCTGGCTTGCTGTTTGAAGGTGAGTTATGCCCAGCAAAATATCCTGGAGCAAAAAGTCACCATCACATTGCAGAATCAATCTATTAAGGATGCCTTGCGGAATGTTAGCGATCAGGCCGGATGTTTCCTGAATTATGCCAATTCAGAAGTTGACAATACCCGTAAAATAAATAAGGCTTTTGACGCAGTACCGCTGCGAGACGTTATCCAGGAAATTTGGGGCAGCAACCAGATAAAAATTATTGCCAATGGAAGAACGGTGAAGATAATCCCTACTGCAAGCAGGAGCACAAGGGCAAAAAAGGGCAATCTAAGAGGGCTCATAAAAGATGAAAAAGGGGCACCCCTTCCTGGTGCAACAATTCTATTGGACGGTACAAGAACAGGTGGATTTACCAATTCAAAGGGAGAGTATTTCCTTAACAATATCCCAGTTGGGAACTGGCAAGTGGAAGCTTCTTTTGTGGGATATCAAAAGGATACAAAAGACATTACCATTGCTGCCAACAAAACCCTAATCGTTGATTTTACCCTACAGGAAGGAGTTAGTGAATTGGATGAGGTATTGGTGATAGGTAAGACCAAGGCAGCACAATTAGCTGAACAAGCCATTACCATCAACACCGTGAATGCCCAGGAATTGCAGGGCCAAACCCAAGATGTAGCGGAAGTGCTTGACAGGGTTGAAGGGGTAAGAATCCGTCAGTCAGGGGGCCTGGGCAGTCAAACCAATATCAGCATCAACGGCCTAACGGGAAATTCGATTCGTTTTTACTACAATGGCATTCCTTCTGAGTTTTTGGGAGGAGGCTTTGAGCTTAATACCCTCCCCATCAGTAATGTAGACCGGATAGAAGTTTATAAAGGAGTTATGCCTGCAAACATCGGCACAGATGCCCTCGGAGGAGGCATCAATGTAGCCACCAATCAAAGCTCCCTAAAAAGCCGAGATTTCTCTTATCAGTACGGCTCATTCAATACCCATCGGATTGCAGGAAGTTTTACCCAGCCGCTGGGAGATAAATGGTATGTCAATGTCAACGCCAATTACAATTACAGCGACAACAATTATGAAATGGAGGTGGAGAACAACACCTACGCCCCCAACCTTCCTTTTCCAACAGGCACGGAAATGATCAGGGTCAGGAGGTTCCATGATGCCTTTTCCTCCTTTTTGGGACATGTAAATGCCGGCTATCTTAACAAAGAAAAGCGACTTTCACTCAAAGCAGGGGTTTACCTAACTGCTACGAGCAGAGAAGTTCAACATGGGGTACGGGTCAACATCATTCCTTTTGGAGAAATGGAATATAAAGGGCAGGATACCTACCTAAAGTTTGACTTAAGCAAGGGGTTTAGCGAAAAGTGGCAACTGAATTATTCAGGCATTGCAGGCTATTCCCGGGTAATGATTACAGACTCAAGCCAATCTGTCTATGATTGGAATGGAAACAACATCACCTCGATAAATCCAGCCATCTTCCGCATAAATGGGGCAGAGCTATTGGGCATACCATCCATTTCCGACGTCTACAATTACAACACTGTAAACAGGGTGGGCCTTACCCGTAGTTTTAAGCATAACTTTTCCATTGGTTTACATCATTTCTTTGCCTACCAGGATCGGAGAGGGAGGGAAGAATTAGAAATAAACTACATAGCTGGTGAAGACCCCAACCAGACAGGTTTTCAGATCGCAAGAAATATTACTTCACTTGAAGTTCAAAAATTGCTGTTCAAGCAAAAACTTGAGCTGCTTGCTACGCTTAAATCTTTTCAATACACCACCCAAGGCGTAAATACCCTAACCCGAGGCTCAGGTACCAGAAGTGAACTGCCCATAGTTACCTCTGCTGAGCAGGATTGGGGATATAATACCGCTATAAAATGGCAATTTCACAAAAAAATGTTTCTTCGCGCTTCTTATGAAGATGCACTCCGTATCCCAACCCAAACGGAAATATTCGGAGACCTTCAGACCATTGTACCGAATTTTTCTTTACAGCCAGAAAGAAGTCAAAATTTCAATGCTGGGCTTAAAGCTGATCTGAGCGACCTGATCAAGATAAACCTCAACTACTTCATTCGCTCCCAAAGAAACCTGATTCTCCTCCAGATCCTTGATGTTGAATCAGCCCGATTCATCAACCAGAACAGGGTATATAGCTCGGGGGTAGAACTTGCCTTAACTGGAGAGTTGACCAAGCACCTGAGCTTTGTCTGGAATATCACCCATTTCGACATTGAAATCAGGGCCATCAATCAATTGCAGGACGATTTTTTGATTGGCAAGCCCGTTCCTAATATTCCAACCTTTTTCTCCAATCTAGGGCTAACCTACACCCTCGAAGACATTTTTCGTCAAGATAACACGCTCCAATTCAACCTGGATGGCCAGTTTGTAGATGAGTTTTCCTTTATCCAGGAAGGACGGGTGAGAAATGACGATAACTGGATTCCTACCCAGTATGCAATAGATGCAGGTTTGACCTTCCAACTAAAAGAAAAGATTTCCTTCAATTTTCAGGCAAATAATCTCCTGGACGCGGCCTTGTTTGATGTTATCAGTGTGCCCAAGCCAGGAAGAAATTTTGCGGTGAAAGTGAGATATACTTATTAACCAATTTTTCCAATTACATTTTATCACCATGACTAGAGATTTTTTAACGCTATTAGCGGTCATCCTGCTGTTAGGCTTCACCTCCTGCGGAGGAGATGACGATGATGAGGTTGTCCAAACTGAAAAGCAAACAGGATATGTGGTTCAAACACAATCGGGAGTGGGACAAGACATATCTAATTTTATCCAATTTTTTGATGATATTCCAAGTGGTTCTATTGACAACACCCAGGGAAAATCCTTCCAGCAGTTTAATGTGAGCAGCAAAGCCAGCAACTTTATTGTCTCCAGAAATATATCCGGAGGGGATGAAGGCTATTCGCAAGTAAAATTCAACTTGGAAGGAGAAGCCTTTGAAAGTGAATTTTTACCGACGCTAGCCTTCGCAGGCTTTGTAGGGATGCAAAACAGTGAGACGGGCTTTTACGGGGATGGAAGTACTGAAAACATCAACATTTTCAATCCTACCACTATGCAGAATACGGGGGTAATAGATATGACCTCCGCATACAGAGTCCCCAACTGGACAAGTGTTACCTGGGAAACCTACGTGGTCCGAGGAAATGACTTGTTTGTATGGACAAGGCCCGCCATTGCTGGAAGTGGCAGCTTTTATGCTTCAGATAGCGCAATTGTTAACCACATTGATTTAGCCTCAGGCACCTACCAGAGCACCTCATTTTTTGCTGATAAGGGCCTGTCGAGAAGAACCACTGAAAACTGGGTGGATGGACAAGGCAACATTTACTTTTCCGTGGGAGGCGCGGGAGGCGTAGGCGGTACACCAGCTATTCTGAAAATCCCAGCAGGAGCTACCTCCTTTGACCCAGGGTACAATTTTGACTATACCGCTCCGGTTAGTTCGAGCCTTGGGATTCTCCCTGTACTTGCGGGTAATTTCGAGTACCACCAAAATGGAAAAGGCTACACGGTAGTAAGTACCACCGTCCCTCAGGAGTTAACAGACTTTTTGAATGCAAATGGGGGTCTAGCAGCTATTCTGGCAGACCCAGACTTGCTCAATCAAGCACTTGCCTTATTAAATGCCTCCGCAAATGGCCAGTTTATAGAACTCGACCTGGTTGCACAAACCGCAACGGTCATCCCTACCCTACCTACTGTATCAGCGAGTGCTTCTGGGGTGACCATAATTGATGGCAAAGTGTACTGCATTGCCACCAGTGGAGGGATCAATGCCGTTTACCAATACAACCCAGACACAGGCGCAGCAACAGAAGTGTTTAATGTAACTGCCGGAGGAAGGATTCTGGGCTTTTACAAAATAGGAGAATAAAGCTCTTTTTGACCAACTTGGGTTAGCAGGTGCCTGCTTTGATGCAGACACCTGCGTTTTTTTACCTCTTCACCAAAAGGCGTTACTCAACCATCAATTTTTGGGCTTTGCTCATGCGCTCTCCATCTGTCAGTTGATAGAAATAGAGTCCGTTGGCTAAATCTCCGACTGTTAACTCATACCTAGAAAGTCCTGCGGGTACAGCTTCATCTCGGATCATTCGTCCATTTATATCCATTAATTGGATTCTCAGGTTTTGGTAGTCC
This sequence comes from Bacteroidota bacterium, assembly GCA_039024295.1. GTDB lineage: Bacteria > Bacteroidota > Bacteroidia > J057 > J057 > JBCDIQ01. Next base: position 7,104 of record JBCDIQ010000155.1, on the reverse strand, counting down.
GTGCCCAGTGGAATATACACAACGTCAAGGGCAGGTTGAGGATAAGCTACCCCGTCTATAAGGTTGTCCATGGCAGCGTCAAATGTATGGGTAGATATATCCTCATAAAACCAGTCATGACTAATTTTCAGAATTCGGTTAACGATGCTTGTATCTGGAATCATTTCCATGCCTGCCCCTATGATTACTACTTTATAATTGGCCGTCTCTGTCCGAATTCCAGCAGGCTTGGCATTGTCATCATTGTAGGTAAATATGGTTCTTGCTTCATTGGTGGCAGGTCCAATTTCATCAGGCGAATACTTGAAACGAGCAGCAACAACACTAACGGACGACATATTCCCAAAGATCGTATCACTCGATACAGGGGTTAGCAACCTGTTGAGAAAGTCGCCATCATCAAAAAAGGTGCCCTTCAGGACGGAAGAAAAAAAGCTCTTTACCATCGGCGTACTGGACACAGATGCACTCGACATAGCCCCATATCCCACATCCTGCCCTGAAAGGAACAGACGCCCTCCATTTTGCAGGAAGCTTTGCAGGGCCTGAATATTCCCATCATTCAATGCATCGGCATTTTTACCCGCATTCATGTAGATATTTGTTATGCCATCCAGTGCGTTAGAGGTGATGCCTTCTGCTAGTTTGGCCTCACTCATGGTAGCAGAGGTTAGGTTACCTGCTGCCTGAATCCCGTAGGTGTAAATATTTTCATATTCCTTGGCATCTCCCACATTGATGATCAAATCAGTGACTCCGCTGACCACCACAAAATCAAACGTCTGCCTGCGCGTATTCGAGTTCGCCTGCCCAATGGTAATTTTATAAGTCCCCAATCCAATCGTACTTCCTGGACTGACCTTTAGGTTGAGCTTCTGAACGGTTGATACAGAAGACATAAAGGTGACTGTGTCTGTGGTATATGAAGTGCCATCTATTTCCAAAGAAGCTGCCCAATCCATAGGATGCTTCGAGTCCAGGGTAACCTGGATCATTTTGTCCGCATCTGTCTCTGTTATGTCCACCGAAAAGGTATTCTGTGCTGCAGCTTTCAGGATAGTTGCTGTGGCAGGGGCAATCTCCAGGGTGGACATATTAGAAGCGGCAGAATTTATGACCTCCCCGGTAGCCGTATTTTGAATATAAGCAATCACGTAAATGTTGTCCATATTCCAATTGGGATCTGGAGTGTAGGTGAAACTCAAGCTGGTTGGGGTACCTTGCGGCTGCAAAACTATTTGCTCCCCAGCAGTAGAAGTCAGCATATCCCGGAAAACGTTGGGAAAGTAGGTCTCTCTATTTGTTCCCGGAGGGGTTGCAAATTCAATCAAAGACTCTATTACTGCCACTCGAAGGATGAAATTTCCTGTCGGAGGGGTAAGTACGCTCCTAAACGTAACTGTTGCTGTCCTATCTGTGCCAACAGAAACGTCTTCAACATTCAATTGTATCGGGCTGGTCTGTGATTCAAAGGCATCTATCTGAGCTTGGGTAGCATTCGACGGCACCTTGAGATTGGTGCTGCCATTCAGGTACAATTGAGGTACCCCTGGTACACTATAAATTGCCACCATCGCATTTTGCTCAGGAACATTGGCCAAATGCATGGGGTCATACCCTGGCCAGTACGTATGATAGGTAATGTGATTTACCCGATTTTCATTATTAGCATAAAGTTCGTGGAAAACAGGATTGTGCGTATAACAAGGACTGCAAGAAGCGTTGGTAAAGTGCTCAAACAACGGATACCTCTTAGCTCCTTGACCATAAACTGAATAGGTCATAGCGATGAGCATCAGGCTCATCGCCATTAGGTATAACTTTTTCATAGAACTGTTAAAAGGTTAGGAATGGATTTATTAGTGAAATGGAAGATATGAAAAAATCTATCCCTTCGAAAGCAGAATATTCCCAAACTGCTGATATATGATGAAAATTGGTTATATATTCCTCCTCACTTGTGAATTTTTCTAAATTCGATTGTAAAGCTAAGGCCCATTTGCCTAAGCCTAGTGGTAAAGCTTGAGCGGAAACCGTTGCGCTGTCAGCCTCATTGTTACTGGTTCCTCTTGTTTCGATTCGGATTTTAGAAATTGACCAAATGGGAGATTCAGGATGATGAGGCTCTTTTACCACAGAAACCAAAAGGATTGAAATGAAAATTTTAGGCTGTTTCTCCCTCTTTCAAGGGAATTAGGAGAATTATTGTGTTCTTTGAGCCCATGAAATTATTCCTTCAATAATTATGGGCCTAAAATAATGCGTATTATTCTCCTCATCACCCTCTTATTCATTTCCCAATTAGCATGCGGGCAAGGACTTTTTCGTTCAAGTAAATCAATTCATACGAAAAACAAACATGGGACAAATGGTACTGAACATTTACACGCTACCGAGACTGATTATTACCCAATAGCCAGAAGGGTGTTATTATCGGAGAGAAATGCAATTTTAAGGAGACTGACCGGCAACAAGATAGAACAACAGTTTGCAATTTTGGAGCTGGAACAAAGGCTGGAAGTGGAAATTCCTGATGCAGGAACTGCAATTTGTTTAATTGAGGATCAAACTCAAAGATTAAGGCAAATCCTGCCTGTAATTGCGTATCAAAGATCTAATGTGAACCTCGAACTTGCTTCAGACCTTTACCTCAAAGCACTTGAGCAATTTAAAAAGGGAAACATTCGAGAAGTAATCAGCATACTGAATGGAACCCAACTAGATTCATCTTTTCAAAAGGTACTCCAAATCCAAGATAAAGGCTTAAGCAAGGACTCTGGCCTCCGAGCAAAAGAGTTACATATTTTCGATGAGGTTATTTCTTGTTATGAATTAACAGCAGAAGCCTATTTGCTAAATTTCCAGTTTCGACAAGCCGTTGAAGTGTATACCAAAATTCAACATATTGCTTCAAATCCTTCTGTTTACAAGAAACTCAAACGGGCTTATTTAACGGGAGCACTGAGTGCTGCTTACTATGGGTTAAACCAGAAACAAAAGGCCTTCAAGGCCCAGGAATTGTCCCTGCACTATGCCTACTATTTTTTAGGCCCCAATCACCCACAGACGGTTATTTGTAGAAGCCAGTTAGCTTTATTGAAAAAAGATATGGGCGATTTTCAAGGGGCTTTGGCTGAACAAAAAATGGTGATTGATATTCAAGAAAAAAACCCAACACCCGGTCACCCTAAAATTCTATCATCTTATCAAAACCTGGCCATTATTTATTATTCGCATGGCAGATACCTCAAGGCATTAGATGCCCAAAACAAAGCAATATCAACCCTTGCGCAATCTCTAAAACCAGATTCCTTGGAAGTTGCTTTCGCCTATTCTCATTTGGCGAGCCTTTACCAAAGGCTAACCGAATATCCAAGAGCGTTGAAAGCCCAACTAAAAGCAATTGCGATTCAGGAACAACTAATGGTACCTAATCACCCGCATATCGCAGACTCCTATCAGCTTTTGGCCAGTGTATATCACGATTGGGGAGACCACCAAAAGGCACTTGAGGCTCAGAAAATGGCTATCCATATCCGCAAACAATTGTTTATCTCCCAAAGCCCTACCATATCTGCCTCCTATTACAAACTGGCTGAAATTTATAAGGATAAAGGCCAATTTTCAGATGCATTAAGGGCATATAGTAAGGCAATAGCTATCCAAACATCCATGATTGAATCAGGTGACTCTGCGCTTGCACCTTCGCATCAACTATTGGCCGACATATACTTCAATTGGGGCAAATATGGAAAAGCTCTAGAGGCTCAAATACAAGTACTCCAAATACAAAAGCGAACCCTATCGCCCACTCATACAAGTTTCATCAACACGTATCAAAATTTGATGAACATTTACCAACGAATAGGTGATCGAGCAAATGTTTTCGATTACCAGGATAAGGTAATTGCCCTTAATGCAGAGGCTTTGGTAGCGGATCCTTTATGGGTGGAAGAATCTTTCAAGGTTCTTGCGAGTATTTATCCCATTCAAGGCAAGTATGTACTAGCAGAAGAAGCACAGTTACAAGTAATCTATTTCCAAGAGCAAGTTTTCCCCATACGTTGGCAGAGCGTAGCTACTTCTTACCATCAGCTAGCTAAGATTCGCCTACAGATGAAGGAATATGGGAGTGCCTTGCAATCACAAAAAGTAGCACTTAGCATTCAAAAGAAAAAGCTATCTCCCTTTCACCCGGATTTAACTACATCTTATCACCAATTAGCAAGTATTTATTATCAAAACAACCAACTAGATAGTGCGATATGGTGTGAGGATCGAGCCTATGATATTTGGGAATCCATGCTCCCTTACAGCTATCCGACGCTTAGGGTAGCAAGGGAAAATCTTTCCTTCCTACATGAAAAAAGAGGCATTATGCATCAGCGAAATAGAAAGTATGAAATGGCAATTGGTCATTTTCAGCAGGCCTTGCCACTGAATCCTGACAGTGCGGGTATTTACAACCGCATGGGGCTGTGTTATTACCACCGCAAAGATTTCAGCAGCGCAATTCAGTGCTATGAGAAAAGCCGCGAGATAGATCCCAAAAAGGAACTCATCTACCTTAACAACAGCGGGATAGCTTATGCGAAACTCGGTAAATTCAAGCAAGCAAAAACACGCCTTGAAAAATTGCAGCAGTTAAATCCTCCCAACGGCCTTGCACATCGAAACTGGGCTATCTATTATGCCCTGCGGAGAAATACAGATGCGGCACTTACTCAATTGGAAAAAGCAGTGGAATCTGGGTATCATTTCCGGGATAGAATCCTAGCAGAAGAGGCCTTTATGCCTTTGAGAGAAGAAAAACGGTTTAAGATGTTGGTTGAAAGGCTAGCATCCCAGCTTGGCGATTGAAAATCCAGGAGGGCTACACTCTCCAAAAACGCTGACCTGATCTACGGTAACTGGTTTTACCGGTTGAAACTGAAGCACCTACTTCTGGAAAATTTAGTGGTAATGTCAAAATGTAACAGGAGATATGTTCTGTGCCCATATATTAAGGCAATCCTTCGGGAACCACGAGAGGCATGCAAGAAACCCAGGGCCGAAGGGGTTTCGGTACTTTCGCCTAAAATTATACACCGCGATAGAACAATTGTAGGTGTATACCTGATTTTAGCAATTTAGACATCAAATCCTGGCAAACGCCACTGCGCCCATTGGAGATAGTCTTCCACCCACGCCTTCCAGGTTGGCGGCAGGGAACCGGAATCAAATTTGAGATAATGCAACGGAATAAGGGCTACATTATTTCGGTATTCATACCGCATGATGAGGCCGTCTGAAGCATCATATTCATTCACCCCTTGAATTAAGACCTTTTTGCGATGAGCAGTTTGGTAAGGATTAGCCATAACCTTGGCCCGGATATTTTGAGGCCAACGATTGTTTCGCAGAAAGTTGATCCAACATTCCCCATCGTTTAACTGAGGCTGAGAAAGCAGGATGTCGGATAGGCGCTTAGCTCGATCTGGCGGAAACGTTTTCGGTTCAGTCTTAAACAGCGCGGCATAAAGCACCCTCCGGGTCAAAGCAATGGATGCTACTTCGTCAAAGGACTTCCTTACTTTTTTAGGTGCTTTTTTCAGGTATTCTTCATCGTAAATCCAGGTAAGAGGAATCGGCTCAGGGTGTTCCAGCCAAGACAGAACCGTGGGGTTTGACAGCTTCTCGATGGCAGATACTTCAGGTAAAATCCCATACCCTACCTCATTAAACATACGATCTATTCGTACATTGGCCACCATTCCATATGCAGTCTTGCCAATAGCATTAGACTTAAAATCGTCGTCTAGGCTAAAGGAAACGAAGTCCCCCGTTTCAAAACGGGTTTTTACGGGTGCCGGGCCACTGCCAAAAACCATATCTGCAAGCTCCTGGATTTCAGGCGGCGGGCCGTCGGGACCAAACAATCCTTCAAATATGTCATCTTCTTCCACAGGCTCAAACATCTCTCGCAGCTCTGGGGTCATTTTCCCTGTCTCCACTGCCCGTTTCAACTCGTCTCTGATCTGAATCATTCCCTGCATTTCCTCCTCCATTTGCTGCGCTTGCGCCTCGAAGCCATACCCATAACGATTGCCGCGGTCATAATCTGTCAGGGCCTGCCCCATGTCCGACTTACGGGTATTTTTAATCTCTTCGCTTAACCGCTCTTTCTGTTGGGTCAAGAAGTCAAGTTCCTGCTCCAGACGCGCAATCTGGCTATCCAGCAAGCTAGGCAGTTCATTCACCTCAGCAGTTTCCGGATCAAACTCTTCTTCCAAATATTGGCGTTCCATGCGCAGGAGTGTTTCCACATCGTGCTGCTGATAAGCCGCTGTGATCTGCTGCATCATGTTGTGGTTGCGCTCGGCTTCCTCAGGCGTACGAGCCCGGTCCGGGTGAAACGCACGCGAAAGGCGTAAGTACACCTTTCGTAAGCTGCGCTTATCCTCCTCCGGCACTTCTGGGCGAAATTCAGCAAAAGGATCATGGGTGCGTGCCTTCCCATCTTCGCCAGCAAAGTCCTCGGGATTAAACTCAGCACTCTCTTCTTGCTGCTCCCTCAGCATGTCCATCAACTCATCATTCTCAGCTAGGCTTTCATACATTTCCTCTGCCCCTTCTCTCAGCTCCTTGTCCTTGAAAATCTTTTTGTGAGCCAGGGCCTGCTTCATCAGGTCTTTCAACTCCTGCTGCAAGCTCATGATCTGCTCGGCAAAAGAAGACATTCTGCTGACAGTAGTTCGCTCCATTTCCTTGATGCTATCTTGGAGCTTGGCCAGTATGGTTCGGAGCGACTTGATTACCCTGCGACGCGAAGTGATTTGTTTTTCCAGTTCCGCAATTCGCGCCTCTTTTTGGCGAATTGCATCGGTTTTGTCTAGTTGGGGCATAGGGGAGAATCGGTAGGGATGAGGATTTATCTTTGGGTGGGTAAATATAGGTTAGGGATTTGTTAGTTTCTATACCTAGGCTAGCAAATTCAAGAAGGTCAAAGTACGCCTTAAAAAATTGCAACAACTAAATCCGTAAGGGCCTTGCCCATCGAAATTGGATCGTTTATCATACAGCGCAAGGGAGAATTAAGTTAAAGTACGAGTCTTGATTTAACGG
>JBCDIQ010000154.1:0-12360 GCA_039024295.1 Bacteroidota bacterium | reverse complement strand
GCATTGTACCCCCCCGACTGGTACCTCGCGGGGCTGGTCATTTGTTGCTTAATGCTGTTTTTTATCATGGTTGCTCGCCTACCGAGTCAGCGTATTTTTCGATATGACTTGCCCAATTACCTCATCCTGATTGTGATTTGTTCTGCCCTGCCGACCTATGGCGTGGTAACGGGTATTGAGAGCCTGAACCAACTGAAAGTTCAGAACCTGGCCAATAAGGTGCTTAAAAGCCGGCGGACCCAGACACAGATTGAGTACATGGTTGCCGAGCAGAACATAGCCGCGAAATATGAAGAAATCATTGCCAAACGCAAACAGACCCCCAGTGTCCCGGATTTTGCTGAGTGGTTTACTGCCAAGTATCTAGAGGAAACTTTCGAAACTTTTAATGTAAAAGCATTCGCTTACGCGCCTGATGGTTTACGTGTAGATCGATATTATGGGCAAGAGCCCGCCGTGGGTCCCAAGGCAGATATTCCCCTAAAATTCAGGGGGATACCAGTTGTGCCTGAAAAGTTGTACCAACTGCCTACCTATGATGACAAAGGCTATTGCCATCAACAACATGCCAATGTCCAGCAAGATGATGAAAGAATAAATACTGGTTTCAAATACGTTGCTAAACTCAACATCCACTTGTGAGTTCAACATGATTTCGTCAAAAATACCATTGTAAGCCCAGAGCAGTAGGCTACAAACCGCCAGGTTAAGCAGGCAAATTCCCCAGGCAATTACCTTCCGATTTACCAGCTTCTGGTAGCTGTTTTGGAGGGGTACATAGAGGTTCTTATAAAGTAACCAAACTGAAAAGGTGAGGACAAAAATATTGAGGCTCAAGTCACCCAGGGAAGGGGCAAGAAAGTTAATGGCCAGAATATTGGGAGAGAACAACTCATTATCAACGTAGTTGCCAGGAAGGTTCGTAAGCCACAACAGCACCCGGATCAGTGGCAGCAAGGGCAAAAAAGCCATATCTGCCCAAAACCGTTTCGAAATGGTTTTGATACTGGCAATCCGAAATCCCAATAACAAAATAACAAGTCCCAGGCTGCCTATCCCGACTACCCACCACCTAAGGCTTTGCCGAAGTTTTTTGATTTCAACATCTCGCAGGCTAAGAAGGTGGACATTAGTGGGGGTGTTGAGGTTCACCTCCTCAGGCATACGTTCAGTAGAGACCCTGATACGGCGCACCTCATCATCTGTAAATTGTGATCGTAAAGTGCCTAAAAACACATGGGGTAGCAGGTATTCATTCTCAATTCCGTAATCAAAATAAATGGGAATAAATACCACCCGTGTCTGCCCTTGTTGGGCCTGCCGAAGCTGCAGATACACCCGGTTCCCATAATACACGATTTCCTCCTGGGGGATTAATTTAAGGAGATTAATCCGCTCATAAGCAGGCAAAAACTGACTATTTTCCCATGAGATCAGTTTTCCAGATTCGCTGTAGGTTAGGTCACATGCTTTACAATATCCAGGGATTTTCCTCCCGGGTTTTTTATTGATGGAAGCCTGAACACAACGATTTAGGTCTTGCTGCAACGTACGTTGTGCCCTTCCTTTTAGCACCTCATCACTTTGACCTGCGTCGTAAAATGCCAACAACCCACTCACCAGTAGCAGGACTACTCCGGGAAGTGTCCAAAGGAGGTATGTAAAAAAAGGTTTCTTGGACATTTAACAGGGGAAGTGGGCAACAATACCATGCCTTAAACAAGGTTAGGGAATTATTGGGAGGTTGGCAAATAATTCCTTACCCAATTATTTCAGGTAAATAAGATGTTTTAGTAGGCTAACAAAAAAATGGCTCCAGTTCGTATTTTTTGTCAGGGAACCAAAAAATGTCTCCCTAAATCTAGGCCCCTCTTTTAGAGGAATCAGAAATGGCAGCCATCAGGTATTGGGAAAGGACAAGCAAATTCAGCATGGGGATAATCCAAAACACACGGGAAGAAAGCCTTGCCAATACATTTGCGAGATTCGCGGTAATGGCAGCGTTCAAAGCAAATAAAAGGACAAAAATAAGATAGGCAAACAGCACTTCAGCACTTGGCCTTTGGAAGAAGCATGAGATGATAACCAACAAGCTTGTGACCAAAAATGCAAAAGAATATATGCTATTTTCCTTGTTCCAGCTAAGGGTGTCCTGCTGCTGCATCGAGGCTAAGTACTCATCTAGCTCATGGGCATAAAAGGCCTGGACTTTCCAAAAAGGATTGGTTCCATCCCGGTAGGGCCTCAATCCATCTCCCACTTCAATGCTGCTCATTTGAACAAAAGTGTCAACAACGCCTCGCTTAAAAAGCAAAACCAAATACCTAGGACTGGATAAAATCTCTTTAATGATAAGGGTGAAGGGTTCTTTTGTCTCACCCCAGCCCCCCATGGTGTAAAGCGGGCTAGAATTGTTCCAAACAAATTCCCAACCGGGCTGCGGAAGTTTTTGGCGATAATCGCATAACTCTTTAGGTACTGCTGGGCAGTTTTCTTCAAGGTATTCCTTTAGGACACCATTTTCAGCCCATTTCCCCATTAAAAAAACATGTGTTGAACCGCTTAACCTGAAGCCATACCCCATTCCCCATGATATGGAACACAAGCCCATGATCAGGGCAAAAATAGAGGCACTCAATAGTATAACAGCTTTTCTGTAAGCCTTGAATTGTCTGAGAAGAGAAAACAGCAACATGACCAAACAAAACCCAGTTAAAATAAGGATATGGGCATTGTGCATAGTGGTTGACACCAATGCAATTATCATATAAAGTGGCTTACTGCCGGAAAACTCATCTTTGAAGTACAAGAACACAGAAAGTGCCAGGATGGCGGTAAAAATATCAGCCATCAGCTGGCCCACATACCAGGAAACCCCTGTAAAAAGAAACGTAAAGAGACAGGTTAAGACAAAATGGATGAGAGTTGACTGACCCTTTCCCAGCACTTTTACACACCTATACATAAGGAGGGAAACCAAAAAACCCTGAAAAAGAACCGGTATCCATAATGAAAGCCCAAAAGAAGTCATCCTAAGGAAAAGCCCATAATAGATGGGCCTATCTGAAGGGGGGACCAGCGAAAACCCAGAGTCGATATAAGCACCTGTATCACTGGTAACAAGTGGATATCCATTGATGAGTGCATACCCTGCCAAAAGGACCCCCATTAGTAAGACCGTGCCTCCGGTTAACAATCGGTCAGGACCAATTACCTTTATCATTGGGTAAAGATACCAATAAACCTTACAAAGAAAATGGGGCCGTAAATGTGGGCACTCTTAAAAAGGGACTACCTCAGAACTAAACACCAAGTACCAATGGGAATTCAAGCGCTCAGTTTTCAGAGTAGCGGGAGCGACTCATTTCAGTTCTGGCTTTTATAGCCTTTGCGCTATACATTTTTGTCTCCAGAAGATGCTCAAAATCATCCCTTATGTATACAGGGACCTTGATAGCCATTCTGTCATACTTCAATACTTTTTTCTGTATGATGAGAGAAAAAATGACGTTGGGGTAATCTGACTTTATGTAGTAATCCAGAATCTCGTGCCATTCTACCACATTTCGGTAATCGGGGATTCTTAACATCCTGTCATTGCATACAAGCCCTTTGTCTGTAACGACTTGTACCAGAAGCATGCGAAGGGCAGCGTAGGTAAAGATGAGCGATACAATGATGAGGAAACAAAACAGCCCAATGCTAAAAAAACGGTCTTTGGCCGTCGCTTCAATCTGGGTAGACTCTAAATATCCTAAATGAATGAAAAAGCAAGAAATCCCTACGATGAACAAAATCAAAGCAACCACAGAATAAATAATGGTCACCAACACCAATTCGGGCTTCTTCCATGACATAACCGTATTGGGCATTTGCTTACGGTACCAATGAGCCATCAATAGCAAACATGGAGATACCAATAGGGCTACCAGAAGTCCAAAGTTGAGAAGAAGTTTGATCAGCGTCATGAGTTTGCAGCTACCTGGTCTTTTGAAAGAAACGAAACAACAGCAGATTGGTTTAACTCTTCCTGCCCAGGTTATGTTTCCTTGTAAATATACACTTTTTTTGATTCAATTCGACCCCATAATGGAAAAAGAAATCCATATTCTCACCAATATTTCCCGGGAGAAAGATGATTTTTTACATAATCCTCAACACTGGATTCAAGGCTCCTGAAACCTGAGGAATATCCAATGTTTAGTAGTTTAGCCATATCAGCTTGGGTATAATACTGATAAGCCTCCCGGATATCGGCTGGGGTATCAATAAATGAAATCTTTTCAGGTAACGATAAACTAGAGAACACATTACGTGCCAAATCCAAAAATGTCCTCGCCTGACCGGTCCCTAGGTTATAGATTCCAGAATCTTTTCGATGATTCATCAAGAAGAAAATCACCTCGACCAAGTCTTTAACATATACAAAATCTCGTTGTTGGTGACCGTCCTGGAAGTCTGGGCGATGGGAACGAAAAAGCTTCATGCCTCCTGTGTCCCGAATTTGGTTGAAGGTATGGAATACGACGCTGGCCATTCGGCCTTTATGATATTCGTTTGGCCCAAATACATTGAAGAATTTCAGTCCTGCCCAAAAATAAGGAGCTTTTTGCTGATCAAGTACCCATTGATCAAACTGGTGCTTGCTCTCCCCATAAGGATTCAGAGGCTTTAGTCGCTCTGGTGCCTCCATCTTATCATCAAATCCTAACTCTCCACCTCCATAAGTAGCAGCACTAGATGCGTAAATCAAGGGAATCGCATGCTCGGTGCAGTAGTGCCAAATCTTTTTGGAATAATTAAGGTTCAGGTGGTCAAAAATTGATTTGTCTTGCTCAGTTGTATCTGTGCGGGCCCCCATGTGCAGTACAAACTGAATGAGTTTCCCCTTTCCTTTCAGCCACTCAAACAGGTGATCGCGGTCTACCAAACTGGCATACCGTTTTCCTGAGTAATTGTACAATTTGTTGGTAGGGGAAAAATCATCTACGAGGACCAAATCGTAGAATTTTTGCTCGTTCAGGTAGGCTGCAATACAGCTGCCGATAAAGCCAGCAGCTCCGGTAATGATGATCATGCGTACAGAATTCTGTTTACTGTTCGCAAATTAGACCATTAGCCTTTGGTGTGCAACTTGACTTTAGTTTTGGGGCAAGTCCAACTGAGACATGTCTGTTTTGAGGTTTCCTCGTTCATCCCTTGCAGCAGACCTGCGATAAATTTCTCCAAACATCTGTGCCTTTTTCTGAGAGGAGTACGACTGGATTTTCCGTCTGAACAGGTGCAGAGGAGAATCAAGGCCTACAAACACAAGAAAAACCTGCCACATTCCATTCTGAAGAATGATATCAGTCTTGACCTCAGAATCATGTAGCCAAGTGGCATCAGGAGCCACAAATGCCATGTCCTCTTGCGTGCCAAGTACATTATTCATTGGCGTGGTAAAGTCAAAACTCATATCAATGACAATAAAGGTATTTTTTTCTAATAAAAAGATCAAAAGTTTGTTTACAACATGCCATTAAGCATATAGATATATTCTCAAATACGCAAGGCAAAATAGCGAATAAACGGGGCAGCTTATTGGTAAAAATTCACCTTACTTCCCCATAATACTACGATAACAATTTCCCTCACATCATTTAACCAAATCATAACTATCTCGAAACTCAAAACCCGTTTGATAATGGTTGTTTTGGCAGAAGAACTGCTTTAAACAACCTATTCAAATTATCAAAAACATCAATTTACCCATGAAATTTTTACGTACCCTGGCATTCGGGCTTGCCTGTCTGTTAGTGGTGATCCAAGAGCTATCCGCACAGGTCATTACCATTGACAGTGCCCGCAATACTACCATTGGCACGACTGTGACCATTCGAGGTGTCGTAACCCGTGCAGCGGGACGCCTCACTTACTTACAAGACTCCACTGCAGGTATCGCCTTGTTTCAAACCAGTGGAGCCTTCCGCGATTCTGTCAATTCTGGTTTCGTTGTCTCAGGAGCAGAATTTGAAATTACAGGTGAAGTGAATCAATTCAATGACCTGCTTCAACTCAGCCCTGTTACCGGCTTTACCCGGGTTTCTACCGGCAATGCCTTGCCCATGTTTCAATCTGTTTCTTTAGGTGACCTGAAAACCAATGGAGAGGCTTTTGAATCAGAATTGGTCCGGGTAGGCCCTATTCAACTGGTAACCCCAGCTACCGGGACATGGCAAACCTCTACCAGTTATGATGTAAGAGATGCAAATGACACCCTTACCCTGAGAACGCCGAGTTCATCCGACACACGGATCAATACGCAGGATATTCCTGCCGGAGAATTCTATTTTGAAGGAGTGGTAGGAGATTTCAGAGGAAACTATCAGCTTTCTCCAGTAGATTCCACCGATGTGTATGAGGCGTTTGTGCTGACGGTTTTGCACAACAATGATGCAGAATCTCAGATGATTGACGCGGGCACGCCCAATACTGCATTTGGCGGAGCTGCGCGCTTCAAAACGTTGGTCGACACCTTAAAATCCAGAGGTTCTGGCATGAACAAGGGTGTGGTCATGCTATCTTCAGGTGACAACTACCTTCCTGGCCCAGAATTCAATGCCAGCTTGAACCGAAACCCTGCGCTGCCTTATTATGATGCAGTGGTAATTGACAGCATTGGATATGATGCCCTATGTCTGGGCAACCACGATTTCGACTTTGGGCCAGACGTATTGGCTAACCTGATATCCGATGTTACTGTAACCCAGCCTTCCTTTTTGAGCAGTAACCTTGACTTCACCGCTGAGCCGAACCTTCAGGCGTTGGTCAATACCGGACGAATCGCTCCTAGCACCATCATCACAAAAAATGGCGTACAGATCGGCGTGGTAGGTGCTACCACCCCAAATCTGGCTTCCATCTCCAGCCCGCGTAATGTGGGCGTAGGCCAAAATGTAGCTGCCAGCGTACAGGCAGAAATCAACAGCCTCAAGGCACAAGGCGTTAACACCATCATCTTGATCAGTCACCTGCAAAGCATCGGAGAGGACACCAACATGGTAAAAACCCTGACGGATGTAGACGTGGTGATTGCCGGTGGCGGTGACGAAGTACTGGCCAATCCTGGCGACCTGCTGGTTCCAGGCGATACGCCAGATGGCCCCTACCCTATTCAGGTAGCTGATGCTGATGGCAATACCGTGTATGTGGTAACTACTCCGGGGAATTTCAAATACGTAGGTCAACTGAAACTGTCATTCAGCCCAATGGGAGAAGTGGTTATGTTGGATACGACTTCCGGGATGGTGCGTGTGAGCACGGTTGCTCCTGATTCTATTGGAACAAACCAAGGTGTTCAAACCAATGTGATTGACTCCTTGACGCTCTATGTAGCCTCTTTGGATACCACCTTTGCTGCCCGCACATTGGTGGACTTAGATGGAACACGTGGTAGCATTCGTTCAGTTGAAACCAACCAGGGCAACCTGATTGCAGACGGATTTTTATGGCAAGGTCGTCGACTGGCCAGCAACTTTGGCGTGCCTGCACCAGATGTGGCTTTAGCCAACGGGGGCGGAATTCGTAACGATAATGTAATTCCAGCTAATGACACACTTTCAGAGCTAACCACCTTTGACATTTCTCCATTTGCCAACTTTGTTTCTATCGTTCCCAATATTTCTCCTGCCCAGTTTAAGGAGATTTTGGAAAATGCGTATTCGCGTGTGGACACCTCAGCAGGTGGCACAGGCCGCTTTGCGCAGGTAGCAGGTTTCACCGTGGTGTATGACACTGCCGGAACCCGCATTTTCTATGATGCCAATGGGAATATTACCCGAAATGGGGACCGGATAATTGAAGTCATTTTGGATGATGGTACGCCCATCGTTGTCAATAAGCAAGTAGTACCCGGTGCGCCTAATGTAACCATCGCCATTCCCGACTTTCTGGCCCGTGGTGGAGATCAATATCCTTTCCGGGGAGCACCCTTTACCAACCTTGGGGTAACGGACCAGCAGACGTTATTTGCTTATTTGACGCAAGAGCTGAGCGGTACGATCTCAGCGATGGATTATCCCGTAGGTGGCGAAAACAGAATCGTTCGCGGACCTGTAGCTGCTCGCGATACCAGTGTCCTCACGCCAATTGGGGTAGCACGTAACCTTCCTTTAGGTGACACCGTGAAAGTTCGCGGTATCGTTACCCGTGCCAAAGGCCGTATCTCCTATCTGCAGGAAGGAAACTTTGCCATCAGCACCTTCCAGTCAACGGGTGCCTATGCTGACTCTATCGCCTCCGGGTTCATCAGCCCTGGCGATACGGTAGAAATCGTGGGTGAAGTAGCTGACTTCAATGGTCAAAACCAGTTTAACCCTGTCATTTCCTTTACCAGGATTTCAACTGGCAACCCCCTCCCTACCCCTCAGCCTGTTACCATCGCTGATTTGGCGACCAATGGCGAAAGCTTCGAAAGTGAGCTGGTAACCGCCACCGATCTATTCATTCCAGGTGTTTCCGGGGTATGGGATGATAACTTCACCTACAACCCTGTGGATCCGACTGGTACCGGTTTCTTCCGGGTGACTCGTACATCAGATTCTGATCTGGCGCTCAAGCCTATTCAGACAGAGGCGTTTACCTATGTTGGGGTCATCAATGAATTCCGAGGAGACTACCAGTTCTACCCGATCGATTCTACGGATGTATTTGCGGAGAAATTCACGCTGACCGTATTGCACAACAACGATGCAGAGTCCCAGATGATTGATGCAGGTGGTACGAATACGGACTTTGGTGGGGCTGCGCGCTTCAAAACGGTGATCGACACCTTGAAAATGATGGGCAGCGGCACCAATCAAGGGGTCATTACCTTGACTTCCGGTGACAACTTCCTCGCAGGACCAGAATTTAACGCCAGCCTGAACCGTAACGCTGCCCTGCCTTACTACGATGCCGTAGTAATTGATAGCATCGGATATGATGCCCTATGTCTCGGCAACCATGACTTTGACTTTGGTCCAAGCATTTTGGAAAACCTGATTCGGGACATCACCGTTACAGAGCCTCCTTTCTTGAGTGCCAACCTCGACTTCACAGGCGAAGCAGGCCTACAAGACTTGGTTGACAGTGGACGCATTGCGCCTCGGGTGATTGTGACGAAAAATGGCCGCAGAATTGGCGTAATTGGAGCAACCACAGCAAACCTCGCTTCTATTTCTTCTCCTGGAAATGTTCAGGTGCTACAAAACATTGGACAGCTTATCCAGGATCAGGTGGATTCCCTGAAAAATGCAGGAGTCAACAAAATCATCTTGATCAGTCACCTGCAGAGCATTGGAGAAGATACCAACCTTGTGAAAACCCTGACGGACATTGATGTGGTAATCGCTGGTGGTGGAGATGAACTCCTGGCCAATCCTGGCGACCTCCTCCTGCCAGGTGATTCACCTGACGGTGCCTATCCATTGCAAGTTACTGACGCGAACAATGACACCGTATTTGTGGTCACCACCCCTGGTGAATTCAAGTATGCCGGTCGTCTGGTAATTGAATTTGACCCAGAAGGAAATGTGGTCATGCTGGATACGGTCAGCGGCCCGGTCCGTGTGAGCACTGTGGCTCCCGATGCGGTTGTTCCTGATCCTGGTGTTCAGACCAATGTGGTGGACTCATTGGTACAATATGTTTCTGGACTTGCCACCAACATCATTGGGGTAACCCAGGTAGACCTGGACGGTCGTCGTAGCAGCGTTCGCTCTATTGAAACCAACCAGGGCAACTTGATTGCTGATGCCTACTTATGGCAGGCAAACGAGCTTGCTGCCAGCTTCAGCATTGACACCGCTACGGTAGCCATGGCCAACGGCGGCGGTATCCGTAATGACAACATCATTCCTGCAGGAACTCAGATTTCAGAGCTGCTGACCTTTGACATGCTGCCATTCGGCAACCTTGTTTCCATTGTTCCAGACATCAGCCCTGCACAATTCAAGGAGATTCTGGAAAATGCCTATTCACGGGTAGATACTTCTGCCGGAGGAACCGGACGCTTTGCACAGATCGCTGGATTTGAGGTAATCTACGATACTGCTGGTACCCGAATTTTGTATGACGCAAATGGCAACATTGTACGTAATGGCGACCGAATCATCGAAGTTACCCTTGCCGAAGGCACCAAGATTGTCGAGAACAAGCAGGTAGTTTCTGGCGCACCAGATGTGAACATTGCCATTCCTAACTTCCTGGCACGTGGTGGTGATCAGTATCCTTTCCGTGGAGCTGCTTTCACCTCACTTGGGGTAACCGATCAGCAATCGCTGTTTAACTACATCCTGAACAGCATCAACGGCACCATTGACGCGAACAACTACCCAGTCGGCGGAGAAGGTCGTATCAACCGTGACACCTTCATCACGATCTCTGTTACCGACATGATGGGTGCTGCCGAGTTGGATTTCACCGTGTACCCAAACCCTGCTACTAACATGGCTACCTTCCGGTACGAATTACCCGAGGCGGCAGATGTAACGCTGGCCGTTTTCAGCCTCGAAGGTCGTCAGGTAATGACCCTTCAGGAAGGCTTCCAGCAAGCAGGTGAGCAGCAAATCCGTTGGGACCTCAACGCAGATGGCGCACAGCTTTCTTCCGGCATGTACCTGATCCGCTTGAAGGTAGATGAGGTGGTAAGCACCAAGCGTTTGAATGTGTTGAGATAAAAGGTATTAGCTGATAGGTTTTCCCGCTACGCGGGATTTCGCTTCGCTCAATAGGTATTGGCTGATAGGTGTTGGGGCTGATAGGTGTTAGGACTGAGGTTTTTAGCACAATTTTGCCAGACAACCCGATTGCCTTTCACTTAAGCTGAACCCTGTCAATCGAAAATGAGCCGCTCCATTTGGGGCGGCTTTTATTGTTTTTGTTTACTGCCGTCTGGGTTCAACCCATTACGCTCCTCATATGCTTGGCGCTGGAAGAGTGTGTGTTCCAATTGGCGGATTCGAACAAGAATTGCTCGTCTGGCTTCAGGTGAAAGGGTATAAATTCCCTGGTGGTCCCCCTTTAGTTGTGCGCGGTAAGCAGCGATTTCTTCTAACGCCAAATTTGAAGGTGCATAACGAAAAGCAATAGCCTGAGGTCCTGCTAGCAATTCCCTCATCTTATCATCAGGTAAATTTGATGGGGGCAGTTCAGATTTCCAAAGAAACATCTCGTGGGCCACCTCCATAGAATCTGGCATGTAGACATAGACAACATCTGTTTTCCATTGAACTGGGACTGCCATGCTGTCTGTTTGGATTGGAAACAGAGATATTTTACCGGCCTCGTAATGAAACCACTCATGATATAAAATCGATAAGGAATCCTCAGTGGAGTGGTAACAGGGTTGGATACTTCCTATGAACAAGGTATCCCTTAGAAATCTGGCATTGAATGGGGCCTCAGGTTGATGAATGAGGGGCTGGTCCTGAAAAACTGGCTCTACCACACGAACGGAAAGTAATTCTACCAATTCAAGAAGGCGGTTTTGCCCATAGACACTCCCCATCATTGATACCGATAAGTGGCCCACTAATAGTAGGGTAAATCGCAATACCGTGATTATAAATGAATCAATAAAGTTAAGCTATCTATCCTGTAATTACTTTTCAAGAATTATCAAAAATAGGTAAAAATACCTGCCTTCTCCCGAGAGTTTACCTGATTCCAAAAAATGGGTAAATCCGGCCTATCCAAGCAAGGTGATTATGGGCAATTTTGGAGGGAAAACCACATCAAACTTCCGCTTAATTACTAACGCCATGATTATACAAGTCAATCACCCGCCTACAACTGAGATCGACACATTGTGCTGGTTATTTCAGGTGGCCAACTCCGTAGTAGCCTCCTTCCATCCCGCGCCATTTGTCATTACTGCCAAACCCGGTCTAGACGAGCCGGATAAACAATGGTTAAGGGAGTTTAAAGCATATCTACATGACTCCTATGCCTCTCCTAATTTGAGGGTGCCTGATATTGCAGCAGATTTTGCCATGAGTGAATCTTCTCTTTTGAGACAGGTAAAACGGCTTACCGGCCTTACGCCTGCCCAGTGTTTGCGTGTAGTTCGGCTTGAACAGGCTCGAAATTACCTTAATAACGGAACCTTCGGCTCCATTAAGCAGGTGGCCTATGCCGTTGGGTATAACCGAACAGATAATTTCACCCGAAACTTCAAAACACGATTTGGACTACTTCCTTCAGCTTGTTTGTTGCGTTAGCGACAAGCAAAACTCCTTCCAACCCTAAGTTATCTTAAGTTGGGAGTACAAAGGCGGACTCGTTTGGGTCCGCTTTTCTTTATTTCAAGACCCGGGAGAATTAAAGCTTATTTTTCCG
>JBCDIQ010000153.1:0-12514 GCA_039024295.1 Bacteroidota bacterium | reverse complement strand
TATACTCCGAAAAATGGCCCTACAAAGAATAGCAAAAATGGAGGACAAGATCAGCCTCAAAAAAAGAAGATTCAGAGCTTCAATGAATGAGGAATACCTCCTTAAGGTCATCGGGTTCTAAGTTTGATGCGTTTGCCCTAATTTTTTGGTTATTTTGCCGCTCACATATAACATTGCTGTTATATGAGGTAAAGTAATGTCCATATGCGGTTACAGGCACAGAATTTAATTAAGAAATATAAGCAGCGTGCAGTCGTAAATGATGTTTCCCTTGAGGTAAAACAAGGAGAAATTATTGGGTTGCTTGGGCCTAATGGTGCCGGCAAAACCACTACCTTTTACATGATCGTTGGCCTTATACGACCAAACAGTGGGAAAATCTTACTTGAGGATCGGGATATTACTTCACTCCCCATGTACAAGCGTGGAAAACAGGGTATTGGGTACCTTGCCCAAGAAGCTTCTGTTTTTCGAAACCTATCTGTCCAGGATAACATCATGGCAGTCCTGGAAATGGCTACCAAGCTGTCACGAAAAGAGCGAAAAGCACGGACGGAGCAGTTGATGGAAGAGTTTGGGATCACCCACATCCGGAAAAACCTTGGTAAGGTCCTTTCAGGAGGAGAACGCAGAAGAACAGAAATAGCCAGGGCACTGGCAGTTGATCCCAAATTTATCCTACTGGATGAGCCATTCGCTGGAATTGACCCTATCGCAGTGGAAGAAATCCAGCAGCTGGTGAAACAGCTGATCCAACGTGAAATTGGGGTATTAATCACAGACCACAATGTTCACGAAACCCTGAACATTACCGATAAGGCCTATCTGCTTTACGAAGGGCAGATATTAGAGTATGGAACTCCAGAAGACCTTGCAGCCGATGAGCGTGTAAGGCGATTGTATCTTGGTGAAAAGTTTGAGTTGAAGCGATAAACCCCGAGGCGATGGTGATAATACATAAAATAGCAAGCTGGTATATCCTCAGAAGACTTGAAAAGATCCAACGGTTTTCGGATCACCCCATTGAGACGCAGAAACGGGTGCATCAATCCCTGATGGAAAAAGGGAAGCATACCCAATGGGGGCAGGACCATAATTACAAAGCTTTTGATAGGCTTGACCAGTTCCAGGAAGCTGTTCCGATAAGTACCTATGAGGAACTGTTTCCCTATATTGAGCGGACCCTCAATGGGGAAGAAAACGTACTGTGGCCAGGGCGTACTACTTGGTTTGCCAAGTCTTCCGGTACCACAAACGACAAGAGTAAATTTATCCCCATGAGTGAGGAGTCCATGGACCATTGCCACTTTGAGGCAGGCCGTGACCTTCTAGCAGCTTATTTTAACAATCGAGAAGACAGCCGCCTTTTCTCAGGCAGGGTGCTATCCCTCAGTGGGTCGCATGATATTAACCACCAAAACGGGAAATCTCATTATGGAGACTTGAGCGCAGTCTTACTCGAAAACCTGCCCTTTTTTTATTCACTTGTCCGAATCCCCAGCAAACGAGTAGCCCTCATGGCCGAATGGGAAGGAAAGATTGCTGCAATGGCAGAAGAAATTGTCCAGACGGACATGACTGGATTTGCAGGGGTTCCTACCTGGGCAATGGTGTTGTTTAACCATATATTCGATAAACGCGGTACCCCTCAATCCGAGCGAAACCTCCTCGACATTTGGCCTAACCTAGAATGTTTTGCACATGGAGGCGTAAACTTTGCGCCCTATCGCCCACAGTTTGAAGCCCTGATTCCGAGTAAGCGAATGGCTTATCAGAATTGCTATAACGCCTCAGAGGGATTCTTTGGGTTTCAGGATAACCTGGAAGTAGACGATCTTCTGTTGCTGTTGGACTATGGAATTTTCTATGAGTTTATTCCTATGGACCAAATGAACGAAGATCACCCCAAAACCCTAACCCTTGAAGAGGTGGAACTGGATACGGTGTATGCCATGGTAATTTCCACCAATGGCGGGCTGTGGCGATACATGTTGGGAGATACTGTCGAATTTACTTCCCTTTACCCGTTCAAAATACGTGTTGCAGGCCGAACCAAACATTTCATCAATGCCTTTGGAGAAGAATTGATGGTCGGCAATGCAGAAGCGGCACTCGCACACGCCTGTGAACTGACAGGTGCCATCATTTCTGACTACACGGCTGCGCCGGTTTTCTTTGATGGCGCCTCCCAAGGCCGACATGAATGGCTCATTGAGTTTGACCGCCCTCCAGCCAACCTGGAAGAGTTTGTTTACCACTTGGACGAACATTTGCAGCACCTCAATTCAGATTACGAGGCAAAACGTTACCAAGGGATGGCCTTACAGATTCCCCTGGTACACGCCATGCCGCAGGGTACTTTTTACCAGTGGATGAAGAAAAGAGGGAAGCTGGGAGGTCAAAACAAAGTTCCCCGCCTGGCCAATGAGCGAAAATATGTGGAAGATATCCTGCAAATGGTCGCGGGAAAGGCCTGAAAATACGCCTACAAGTTCCTGTTCCTTTTATCCTAAATTTATGAATCAAGCTTTCTCTCAGTCCGTGTGGCTGCTCTTCTGGTCAGCTTTCGGGCTGACAACGCTTTATGCCCAGTCATACGACTATACCCTTTCATGGGAAAACCCACAAACCCACTTGTATCAGGTTCAGCTCACTACCACTCCCCAAACGGAAAGCTACACGGATTTCTCATTGCCGGCATGGCGCCCAGGCAGGTATTACCTGCAGGATTATTCTGCTAGCATCTCCCATTTTTCAGCAGAGGGCTCAAAGGGGAAACAGTTGATCTGGACAAAAACCAATAAAGATACCTGGCGGGTGTTTCACCCGGAATTGGAGAAGGTGTCTATTTCTTATTCCTATTATGCCAATAATCCTGATGCAGGTTCCAGCTTGCTCACCAAAGGACAAGCCTATTTCAACCCTGTTAACCTGTTCATGTACATTCCTGGCCGCCTGAACGACCCAGTCTACTTGAAGATTCCTTCCTTGCCCAATGATTGGAAGATCGCAACCGCCTTAACGCAGGAAGAGGAAGCCAAAAATCAATTTTTTGCCGCTACTTATCATGATTTTGTGGATTCGCCCACGGTCTTATCCGACGAAATCAAGCAGTTGTCCTTTGAGCTGGAAGGCACCACCTTCTACCTGCATTTTCAGGGAGATTACCAGGGAGACGAATCTGTGGATGAAGCACTGCTAGAGAATGTTCCCAAGATTTGCCAGGAGCAAAAAGCCATATTCGGGAGCTATCCATTCAAAGAGTATCACTTCATTTACCGACTCCTGCCTTACGGTATGCGCCATGCGGTAGAACACAGCAATTCAGCTTCCTTTGCCCTTCCAGCGACGGTAACCGGTTCTCCGAGAACCCTTCAAGGATTGTATGGCATTACCAGTCACGAATTTTGGCACGCATGGAACGTAAAACGCATTCGTCCTGCTGCCATGCGGCCATATGATTATTCAGGCCCACAGTACACACAGTTGCACTGGTTTACGGAAGGGGTTACGGACTATTATACCCAGTTAACGCTGGTTCGGGCAGGCATCATCTCTGAAGCAACATTTCTCCGACGCATGGCAGGCACCATTCGTTCACTTGAAAATTCCTACGCCAGCCAAGTCGTTTCCCCGGCAGATGCCAGTTTTAATTCCTGGCTGGCACGGTCACCTTACGCCCAGCCGTTCCATAGAATTTCCTATTACACCCTCGGTAGTCGAATGGGACTGATCTTGGACTTAGCCCTTCAGAAACGAAGTAAAGGAAAAGTAACGCTGGATGATGTGTTCGTTGATTTGTATAAAAGTTATTTTTTGAATGGTCAAGGAGTTCCTGAAAATGGCGTCCAACTGGCAGCAGAAAAGCTTACCGGAACGTCTTGGCAAGACTTTTTCGATAATTACATTACCGGTACTGAGCCCATTCCTTATTCTACCTACTTCAACCCTGTAGGTCTTGAACTAACGGCTGAAGCGGATGAAAAGACGGGTGCTCAGCGCATTGGTATCCTTAGATATGAGGACATTGGGCAAGGCATTATCGTCCAGGACCTTCATCCAGACGGCGATGCATATCAAGCCGGAATTGGGCTAGAAGATGTCATCATTTCCATAAACGGGACGCCCATCAGCACCATGGAAGTTGACCGATTCTTTAACGAGTTGAAAGAAGGGGAAACCCTTGAAATGGAAGTATACCAGAGTTATAAACCCGTCACCTTGAAGTTTACCTACAAAAGAAATTTTACCCCCCAGGCCTTTGACCTTGTTCCAAAAGAAAAAGCCAATGAAGCAGCAAAATCACAGCGTTCCGTTTGGCTTTCTACAAAAGTAAACTAGAGATGAACCCGCTTTATGTGTAGTTGGTCGAGCAATTCATGCGGATGGCCGATCCTACCTTGCCGTTGGTTGAATATATGAACCCAAACCTATATTTCTGCCGTAAATCAAACCATCATGGAAACATTATTACTCGCAAATTTATTCGACTACCTCAGCAACCCACTTGCCAGTCCACTGGTACTGTTACTGGTAATCCTCGATGTGGTTGCCCTTCGCAACCTGTGGCGTAGTTCAAGGGGTGATTCCAGCAAAATTATTTGGACACTCGTCATCATTTTATTCCCAGTAGGCGGTTTGATCGCCTGGTGGATCTTTGGCTAAGGACCTATTCCCAAAATCCTGATATCCTGTGTGCGGCCTACCCTGTTGGGGTAGGCCTTTTTTGTTAAGGATAATGTTGGAAGCTTGAGGGTGCCATGATACCTTTAACGTCATGGCTCGATACCCCCTATCAAAAGAACTCAAGCAGGCAATTTCTAGACTGTCAGATAAAGAAAAGGACAAGTTGTTATTTCGACTGATTCCCAAAAATCCGGACTTGGTCCGGAAACTAACCTTTGAGCTACTAGAAGATGGTGAAACAGCCGAAGTTCGCCGGGAAAAGATTCGGGAACTGGTAGAAAATCATGCAGAAGTATGTATTGCCAACTATTACTCTCCCGGATATGTCCTCATGGATTTGCGTACCATTAGCGGCATTATCAATCAGCATGTCAAAACCACCAAGGATAAATATGGAGAAATTGAACTGAACTTATATATGCTTACCGAAGTGATTTCTTCTTTGGTAAAAGAAATAGAAGCAGCTCCTCGGGATAAAGTCCGAACCCTTTCTCAGTATGTAGCTAAACGAACGCACAAACTAAATCAGTTACTGAAGAAACAACACGAAGATGTCCTCCTTGATTTTCGGGAAGACTGGATACATTTAGGTAATTTAATTGACTATGTGCCTGCCTTTAAAATAAGTGCCGTAGTAGTGGGGGTAGATGTAGAAGCGGTAAGAGAAGGAGAACTGTACGAATAGTCAGAATCTCAGATTTATGGGGAAATGCTAAGCGTATTTCGGTTAGTAAACTCAGTTATCTCTTTCTAAGGACAAAAAAAACGCTGCCAGGGTTTTGAACCCCTGCCAGCATTTGTAAAACAAGAACCAGCAACCCCGGTGAAGGAAGTTGCTGGCGTCAAAGGAACTATAAAAAGAGGGATTTCGGTTGGCAGTGTTCGGTTTTCGGTTGATCAACGTGGGCGAACATCTCCGGAGCCGGTTACCTCAACATCCAGGGTAGGGTTTCCTTCATAACGCACATCTCCGCTCCCACTGATTCTTACCTTTAAGAATTCTTCCACATCTACCTGCGCATCTCCAGAGCCACTGATTCGGATGTCGGTACTCCGGGTTATCAGGTCATAGGATTCCAAATCGCCAGAGCCAGAAATCTGCATTTCGTGCTCATCAGCTGTACCGCTAAGCCGAATTTTTCCTGAGCCAGAAATCCGGCTGGTGATGTCATCCGCATTGGTTTGCAAGTCGATGTCTCCGGAACCACTGATTCTTAAATCAATGTCATCTGTATTAATGACATTTTGGCTTTGAATATCACCGGAACCACTCAGGTGCACCTTTTCCAAACGCGGCATGGTTATATAAATTTTGATGTCATCATGGTTTCGGATACAGCCATCCAGCTCAATTTCCCATGTACCATTCTGTACGTCCCGTTCAATTTCATCCAGGATATTTTGCTGAGCATTAACCTCTACTTGCTGAGGCTCCCCTTGGGTGATAAACACATCAGCGTCAATTTCCAGGTCAATTCCATCAAAATCAGGAACAGCAATCACCTGGCTAACGGTTTCTCCTGAGCCTTTTACACAGACTCCGTCACCATCACATCCAGTCCAGCACATGGCAATAATCAGGGCAACTACAGATAAAACAGTTAATCGTCTCATGGTTAGTTGTGTTTTTGTTTCTGTGGGCAAGAAGCCCTAAATCAAGCAGTTGTACCAGCAAGGCTGAATGAAAGTGAAATAATCCTGACTGAACTCCCCGAAAGCTTTCCTGAGTGCCAGTTATGTCATGTCAAGGAAAAAATTCAATTTATTTCTTATTACATGACTTGTAATTTTGATACGGTACGCAATTTGCAATTACCTCAACACCCTCCGTTTGATAAAGTTACCTCAGATGCGCACAATCAATGTTTTTCACCTGCTCTTGGAGGGTTCCTACTTTCTGTTGTTCCTGGGCTTGAGTGGTATTTGCCTGGCTCAGGGCCCGGCTGTTACCAATAGTTTTCCCATGGATGGCTCTTCAGAGTTGATCCGAAACGCGTTTGTTTCTGTTCAATTAGACCTACCAAATGAGGGATTAGATTACAAAACTGTAAATGACGAATCGGTTAAGCTCTACCCACAACATCGTCCGGGTAGCCCGGTGGAGGCATTTGTAAGTGCCAGTAATGAACTCAAAAACATTACCCTTGAGCCAAAAGAAATTTTGGAGCCAGCAACAACCTACACTTTTGAAATAACCCCTGCGGTAAAGGATAGAGAAGGAACCGCCATTGAACCCTTCCGCCTACAATTCAGCACTGGAGTTGGCGCACAGGAGAAACTTATCACCAGTGCCTCAACCCGCAGTGCAGCTCAAAATCAGATCCGGCGAGAAGAATATGCCAGGGAACGCCTTTTAGCAGATGCCTTCAAAACTGAAACTTATGTGCCAGAGGCAAATATTGCTGCAGCAAAAGCTTTGGCACAAAAAGCAGAGGCTAGCCCAGTCCCCGATCCCGAGCCTGTTCAGTCAAATATTCAGGAAACAGTGCCTGAACCTTCTCCCCAATTAGCAGAGGCAGAGGTGACATCCCCTGCAGAGGTTACCCCCGCTAAACCAGAACCTTCTACAGAACCCGAACTTCTTGCTGCAGGTGAAGCTGTTGAGCAACAAGAAAAGGCTGAGGCTGAGGCAATGGCTAATCATGAAGAAGAAACCCCTGTAAAAAATGAAGCTGCTCCTGCGGCACCGCCTGCTCCGCGCGTGGTGATGAACGGGTTTGTTGCCAGAATCAATGAAGGAGAGGCAGAATTTCGTTGGAGAACCAGCTTTGAAGTACGAAACGAATACTTTGTGCTGGAACACTCTACCGATCAAAAAACGTACGTCCCTATTGATACCATTCCCGCACATGGCTTAACAAAGGGTCAGTACGCTGCCCGCAGTGCTGATCCTGCCTACGGCAATAACTACTACCGACTCATTCAGGTAAATGAACTTGGAGAACAACAGGTCGTGGCTTCTGAAATCCTTGAGCGCGAACTCATTGAACAAATCATGTTCAAAGCGGAAGTATTTCGTAAGGGTTCCAAGCTGCCCATCCAGTTTGTACTTAAGGAACGAACACCTGTTCGGCTGCGCATTGTAGATGCCAGCGGTGAAGTGGTTAAAACAGAATCTGGTTACCTGGAAAAAGGGGAACAGTCCCGTGCGGTAAGCCTCACCGGAATTCCTCCTGGCACTTACCTCGCACAGGTGCGTACCCCAGGGATGGAAGCCAAGCAAAAAATCCGAATTCTCCAGTAAATCCTACTGCTGCAACCAGGCTATTCCTTATTCATAACTTCTCAATATTCGGAGTTGTACCTTTCGGTAGTTATACATACCGATTCCCATCACCACAACCCCGAGGAAAATACATAACCAGCCGATCCATGCGAGGCTAGCAAGGAAATCAACTTTCATTACGGCCAGTGCTGTAACGAATAGATAGAGCCCTGTTCGCAGAAACGACAACAAAGTACGCTGGTTGGCGAGTCGGGTGCGGTCTACTGCAAGGTGATCACGTAATAACATGTCAGATTTAGCCATGGGTCCAGAAGGTTGCTGCCTTATCGAGGGTAAAAGTTCAACTTTTAAAACTGGTGAGCAAGGTACGCTTA
The DNA here is from genome assembly GCA_039024295.1 of Bacteroidota bacterium. Lineage (GTDB taxonomy): Bacteria > Bacteroidota > Bacteroidia > J057 > J057 > JBCDIQ01. The sequence goes on along the minus strand of JBCDIQ010000153.1, from coordinate 4,228 downwards.
CGGACTGAAAACCGTTTCATTTCTTATCAAATTCCAGGGGAGTCCGTACCTTTATCGCCATGAAAGGTATTCGGATAGGTTATGGGTATGACACCCACCGGCTGGTGGAAGGCCGGAAATTATTTCTGGGGGGAATAGAGATCCAACATGAAAAGGGGTTATTAGGACATTCTGATGCGGATGTGCTGTTGCACGCGATTTGTGACGCCCTGCTGGGAGCGGCAAACCTACGAGACATCGGGTTTCACTTCCCTGATACAGACCCTGCTTACAAAGGAGCTGACAGCACAAAGCTACTGGCCGACAGCTATAAACTGGTTCAGCAAAAGGGGTATGAACTGGCCAATCTAGACTGCACCATCATTGCCGAAAAGCCTAAAATCAACCCACATATCCCCAACATGCAAGCACGAATTGCAGAACTGCTCCTGTCAGAAGTGGACCAGATATCCATCAAGGCAACCACACATGAAAAGACGGATGCTGTAGGAAGGGAAGAAAGCATGATTGCTCAGGCTGTGGTATTGATTGTGAAGCAATAGGGTTGAGGTTTTAGGTTCCAGGTGTTGGGTATTAGGCTGTCTTACACGGATAAATGTTGACCTTTTTGGTTAACTATTGAAGAGAGAAAGTTGACTTGGATCAACGTCATTTTTGGGTTGGTTGAAAGTAAAAACTTTCAGTGGAGTTCTTTGATTTAGTGGTACATTTTTAAGCGACTGCTCAAAAGCATTGGGTGTCTGCATACCAAGTTTTCCATGTGGACAGTTATGATAATTGGTAACAGCCCGTTTGAGCTGCTTGTTCAACGCGCTAAATGAAGTGGGAGCCCAATGGATCAAATAGGCATTTTTAATGATGCCATTGAGCCGTTCCATATGGGTGTTTTCATACACGCTTCGGCACATGCTGATGCCGATTTGCTTTTTGCTCAGCAGCTTGGTGTAAGCTAAACTGGTGTACTGAGACCCTTTATCAGAGTGGTGGATCAGTTGATGGTCACTCGGTAAATCAGCTGCTTGAATGGCCCTGCGTAGCAGCTTGATGCTGTGGTGAGCATGTAGCGAATCACTGAGTTGGCAGGCTACAATCTTGCGCAAATACAGGTCCATGATCATGCTGATATAGTAGTAGGTATCTCCGACTCGATAGTAGGTGATATCTGTCACCCAAACTTGATTGGCAGCATTGAAAGACTCACCCTTTAGCAAGTTGGGGTAACGGCGTGAGCTCCCCTTGAAAGTCGTTACAGGCTTGCGCTCAATGGCATAGCCAGCCGCTTGCCCCAGACGCTCAAACGACTCTCGACCGATCCCTTCGGGTCGGTACAGGTACCATATCTTGGCCAAGCCAATGACCGGATGGAGCTGGCGGGCTTCTTCGATCAACCCCAAATAATACGAGGTACGGTCAACCTGACTGGCTTGACGAACCATGTACTGTTGGTGGGCTTGTTTACTCACCCCGGCAATCTCATATAAAGGCTTCATTTTGAATCCGGGTGTTTTGATGTGTTGGTGGAAATAGGCCAAGACTCGGTGTCGAAACTTTTTTTTAAATCCACTCCAAGCTCCGAAGAGGCAAGTTCAATGAGCTTTTCCAAATAATCAATTTGGAGTTGCTTCTGACCGAGAGCTTGCTCGGTCTTGGCTAGCTGGTTCATTATGCGCTGAGTCTTTTTTGCTTCGCTTTCCATTTCAACAACTTGGCGAATGCCTTTTTGATAGTGAGTAGAATATTTGTAAAGCCAACGATAAACCGAGGTAGGCGATACCTCATAAAGTCGACTCACTTGAAGGACAGTGTAAGTGCCTTGCTCGATCTCCTGGACTTTCTGACGCTTAAATGTATCACTAAATGTACGAATCGTACGAGAAGAATTTTTCGAAAAACTTGATTTTTTTGATCTTGACATCTTTTAATTAAGTTAAAAAACGTCAACTTTTTTCAGTGCGAGACAGGCTTTAGAGAGTTTTTCCCTTCCGTTTCTGTGATAACTACTGCCTAAAGGATTGCCCAATACCTGGAAGCACTAATTTTTCCAGCCCTTTCGTTCTTGCTCCGCATGGATCAGTTCGACGTTCAGTTGGAATTTATCTTTCAAATGAGCTGCCAGTTGATCTGCACAATACACCGATCGATGCTGACCTCCGGTACAACCAAAATTGACCGAAAGGTGATCAAATCCTCTTCTCAAATAAGTCACTACCGAGAAATCGACCAGCGCGTACACCTGTTGCAAAAACTCCGCTGCCTCCCCCCTTTCTTTCAGGAAGGTTTTTACGGGTTCATCACGACCTGTTAGGTGGATATACTCCGCATACCGACCAGGATTATGAATCGCACGGCAATCAAATACATACCCTTCCCCGTGGGTATGAGGCGCGTCGGGAACCCCATTTTTGTAGGCAAAACTTCGGATGTGAACCGTAAGGGAATTTGACATAGATCAGGCAATCAAATAGGTGAATATTCGTCGTAACTCAGGCAAAGGTAAAAAATGCAGCGGGCCTTCAATCAAAGCCTGAACCTGCAGAAGTGCTTTGGGGATATTTGCTTTAAAGAGTTCCTTTCCTTCAAATATACCACGGTAACCATATGCCCCTAATACCTGAAGTGCCCGCAAAAGGGCAAAGCCTTCATACTCCTTAACAAAGTTATCGGGAACTTCCCCAAGTACCTCTTGAATAGCTTCCTGGTAGTGTATCAGTAATTCTTCACGTACCTCCTCTGACAATCCAGCCCGTGCATGGTATAGCAGGGTAGCCACATCGTATGCTAAAGGCCCCGGTTTTCCCCCTTGAAAGTCAATGATAACAGGGCCATGGGCTGTAACCATGATGTTACGCGCCTGAAAATCACGGTGCATAAAAAAATCTGTACGAGCAGTAGCGAGCAAATCCAACAATGTATCAAAGTCTTCTTCTAGCTTTTGTTCATCAAACGGTGCGTGGACCAGCTTTAGGTAGTTGTACTTAAAATAGCAGAGGTCCCAGTACATCGCCCTGCGATCAAAGGTTGGTCTTCCGATAACTGCCTGCCGGTTCAAGCCATCAATTCCCAGGACCTGGATTCGTGCAAGTGCCTCCAGGCTCATGGCGTAAAAGGAAATCGCTTCGGCTTTCGAATGGCCAGCCCTTCCCTGCCATACGTCCAATAAAGATGCATCTCCCAGGTCCTCCTGTAGGTATGCTTTGCCCTCTTCATCTACAGCAAACACTTCGGGCACAGATAAATTCAAACTTCTAAAGTGTCGTGCGAAGGTTGTGAAAGTCTTATTTTCCAGGACATCCTCATGTAAGGTTCCGATGGCAGTGTAGGTTTCATTGCTTAATCGGAAGTATCGGCGGGGCGAGGCAGCAGGACTTACAGCAACACAATCCGTTGGCAGGCCACCGAATACCTTTTCAAACAGGTGGGTGAGTTTGGGAGGAATCGAAGGTGTAGCCATGTTTGTACAACAAAAAAGCCCTGCAATCTTGCAAGGCTATGTTATAGTGGAGAAGCAAAAAACGTTTTTGCTATTTTCCTTTTTTGACATGTTCTAGAAGAGCGGAGGTTGCTTCGAGTTCATACTCGAGCTTTTCCAACTGAAACAGAAGCGCACGATTGTCTTCTTTTAGCTGATCAATCTCTTCCTGATAAGCAGCTTCAACTACTTTGTGTTGATTGATGATTTCTTGCTGGTCCTGAATAGCACTGATCAGGTTTTGTACCAGAGAACTGTAATCTACACGGCCAGAAAGACGACTGGTAACTTCAGCGGTAGAAGTCTGCTTGATAGATTCTGTAGCAGGAACCGCAGCTCCATCGGTCTGGGTCACCTGAGGAGCTATACCCATTGTCGCTTCTGACTGGTCACTTTGTGCATGGAGCGAGGGGATAGCCAAGGCGCACATACAGAAGAAAGCGAGGGTAGTTAAGAGGGTTTTCATAATGAAACGGAATTTGAAAGCACTGAATGTATATGAAGAAGCCTGAAAGAAAAAATATGTTTACACAAGTTAGTCGACCGAACAGAAAAAAGCTCACTTTTTTTGCGCACTCTCTTCCGCACAGACAAGCTATCCCCTGTTACTTTTATCGTTAAGACGCGTAGTCAGATGGAATTACACTAGTGGTGAAGGAAGGTGTAATAATAACATAAAATAGGAAATCTCCAATGATTTTTTTTGAGGATGTTTTTGCAGACGCAATTTAGTTCAAAAAACGATTGTTCCATCACATG
>JBCDIQ010000152.1:0-12599 GCA_039024295.1 Bacteroidota bacterium | reverse complement strand
GTTTTTCAGCAGTACTAACCTGTGGCTCAAACGCCCGCCAATCAGGTTTTCCAACATATTGACTCAGCAGGTTCAATACATCTATTCGTGGCAGCTTTCCATGGTCTTTTTTCTTGAAATACGTGTAAAAAGACTTTTCACTGATTCGACCACCTGTTAACTGCTCCAGGTGCTCCTGGAAATTGGTGATGTCCTGTTTTCGAAATGCAGCAAGTTTTTCCGGAGCAGCCGAGTGGGCTTCCCGGTACGTGGCCAGGACGGCTTTGCACAACTGCTGAAAACTTTGGCGCTCTGCCGGAGTCATAAGGTCAATATGCGTTTTTGGAAGGGAAAATTCCCGGAAAAACAATGGAAAAACGTTTTACCTCCATTTTACGCGCATTTTTTCCGGTAAAAGTTTCAGAGGCCCCCACCTTCGGGGAAAGGCGAAAAAATCGGCCTTCCTCACTTTAATTTTGGTTCTCATGCAATTTTACCATCTAAGAAAAATCTTATTCTATTTCCCAGGCTTTCTTCTATTCATCAGCCAGGCCTATGCTCAGATGGGGTACTCTACCGGTACTATGGCCAGGGCAGAACAAAAGCTCACCAACGGAAGTCAGCTAACGGCACCGGAAGTAGTCGTCGAAGAATTGATCAATTACCACCGCCATAACATTCCGATCCCAGACACCAAAGAAGGTATTGGGGTAGATGTAAAATGGGGAAATACCAATGTCCCTGGAAGAAAGGTGGTACAGGTTGGGATTGCCTCAGGATTTTTTGATGAATCTCAGCAAGCACCTCCTGTCAACCTGGTTGTGGTAGTGGACAGGTCAGGTTCCATGTCAGGTCAGAAAATCGAGCATACACGACAGGCCTTAAAAACCCTGGTGTACAACCTTCGCCCGTTTGATCGTTTCAGCCTGATTTATTTTGACCACATAACCAATGTAGTGTTTCCCTCTCAAATGGTCAGGGAGAAAGAAAGAATCTACCCACTGATACATGGGCTACACCCAAGAGGTTCTACTGACCTCCACAGTGCCATCATGAAAGGGTATCAGGAGCTGACTACCCATTATTTATCTGGGGGTGGAAATCGACTGCTAATTCTGACCGATGCGATTACCAATACAGGCGTTGTGGACCCATCAGTTATTGTCCAACAGTCTTATCTCTATCGAAAGGAACTCAAAACAGACATCACCATGGTTGGGGTCGGAGCAGACCTGAATCACGACCTTGCAAGAAACCTTTCCAGCAATAGCCAAAGCAGCTTCCACTTCATCAATCAGGCAAGTGACATTCAAAAAGTATTTCAGCAGGAAGTGCAGAGCTTGCTGGCCCCTATTGGGCATTCTGTCAATTTAACCCTTTCACTGCCCCCTGGCCTTCTGGTAGAGCACTTCTACGGGTACCAGCCAACGTATTCCCAAAATCGGATAACAATCCCCTTGAACAACATCAATGCGGGCCTTACCCAGGTTGTTCTGTTAGATGTCCGTATGGCACCTGGTGCAGACAAACAACCCATAGAAGCCTCGCTTACCTATGAAGACATTCGCAAAAATCAACAGGTAACGCGGTCAGCCCGAACAGTTCTAAAGGCAGGCACGTTTCAGCCGTTAGATGCCGATTTGGCCAAAAACTACCTAATCGCTCGGCTGGCAACTGCATTGAATCAATTACCCACCTTGTTACAACAGAGAAAGCATCAGCAGGCATATACCCTCCTGGACCAAGCTCTGCGGGAAGTCAGTACGCAATACCCCAGCCAACCGGAAGCAATCACCCTAGTAGACCCAGATGTGAAGCGTGTGGCAAATTTGGTTCAAGGATATAGAGATCGTATCCAATTACACCTGTCAACTGCCCGTCCACACACAATCCCGCAAGACTAACCACAAAAGGCTGTATGTTTATCTGGTCATATATCCAACTCCTTTTCCATGAAACGACAGCCTTTCTTTCGATCGATTTTCTTACTGGTTGCGCTCTCATTCGTGTTCACTTCCCGGATGAGTGCTCAACCATTTTTCCAGACTTCCTATTTCACTGAGCGACTGGGAAGTGTCGTTCAATTGAAGGACAGCAACCTGTTAATATCAGGTGCTCACCCAATCAATGCAGACTTTGGGGGCGATGTATTGCTATGTATATCTGACCAAAATGGTCAGTTTCAACAAGGTCAGACCTTCTCTCTTGGCACCAATACCTATGTGCTTGACCTTATCCAAGCTAGCAATGGCGACTTTGTAGGAGCTGGCATCATCAAGGGTACTGGTAGTGGGAATGAAATTGATGGATTGGTGATCGCGTTTGATTCAACCCAGGCCTTCAAATGGGCCACTGGTCTTGACATACGCAAAAACGATATTTTGCTCTCAGTTACAGAGACCACCGATGGAAATTATCTAGTTGCAGGTCGCAGTGACTCGATTCTTGGGCAGGGGCATCCCTGGCTGGCAAAATTTTCTCCTTCTGGTCAAAAGATTTGGTCTTCTTACTTCCCTCAGCTTATCCGGAGCGAGTTTACAGATGTAATCCCAACACCTGATAATGGCTGTCTGGCAGTGGGGTTTTACCCAGATTCGGCAGGGTTGCGAGGACTGTGGGTAAGGGTAAATGCGCAGGGAAGTATACTCGCCCTAAAGCAGTTTAATGATGACTCTGACAGGGCATTCTACCAGGTTGCCCCCACAGATAATGGATTTGTCTTGGCAGGTAGCAGTTTTAGCCCTGACAAGACAGCCGAGTTTGCGTATTTAGCACAAACAGATACCTCGGGGAATATCCAGTGGGAAATCGAAACAGGTGGAAAAGGACTTGAAAAGGCCTTTCTCAGATTGGTGGCAGACGGCGAAGGTGGCTGGGTAGCTGCCGGGCGTACCTTCGACCAATCAGGTGGAACGGAAAATAATGGAGAAGCCTATTACCTTCGGACAGATTCCCTTGGAAATCCTATGTGGTTCACTTCTCTGGACATTGGGGATGAGGATGAGGTCCTTTCCCTGATCCGTACCAGTCCTGGTAGCTTTTCCTCTATTATTGTCAATAATGATCGGTCCTTAGCTGTTCAGCTTGATAGGTTTGGCAACGCTGGTTGCAACCCATTTCCCAATAGCGACACCCTTTTCACCCCTTTTTCCCGAGTTGTTGACACCAGTTTCTTGTTTACCTCCACACCGGATTCTCTTTACACCTTATCAGCAACCAGAAGTGTGTACTCTCCAAGAACGCAGGTGATATGTGGCGGATGTGAGATACCCTTGGCCAATTTCAATAGCCAAATCAATGAGTTGAGTGTAAATTTTTCTGATGCAAGTCAGTTTTCAGATTCGGTGAAATGGTTTACTGGCACAGGAGACACCCTTACAGGAAGACAGGCAAGCTATACCTACCCTGCTTTCGGCACCTATCGAGTGTGTCAAGTGGCCTTCAACAGTTGCGGTTCGGATACATTTTGCCAAGATGTAACGGTAAGCTGTACCCTGCCTGTTGCCTTATTTTCATATACTGATTCTGCTCTTCAGGCAAAATTTCTCTACGAGGGGCAGGGAGACCGATGGATTTGGTCCTTTGGGGATGGGAATGTTTCCAACCAGCAAAACCCAACTCACCAGTTTGCAGTGGCTGACACGTATACGGTATGCCTGGTGGTTTTTAATAATTGTGGTTCTGATAGCTTTTGCCAGGAGGTCATCATTGGGGATCCGCTCCTTGGCCGATGGCAGCCCTTGGCACAGATTGATTTGCGGGCCTACCCAAATCCCACTAACGGCAGGCTGTTCCTTGATTGGAAGCAACCTTTCCCTGAACCCTTACAATTGTCCATTTTTGACCTTTCAGGCAGAAAGGTGAAAGTGATAGAACAGGTCCTGCCAGGTATGGAGCTATCGCTTCATGACTTACCCAAAGGGCTTTACGTGTTGCGTTTAGGTAATTTACCCCCTTTTAGGGTATCAAGGCTATAAGTGAAAAAGGGAAAAGTTTCCCCCTTTCTGCTAGTGTTTTTTAAACAGCATCCTTAAATTGGCGGAGAATCACCTGTTTTCCAACAAGTACTACTACCTGAACCAATCATCAAGGAGCTAATCATTTCATCGAACGTTCACCCTCCCTTTAACCGGTTAGGGTTAGCTCCGGCAGCTAGTGCTTCTTCTTTGATCCTAACTGGGAGTTCCTATTTCTTCATTTTAACCATAGGAACTGGCATTTCCTCTATTACAAGAGGGAATACCTCCCATCATGGGTTTAATTTTTCACCTCTATCAAACATAGATTTATGCGAACTACCTTTCTTTTAACCGTATTAATTCCCATTCTTTCAGGTTTTTTTCTTTTTGGGCAGGGACCTAAAGCTACTGTCACTGAGCCAATTAAACTGGAGCCCGCGATTGATGTGTCTCGTACATTTGGCTTTAGCTCCAAATCGTTCTATGTACTCAAACGCGAACATGCGACCCGAGGAACACGCCTCAAACCAAAGCCTTCTTCCTTTATCGTGGACCGTTATTCGAGTGAGTTAGAGTTGTTAAAATCAAAATCATTTACCCTGAATAAAGGACTTGAACGAAAGTTCGAGTTCATCGCTCGAAAAGGAACGGAGATGAAGGTTTTTTCCAGCACAAATATGGGGCGAGCTGATCAAAAGGTGTTTTATATCGAAGACATTCACACGAGCTCTCTGGAAATTACGGACAGTCCCAAGAAAATTGGGGAGTTTAAAGGTCAGGAAATTACCAGTGGGCCTTCAAATTACACCTACTCAAAGGACAAGAATAGGCTATTGCTTTACCATCCCTTTTCAGGTGAGGATAAAGAGGCGCAACTATTCTACACAGTATTTAATGAAGAGTTCACCATACTTCACCAACAAACTGTCAAGCTTCCGTATAAATATCAAAACTTCGTTTTTGAGGATGTTCAGGTCTCTAATAGTGGTATGGTGATTCTTTTTGGGAAATTATATCGGAAGGGGAGAAACGAAGATAAAGGAGGAAAGCCCAACTACGAGTATGTCATTACATGTTTCGACAAAGGGGGAGTTGAAAAAACGTACACCGTGAACGATGAAGAGGTACTTGTCAGGTATCCTGCCATTGGCTACCATGAATCTTCTGGAAAAATATCCCTGGCAGGTATGTACGAGGAAAAACTGCTGGAAGGAATGCGAGGTGCATTCTATGCCCTTATTGACACCAAATCGGATAAGGTCCTGACCCAGAAGTCTTCCAAATACAAAGGGGAATTTATTTTCGAGGACATGCTTGCTGACCAGCGGAAAAAACAGGAGCCGAAATATAAGAAGGGGAAGTTCTTTCCCTTGCTTAGCACCCACTACAAGACGCAAAAGGTCATTAGCCTACCTAACGGAGAGGCCTTAATGTGTGCAGAAGAACATCGAATATATGGAGATGAATTCAAGGATATTGTGGTTACTCGCTTTGCAAAGGATGGCTCCATAAAATGGTCCACCATGATCAAAAAGTACCAGCACCCACAAGAAGGGGAAAGGTATGCTTCCTTTATTCCAGTACTGAATGACAACAACCTACGACTGCTATTCAGCGATAACTCAAAAAATGACCTCCGGAAGCCTGGCGAGCGGTTAGCACCCCTCAGAACGGATACCTCTGCCCAACTTGTATTGGTTCAATTGGATATAAACACTGGAACAAAAAGCCGAAAAGTATTATTGAAGCCTAATCTTGAGGAAAAAGAAGCTGAATTCATTAATCCTCAGAGCGTTTTCATAAGGCCAAACCAAAAGACGTTGTATCTGGTAAGGCAATACAATTTCTGGGAATATATTTACACCAAAACCATGAACAGCAGTACAAGCCTGTCCCAAATGGTGATCAACTCAGCGATCAAAAATAAGGTAAAAGGCCATTTCAGCATCGCAAGAATTGCGTTCGAATAAACATGAAAATTGGGGGAGTTCTGATAAAGGATTCCCCTATTCCATTTCCAGGATTTCGAAGTTGTGATTGGTGTAGATACAGATGTCTGCAGCTACTGTGAGGGCTTCTTGTACCATTTCCTTTGCGCTCATGTGTGGTGCATGGCGTTTCAAAGCCATGGCAGCAGATTTTGCATACATGGAACCTGACCCAATGGTGAAAATGTTGTCCTCTGGGGCAAGCACATCTCCTGTTCCGGTAATGATGAGCCCCTCATCTTTGTCCATTACAATGATCATAGCTTCCAAGCGGCGAAGGTAACGATCGGTACGCCAGTCTTGCGCCAATGCAATAGCCGCCCGTCTCAGGCTACTGCGGTACATATTTAGCTTCTCTTCAAAGCGTTCTAATAAAGTAAATGCATCCGAAGTGGAACCTGCAAATCCTGCCAGTATTTTGCCGTTGTCCAGCTTACGGACTTTCCGCACGTTGCCTTTCATCACGGTATTGCCAACGGTCGCCTGACCGTCGGAACCGAGTACCACTTGTCCGTTATGGATAATGCCTACAACGGTTGTTGCATGTATGGGAGCCATAATGTCATTCATAGGATCAAAAGTAGGAAATGCCCAGTCAGCAGGCAAGCTTAACCTTGTACCGCCGTTTTCCGAACGGCCCACCACTCCGGTCAGAGACCGGAGGTACAATCCATTTGCACAGTTCCACCACCTATTCCCTGAAAGCTAAGGCCTAGTACCTCTCCCCCCGTACCGCGGTTATCTGAACGGCGACCAAATTGGAAAACCCTGTCAAGGTTCAGTCCAAAATATGTAGTAATTTCCCACAATCGATTACCAACAAAACCCTAAAGCCCAATAGCTAGCCCCTCACACCTAAAAACCTGCCTCCACATGCAACGAATTACAACAACCCTATTCCTTATCGTATCCATTTTCTCCCTCCACGCCCAGGAAATCCGCGTAGAACCGCCCAATTGGTGGATTGGGATGCAGAATGACACTGTACAACTCCTCGTACATGCTGAAGGTGCCGGCAAATGGCAGCCTTCTGTCAAAGCGAAAGGCGTTACCCTGCTTCAAACCCACACTGCCACCAGTCCCAATTACCTGTTTCTCGACCTCAAAATTACCCCAGAGGCCAAACCGGGAAGCATAAAGATTAAATTCTCAGAGAATGGAAAAACCGTGGCAACACATGCCTACCCCATTTCTCAACGGTCACCTGAATTTGCCCAAGTAGAAGGCTTTCAGGCCAAAGATGTGATGTACCTCATCACCCCAGACCGATTTGCCAATGGCGATACCACAAACGATTCGGTGGAAGGACTTCGTGAGAAGGGCACCGACCGGTCGGAAGACTATGCCCGCCACGGGGGAGACCTTCGAGGTATCATCAACCACCTTGATTACATCGCTGACATGGGATTTACGACCATTTGGCCCAATCCTATGCTGGAAAATGACATGCCCAAGTCCTCTTATCACGGCTACGCAATCACCGATTACTACAAAGTCGATCCTCGTTATGGCACCCTGGAAGAATACCAGGAACTGGCAGAAAAAGGTCGCGCAAAAGGCATCAAACTCATCATGGATGGGGTGGTGAACCATTGTGGTTCCAAACACTGGTGGATGGAAGACCTGCCCTTCGAAGATTGGCTGAATTACCAGGAGAAAATTCAGGTAACCAATCACAAGCGTACCGTTAACCAGGATCTTTATGCGGCTGAAGTCGACAAGCAGCGCATGACAGGCGGATGGTTTGTGCCCCAGATGCCAGACCTCAACCAGCGAAATCCTTTCATGGCCACCTACCTGATCCAAAACAGTATTTGGTGGATTGAAATGCTAGGGCTGGCGGGCATTCGCCAGGATACTTATCCTTATCCCGACAAGTACTTCCTCTCCAACTGGACCTGTAGGATTATGCAGGAATATCCCAATTTCAGCATCACAGGAGAGGAATGGAGCTACAACCCGGTCATTGTGGCCTACTGGCAGCAGGGCCATGATAATCCCGATGGATACACCTCTTGCCTGAAAAGCCCCATGGATTTTCCAATGCAGGGGACCCTAAGCAAAGCATTAGTAGAACCAGAGAACTGGAACAGTGGCCTGATTAAACTCTACGAAGCCCTGGCAAACGATTTTATCTACACCAATCCAAACGATCTCCTCACCTTTGCGGACAACCACGACATGGACCGCATTTTTACCCAGGTAAAAGATGATCCTGCCCTGGCAAAAATGGCCATGGCATACCTCCTGACCGTTCGGGGGATCCCACAGGTGTACTATGGCACAGAAGTACTGATGGGTAACAGCGCCAAGCCTGGGGATCATGGCCTTATTCGCACCGATTTTCCAGGAGGATGGCCAGGCGATACCCAAAATGCCTTTACAGGAAAAGCTCTTTCTCAACAGCAAAAAGACATGCAGGCATATGTAAAAGCGTTGTTGAACTGGCGCAAAACAGAACCCGCCATCTATGAAGGTAAGACCCTGCATTTCGCTCCTGTCAAAGGGGTGTATGTTTACCTGCGGTATACAGAAACCTCCCGCATATTGGTGGTCATGAACAAGAATAAAGAGGAAGTAGATGTTCCCCTTTCACATTACCAGGAAGCCATCCAGGGAGCCAAAACGGGAACCGATGTCCTCTGGAAGGAAACGGTTGAGCTGGGAGAAACCCTGAAGGTTCCTCCTGTTTCGACCAGGATTATGAATTTGGGGGAGTGATTCGATAATCATAAGCGGTATTTTGGAGAATACCGCTTATGGTTTAGCGGCAAAGGCCAAAGCCGCCCAAACTGCTTCTTGTGTCAATCTTGGGTACGCATTCAGTAAATCTGGTATCGTCTTACCTACGGAAAGGTCTTCCAAGATGAGTGCTACTGTCAGCCGGGTTCCTTTAATCACGGGCTTTCCAAGCATAACTTCTGGATTTACTTCAATATATTTTATATAGTCCTGCATAGTTTACTATGCCTTACTGACTAAAAATATCGATTTTTTTGATATTTATTTCCCTAATCGAGTGTTGATACAAGGAAATTAACCCCAATCACCCAAATTCCACCTCCACATCCTTCGTCAGAGGATGTGACTGACACGTGAGGATGAAGCCTTCTTTGAGTTCATCTTCACTGAGTCCTTCAGCCTCATCCATGGAGACAACACCAGAGATGAGTTTTGCCCGGCAAGTAGTACAAATACCTGACTGACAGGCATAAGGAGGATCCATTTTGGCTTCAATGGCTGCATCCAGGATGTACTGATCTGGGCTGACCTGCAAGTTCAGGGTAGTGCCATTCTGGGAAATGGTTACCTCCTGGGTTACCAATTCATACCCCGCAATGTCGTTGGAAGCTCCATTCTCTGAATCAGCATATGCTTCGGCCACCTGCGCCTCCGTTGGCACTGGCGCCGTGTACAGCTCTCTGTGAACATGGCGGGGATCAACTGCATGCTGGGTCAATGCTGCCTGAGATGCCTCCATCAGGCCATTAGGGCCACACATATAATACACCTTTGGCAATTCACTCGTCATGAATAAGCCTGAAAGTAGTTCATAGATGCGCTCTTTGTTCAACCTTCCCTTGGGACCATTCCAGGCATCAGAGGGACGAGAAAGGGTATGGTATACCTCCAAACGATCTCCGTATTCACCTCCCAATTGCTCTAGCTGATCCGCAAAAATCACGTGATCTTCATCCCGGTTGCAATACCACAAACTCACCTTACTCTCCTCTTCCTCCTGAAGCACCGTTTTCAAAATCGACATCAAAGGTGTGATGCCACTTCCTGCTCCTATGAGCACATAGTGCCGTGGATAAGCCGGGTCTACCTTAACCACAAAATTCCCCATTGGAGGTAGCACCTCAATCTCATCACCCGCTTTATAATGGTCACGTAAATAATTGGAAACCCTTCCCCCTTCCACGCGCTTAATGGTTACGCTTAAAAGTGGATCAGCCACCGGAGAGCTGGACAAGGAAAAGGATCGACGGAGTTGCTCACCTTCGTAAGGCACTTTTAAGGTCAGGTATTGCCCCGGTAAATAGGAAAAGGTCCCCTCTTGGGGTGCCTCAAATTCCAGGGTGTAGGCATCAGGCGTACGGTCTATGATTTGCCGAATTTTAAGAGAATGAAAAGTAACGCTCATAGTGTGTGTGGCTTGTGGTTGCTGATGTAAGTCTAACTTTTTGCTTCCTATATGGTTTTACAATCATTTTGGCTGCTTACATCTACGCGTTAGCGGGGTCGAAAATACGGAATATATTTCTTTTCAATTAACTCCTTTCAACACCCTGCGTAAAAACTCACATATACCTATCATTATCACAACTCATTTATGCAGATCAATATTCCAGAAAGCGAACACCCACGTGTGGTCATCATTGGAGGAGGGTTTGGGGGAATTTCCCTTGGACAAGATTTGAAAGACGCTCCCTTTCAGGTAGTGATGCTGGACAAAAATAATTACCACTGCTTCCAGCCATTGCTGTATCAGGTGGCAACGGGGGGCCTGGAGCCGGATTCGATTGCATTTCCCATCAGAAAGTTGTTTGAAGACCAAAAAAACTTCTACTTCCGCATGGCAGAAGTATGGAAGGTGGATGCTGAGAAAAAAGAAATTTCCACAAATTTGGGGGAACTCAGCTATGACTACTTGGTGCTCGCCATGGGCAGTAAAACCAACTTTTTCGGAAACGAAGAAATAGCCTCCAATGCACTGGGAATGAAATCGGTTCCTGAAGCACTCGATCTGCGTAGCCTGATCCTGCAAAACTTTGAACGGGCCAATTATGAAAAGGACAGGGAACTAAAAGATGCCCTGCTCAACTTCGTGGTGGTAGGTGGCGGCCCAACAGGGGTTGAAACTGCCGGTGCGCTTTCTGAACTCAAGCATCACATTCTTCCTAAAGACTACCCGGAGTTGGACCTGGACCTCATGCACATTTACCTCATAGAAGCAGGTCCGAGGTTGCTGGCAGGTATGTCGGAGAAGTCTTCCGAGAACTCCCTGGATGCCCTGGAAAAAATGGGAGTACACGTGAGCCTTGAGACCTTTGTCAAAGGATATGATGGCCACTTGGTTACTACCAGCAAGGAAGGCTTCTACATGCCCGCAGAGACGGTGATCTGGTCAGCCGGTATCACGGGTAACATGATTGATGGACTTGAACCGGAGAGTATAGAGCGAGGCCGCTTGAAAGTAGATGCCTACAATCAAGTGGAGGGGCAAGACCATATCTTTGCCATTGGAGACCTCGCCCTGATGAAATCTGAAGAAGCTTATCCAAAAGGCCACCCGCAAGTCGCACAAGGTGCCATTCAGCAAGGAAACAACCTTGCTCATAACCTCAAAAACATTGTAAAAGGTGCGCCTCTTCGTCCCTTTGAGTATTTCGACAAGGGTTCTATGGCCACCATTGGGCGGAATAAGGCCGTCCTGGATGTCGGGAAAATCCATATGAAAGGATTTATCGCCTGGATGGGATGGATGTTTGTTCACCTATTATTCCTCATTGGCTTCAGAAATAAGGTAGTGGTTTTCACCAACTGGGTGTGGAGCTACTTCACCTATGACAAAGGATTCCGCCTCATCATTCGCCCTTTCAAGAAAAAGGTAGAAATGGACGAAGAGAAAGCAAGGTCAGTGCCTGCGTAAGTAAAAATCCCTTTCTTCTTCCTGTAGTACCCAACAGATTAATCTGTATATTAGAACCATGAAGAGGTATCCAATTGGTATTCAGGATTTTGAAAAAATGCGATCTGGTGATTACCTCTACGTAGATAAAACAGAGTTGATCCATTCTCTCATCCAAAATGGAGCATATTATTTTTTGTCGCGGCCTAGACGATTTGGAAAGTCCCTTCTGCTTTCCACCCTTAAGTACATATTTCAAGGTCGAAAAGATTTATGCGAAGGCCTTTGGATTGGTTCATCCGATTTTTCATTCGATCCTCATCCAGTACTACATTTTCATTTTGAATCTCTGGACTACCAAGGGGTTGGGTTGGAACAAGCACTTTCAATTGAGTTAAAACAGCAAGCCAAGAAGTATGGCCTAACACTTACTGCACCTACCCTAAAACAGCAATTCAAGGAACTGATTCATACTTTAGGGCATGAACAGGGCGTGGTGATTCTGGTGGATGAGTACGATAAGCCGCTCGTGGAGTACATTGACGATCCTGTCAAAGCTGAGGTTAATCGCGAAATCATTCGGAATTTTTTCTCTGTCATCAAATCTTCTGATGCCTATTTGCGATTTTTCCTGGTTACCGGTGTATCACGGTTTAGTAAAGTTTCTCTTTTCTCCGACCTTAATAACCTTCAGGATATTACCCTTCATTATGAATATGCTACGATCGCTGGGTATACACAAGATGAACTTGAAAGGTATTTTTCTGAAGCATTCATTCAAGTTGCTCAGCGATACCACATGACAGAAGAGGAACTGACTCAACAAATTAGAAAGTGGTACAACGGCTATCAATGGAATGTTGGACAACCCGTTTACAATCCTTTTTCCATTCTCAACTTTTTTTCCTCCCAACGATTTGCCAATTACTGGTGGAACACCGCTACCCCCACGTTTTTGCTCAAGCTTCTCCGCAAAAATTTTGCTTACGATGTAGGAGAATTGACGGCTAATATTCATGTCCTGGATAACCTGGCAAC
>JBCDIQ010000151.1:0-12648 GCA_039024295.1 Bacteroidota bacterium | reverse complement strand
CTCCCGGTACTTTCTTAAAGACCCAGAAGTATTTGGGTATTTTTCCAAAAGAAACACCAACCGGTGAAAGTAAGCTAGTCTATTACTTCAAGGCTGGAATTGGAAAGATAACACCAGCAGCTACTGCAGCCACCGATTATGTACCCAAGAAATAAATCCTACCACAATTAATTTAAGCAATAACAATGGCTACAAAAGCTCTCAATATCTCTCCGGTTGGACGAGTCGAAGGTGACCTGGACGTACGGGTAGAAATTGCCAACGGGCGAGTGACCAAAGCATACACCATGGCCTCCATGTTTAGGGGGTTTGAGGAAATCATGTACGGCAAAGACCCACAGTCTGGCTTGATCGTGACCCCTCGAATCTGTGGTATCTGCGGTGGATCTCACCTTTACTGTGCTTCCTCTGCCCTGGATACCGCCTGGGGAACAACCCTTCCTCCCAATGCACTTCTCCTAAGGGCAATCGGGCAGTGTAGTGAAACCATTCAAAGTATTCCCCGTTGGTTCTATGCAATTTTTGCGACTGATATGGTGAACAAGAAGTTTGCCAATAAGCCACTTTACGATGAAGTAGCTCGTCGCTTTGCGGCCTATGTAGGAACTTCCTTTGAGCCTGGACTGGCCATTAGTGCCAAACCAGTTGAGATATATGCGTTGTTTGGTGGTCAATGGCCACACTCAAGCTACATGGTACCTGGTGGGGTAATGTGTGCACCTACGCTCACTGACATTACTCGCTCTATCGCCATCTTAAATGAATACCGTACCAATTGGCTGGAAACCCAATGGCTCGGATGCGAAGTAGATAAGTATCTCGAGATTGAAACCTGGGATCAGTTAATGGCCTGGGTAGATGAAAATGAGTCTCAGCGCAACAGCGACCTGGGCCTGTTAATTCGTGCAGGACTTGAGTTTGGGCTCGATACCTTTGGACAAGGGGTAGGTAAGTTCCTGGCCTTCGGTACTTATTTGCATAAGGACATGTACAATAAACCTACTGTAGAGGGCCGTAATGATGCGCTCATTGCCCCTAGTGGGTTCTATGATGGTGGAAAATACCATGCATTTGACCACAAACAAGTGTTAGAGCATGTCCAGCACAGTTGGTACCAAGATCATCCTGCAGCCCACCCTTGGGATGAGCCTATTCCTACCCCTGTACCATCTGATATTCTGGATAATGTTGATTTTGGCGGCAAATACAGCTGGTCAAAAGCTCCTCGGTATATGGGGGGAGCAGCTGAAGTAGGCCCATTAGCCCGTACCGTTATGACCGGTAATCCTGCTAACAAGGCTCATCAACTTCAGAATAACCTCTTCAAGAATATTATTGAGGAAAAAGGCCCCAACTTGTTGGTCCGTGTTTTAGCAAGATGTCATGAGGCTGCGTCTTACTATAAGCTTTGTCGTGAGTGGCTGGATCAGATTGAGCTTGGAGGCGAGTTCTACATCAAACCCGAAGAGAAAGACGGAAAAGGATTTGGTGCTACTGAAGCAGCACGTGGTGCATTGGCACACTGGATTGAAATAGAGAATGGCCGGATCAAGAACTACCAAGTAGTTGCCCCAACTACCTGGAACATTGGTCCTAATGACGCAGAGGGTAACCCTGGCCCAATTGAAGCTGCCTTGGAAGGCACTGAAATTGAGGACGAACATGATCCAGTAGAAGTAGGCATGGTAGCTCGTTCATTCGACTCCTGCATGGTATGTACCGTACACGCACATGATGCCAAAACCGGTAAAAAACTTGCTCAATTCAAAGTCTCTTGATGAAGAAAACAGCAGTTTTAGGATTTGGTAACCCTGTACGCAGTGATGATGCTGTGGGTATTTTCGTGATCGAAAAGCTACAGGAACAGCTCGGTACGCAGGAAAATGTAACATTTTTTGATATGGGCAGCTCAGCTTTTGAGCTGCTCTTTAAATTGCGTGGTCACGAGCGGTTCATCATTGTGGATGCCGTGATCAATTCTGGTGAAAAGCCGGGAACCTTGTTTAAGTTACCTGCTTCAGCTATTCAAGGATCTATTCAAGATGATCCGTTGGTCTTTTTGCATAGCCTCAAATGGGATCAAGCATTATCTTATGCCAAAAAGATGATGGGAGATTCTTTTCCTGAGGATATTACTGTTTTTCTGATAGCAGTAGATGATACCCGTTTGGAAATTGGTATGTCAGAAGAGGTGACTGAAGCAGGAGTAAAAGTAGCGGAAAAGATCATACAGGAAGTATGTCCGAACCCCGACTTCGCCTGAGGGGACAACACCTGTGGATGTCCCATGAACTTGTCGCGGAGCATTTTCCTGATGCTTACGCAGTACTGGTCAATTTTAATAAAGGCAGCGGTGTCTTGTGGATTGGCCCGATGACGGAAGACCACATGATGAATAAGTTTTCTACCGTCAGCCAATATTTACTCAAACTACGAAATGCGAAAGGAGATCGCACCATTGCAATACACGATCTCCTGCTGGACAATGAACTACCCCCCGACAATCGCCCATTGACCTATAAATGGGATTCAAAATTTAACATCCTAAAAATTCCTTTTCTCGCATGATAATCGTATGTCGCGCTGATCACCTCACATCTACTCTCATACAAATCATCCAATCTGTTCCTGGCCTTGCCGATGCAGTTAACATTCAGCCGGAACTCCCGGAGGGGCCATGGCAAGGAATTGTTGTGGAACATGATGGGCTGTACCTTTCCCCTGATTGGGTGGAAAGCCGTCCTCCTTACCTCATAAAAGAACCTTTTGCTTTTAATGAAAATTACCTCATTGGCTGCCTTTGCCTGCTGTGGGGGGATTGGGTTCGAGCATATGACCTCCTGGAAGAGGACCAATTTGACATTCAAATGGTCTGGAAGCTCATGAACCAAGAAGAAATTGATCTTGGCCCATTTTCCGGAGCAGTCCAGCCGATGGACCTGAATGATGAACAAGAAACCTACCGTTGGCATCATAACCAGGCGATTTTAAGACATTATGGAAGGTTAGACCGTGAAGTACTGCCCGGAGAGGTGGAAGAGTGGTATAAAAGGGCTTCCCTGCTAGCAGTTAACCCTGACCAGCGAGCCCTTAGCGTAAGGCACCACGCAGTGTACCTGATGGATTCCCAAAAATTCCAACAGGCAGACCGACTGCTGGAAACTACTATACGAGAAAATAATTTAAGCGATTCTGCCTCCTTTTCTTTGCGGGCTTTGCAAGTGCGAAATAACATGAATCGCCTTTCGGTTAATTTGCCTGAAGAGGATCGGCTTAACATAAAAGAACAATTGTGGGAAGTGCTTTCCTGGCATGAAACACATGGGATGTCCGTCCAATTGTCACTTGATCTATTGGATGCCAGCCAGGTTGCGGCCTTTGAAAAGAGCTTTGCCGAATCTTTGGGCTATATCAACAGAGCTATCAGCATATTGGGGGAAGAAGAAATCCTTGAATTGCAGCTCCAGGCTTTTACCCGAAAAGCGGATTTATTGCATCAATGGGCCTCCAATGGTCAGACGCAATTTTATAAACCCGCGATTGAAGCATACCAAGCTGCATTAAAGCTTATTTCTCGTGAAATGGCCCCCTATCCTTTCGCTGAGATTCACCATCAACTGGCATTAATTTATACCGAAATGCCGGCTCCTCAAGGGAAAAAAGCGATGCTGGCTGGACTTGCAGTGTCATCCTTCGATGAGGCATTGAAGTTTTTTACCCAGGAAACATATCCGGTCCAGTTTGCATGGGTTTGCCATAACTACGGAGCGGCATTTATGAAGTTCCCTACCGCATTTCAGGGAAACAACTACCAGCGGGCTGCGCATTTTTTGAGGGCTGCCCTTGAAGTACGTACCCCAGAAAAGTTCCCACATGAGCGTTGTCTCAGTCTGCTGAATTTATTGGAAGCCCTATGGAATATTCCAAGGGATAACCAGGATCCATTGGCAGTTTCTGCCCAACTACGCGAAATGAAGCAGTTGGCACATGAAGCCATTAACCTTTCCCCGGTTGAGGAGCTTCGTATTCAGGCGCAAGATCACTTGGAAAAAGTTGACCAAGTCATCCAAACATATCAAGGGGTACACAGTCCGCAAGAGCTGTAATGCCAATGCCTTAAACCTAACAGCTATTACCTGTAACCTAATTCTCCTCCTCTCATGCACGAAATATCTCTCACAAGAACCATTATTCGATCTGTTCAGCAGGAGCTTTCTCCAGATGAACTCGATCGGTTGCGTGGCATTCGATTGAAAGTGGGTGTTTTGTCCGGCGTAGAACCCGTTTTGCTGGAAAATGCCTTTGAGGTCGTGACGGAGAATTCTCCTTTTAAAGGAGTGAGCCTGGAAATTGAGAGTGTGCCAGTGGAGGTAGAGTGTCACCTGTGTGGAACTCATTTTCAGGTGCAAAAACAAAAATTTATTTGTCCCAATTGCCACAACCCTACTAACAACATCAAACAAGGGGATGAACTTACCATTCATCAAGTGATGCTGGACGATGAGTAAAGCGTAGTAGACAGTTTTTCCCGCTGCGCGGGATTTCGCTTCGCTCAACAGTTTACAGTTATTTGGCATATGCCCACCTTACTGAAAACCCACAACCTAAAACCTAATACCCAACACCTAATACCTAATACCTAATAACCATTTAGCTATGAGCCGAACCAACAAAGCTGCCAGGGGAACCTTCCAGGTGCACGATATGTCTGTGAACCTGCTGAAGGCCAATGACTACGTTGCCGATACCATCCGTCGTAAAATGGATGAGCACAATATTTTCCTGGTAAATATGACCTCCTCTGCCGGGAGTGGAAAGACGGCCCTCCTGGAAGAAGTGGCCAAACGCCTGCGCGATAAACTTAACATGGCTGTCTTGGGCGGAGATTTGGAAACAGAACGTGACTCTGAGCGCATCCGTGCGCATGGTGTCACGGCCTTGCAGATCGTAACCGGTGGAATTTGCCACCTGGAAGCCCAGATGATCATGCAAGCATTGGATCAATTGAACCTCGAAGAGATTGACCTCCTGTTTATCGAAAATGTAGGTAACCTGGTTTGCCCAGCCTCTTTCGACTTGGGGGAAGACATTCGCGTTACCCTCATTGCTACCACTGAAGGAGATGACAAGCCAAAGAAGTACCCCAAGATGTTCCTTACCAGTGATCTAATGCTGGTCTCCAAAATTGACCTGTTGCCCTATTTGCCATTTTCTCTGGAAGCGGTAACTAAGGATGCCCTAGAAGTTAACAAGGACTTGGATGTCCTTACCGTATCCAGTACCAATGGCGACGGCATCGACCAATTTTGTGATTACCTGCTAGGAGAGATGGAGCGAAAAAAGGTCCATCAGGCAGCCGTCTGATCCAGATGATGTAAACACATTTGGTTCTTTCACAATTCTGTGAGTGATCGGTTCGCTTTCATGTCAAGCGATCAGGTCGCTGTCATGTCGAGCTTGTCGAGACATCTAACAGGCAATTGAAAATCTATTTTACGCCTTGCTGAGTTGCTCGACTTCCATCAATATGATGCCCTGATTAAGAGATTCCACGCAAATTGTCAAAGAGCCACAAATTTTATCAGGACCTTTCGTAGCATTTGGTCCATTCTGCAGCAAACAAACATGCTCAAAACGATTGCCCTCCATATTGAAGGAAAGGTGCAAGGGGTCGGTTTTCGCCCTCATGTATACCGGCAAGCCACTGAAGCGGGGCTTACCGGATGGGTACTCAATGGGCCTCAAGGAGTTAAAATCGAATTGAGTGGGGAAGCAGAAAAGCTAGAAGCTGCCATTGGCTTTATCCTGAATAAGGCTCCGGATATATCAGAAATCCATCAGGTACGGCGAGAAGAAAAATCTTTTGTTCCATTTGAGGATTTTTCGATTCGGGAGAGTGATAGTAAGGAGACACCTCGGTTGGTGCTAACCCCTGATCTGGATGTATGTAAGGATTGTTTGGCAGAAATGTCAGACCCTGAAAACAGAAGGTACCAATATCCTTTCATTAGCTGTACCCAGTGTGGGCCTAGGTATTCACTGATCACTTCCTTGCCTTATGATCGCCATACCACCACAATGGCTCCTTGGCAGCAATGTCGCAGTTGTTTGCAGGAGTACGAAGACCCCTTGCATAGGCGATTTTTTTCTCAAACCAATTCCTGCCATGAATGTGGCATTAACCTTTGGCTTACGGACAGGGAAGGGGAAAGCCTCGAAGATGAAAATGCGGCTATTCAAGCTGGAGCAAAGGCATTGAAGGAAGGAGAGATAGTCGCTGTGCTGGGCATTGGAGGCTTTTTACTTATGGCAGACGCCACCTCCGAGCAGGCAGTCATGGCCCTTCGCAAGCGTAAACATCGAAAGGCTAAACCCCTGGCGATCCTTGTAAAGGATATGGAGATGGTCAGAAAATTTGCCCACGCTTCTGAGAAAGAAACTGCTGTACTGGTGGGAAGGGTAAAACCCATTGTATTGCTAGCGTTCAAGCAAGAAAGTGAGATTGACCTGGCCCTGGATGCCTTAGTACCTGGATTGGATAAAGTCGGGGTCATGCTTCCATCTGCTCCGCTTCTCCATTTATTGGCTGAAGCAGCTGATCGACCATTGGTGGCCACCAGTGGGAACTTCTCGGGTGCGCCCATTGGATTTGACCTGGCGAACTGCCACCAATATCTCGGCAGTGTAGCCGATAAGTTTCTCCTGCACGATCGTCCGATCGCCATGCCACAGGATGATTCTGTTTGGCAAATTAGTTCAAGTTCACAGACGCCAATTTTACTGAGGCGTGGAAGGGGCATTGCTCCCGGGATTACCCACAAAAAGATATTTGACCATGCTCAATCGAGCATCCTAGCGATGGGAGGGCAGTTAAAGAGTTCTTTTTCGCTCCTACATCAGCAGCACATGTACACCAGCCAGTACTTGGGAAAGCTGGAAGATTATCGAACAGAAGAGCGATTCCGGTACGTGCTGAATCACTTTCTGGGATTGTTTAGAACAACCCCCCAAGAAGTAATCACCGATCTCCATCCAGAATATGCGTCTACCAAGCTAGGAAAGGCCCTTGCAAACGAGTGGGGCGTTCCTTTGATACAGATACAGCATCATGAAGCTCATTTTGCTGCTATTTTGGGGGAGCATGAGATGATGGATACACAAGCGCCTGTTCTGGGGGGCATCTGGGATGGCACAGGATTAGGGCATGACCACCAGGTTTGGGGAAGTGAAATGCTGCTGTATGCCAATCGGGAAATAAGACGAGTGGCGCATCTTCAGGAGGTGCCACATTTTCTGGGTGAAAAAATGGCGATGGAACCCCGAGTAGCAGCGCTGGCTTTTTTGGGAAATTCCCCGGAGTCTTTGGAGGGAATCCAATCCATGTTTTCTGAAATGGAATGGACGTTCTATCAAAAATTGTTGCGCCAGCCTACGAAACGCCAGACCTCAAGTATGGGCCGATTGTTTGATGCAGTCGCTGCAGTTCTGGGAATTTGTGATGTGCAAACCTATGAGGGGGAAGCTGCGATGAAATTGGAAAGGCTGGCCAGAAAAGGGTGGCAGGAACATTCACATCTTTCTGCATTTGAAGAATTTGAGCCTTTTGGATTAGTACTTAATCCCTCAAGCCTGTTGCTGCATGTGCAGCAAGGACTGTTGAATGGAACATCGAAGGAGATTTTGGCAGCACGCTTCCATCTTTCCTTGGTACAATGGATTCAGCACGTGGCCGAATATCATGAGGTAAGAAAGATTGCCTTTAGTGGAGGTGTTTTTCAGAACGCCCTCCTAGTAGACATGTGTCACCATGTGCTTAGTGAGCAATTTGACCTGCTCATGCACCAGGAATTATCTTCCAATGATGAAAGTCTCTCCTTTGGACAGGTGGTTCACCACCTCAGTTTGATTTCATCTTCCGATTCTGTATCTTATATTAGAAAAACCATATAAGTTTAAAAAACCATGTGTTTAGCGATTCCAGGGAAAATTCAATCTATTGAATCCCGGTATGAGGGGAAATCCCGTATTGCCCGTGTCTCTTTCGGAGGGATTATAAAAGAAGCCAGTCTTGAGATGCTCAAGTCGGCTGAAATAGGCGACTATGTACTCGTCCACGTTGGCGTTGCCATCAGCAAAGTTGATGAGGTGGAGGCTCAGCGTGTGTTCAGCTACCTAGAAGAGATTGGAGAATTAGATGAACTGGGGATGAGCACCTTTGGGTCAGATACTTCCCCGCAGAACAGTTGATGTTTTGTTAGCACGGACTACTTCCCCGCATTATTAACCCACAAAACGAATTAATCCAACCACAAAAGCGATGAAATTCCTTTCAGAATACAGAGATCCAGATACGGTCAGAAGGTACTTGGATCAGTTGCATTCCATTGTAACGCGAGAATGGACCATCATGGAAGTCTGTGGCGGCCAAACCCACAGCCTGGTAAAAAATGGCGTATTGAGCCTGCTGCCTGATGAAATCACCATGGTTCACGGTCCAGGTTGCCCGGTATGTGTGACTCCCCTCAACTTGATTGATAAAGCAGTTTACCTTGCAGAGGAAAAGGGCGTGACCATCTGCTCATTTGGCGATATGCTGCGTGTGCCGGGTTCGCATCACAGCCTTCAGCAGGCAAAAGCTGCCGGGGCTGACATTCGGGTGGTGTATTCTCCCCTGGAGGCGGTTCGCATGGCAAATGAAAACCCTGAAAAGGAGTTTGTCTTCTTCGCAGTAGGGTTTGAAACCACTGCCCCTGCCAATGCTCTTTCAGTAATCCATGCCCAACGTGCAGGCCTGGAGAACTTTAGCATCCTAGCCTCCCAGGTACTGGTGCCTCCTGCAATAAAGGCGGTAATGGACGACCCAGAGTGCGTCATCGAGGGATTCCTGGCCGCAGGCCATGTGTGCACCATCATGGGAATTGAGGAATACCAACCCCTCGTAGATGCCTATGAGGTTCCTGTCGTGGTTACAGGCTTTGAGCCTGTAGATTTGGTCCAGGGAATATTGATGACCATCAAGCAGTTGGAAGAAGGGCGGCACGAGTTGGAGAACCAATATGCACGCGTGGTCCGCAAAGAAGGAAATCCAGAAGCTCAAAAGGTGGTTTCCAGTGTGTTTGAAACTACTGACCGTGAGTGGAGAGGCATCGGCACCATTCCCGCCAGTGGCCTGGAGGTACAGCCCATGTACCAGCAGTTTGACGCCAACATCAAGTACGATGTAAACATCGAAAAAGCCGAAGAATCCAAAGAGTGTATGGCAGGTGCGGTACTTCGTGGCTTGAAAAAGCCCCACCAGTGCTCCCAGTTTGGCAAGAAGTGTACGCCCCTTAATCCGCTGGGTGCTCCTATGGTTTCGTCTGAAGGTGCCTGTGCGGCCTATTATCATTTTGCGAAAGCCACAGTGTAAATAATTTCTCAGTTGCCAGTTTTCGGTTTGCAGCAGAAAAAGTTGACTTTTTCTCACTGGCAACTGTCGTTCGATTCAACTGAGCACTGTTGAGTAAAGCGTAATTCCGCAGAGCGGTAAAAACTGATTACCGAAAACTGAAAACTGAACGATATGTTGAACATTTCCTGCCCAATGCCCAAACTCGATTTTGATACCATCAACTTGGGGCATGGGAGTGGTGGCGTACTTACCCATCGGCTGCTGGATGCAGGGGTATTTTCCTTACTGGACAATGTCTGGCTACGGGAGCAGCATGATGGGGCCAAGCTAGACATAGAAGGACCCGTTGCTTTTACGACTGACTCTTTTGTTGTTTCCCCCATTTTCTTTCCTGGTGGGAATATTGGGGATTTGGCAGTGAACGGGACCGTAAATGATCTGGCAATGTGTGGGGCAATTCCCAAGTTTCTCTCGTTGGGACTCATTTTGGAAGAAGGACTGGAAATTGCAGAGTTATGGGAGGTATTGGTGGCTATTCGAAATGCGTGTGCAGCCGCAGGTGTTCATGTGGTAACGGGGGATACCAAGGTGGTAGAAAGGGGAAAAGGCGATAAGATTTTCATCAATACTACCGGAATTGGCACCTATCACCCGAAGGCTTCTATTCACATGAGTCGGGTTGAAGTGGGGGACAAAATTATCCTGAGTGGCCCTCTAGCGAATCATGGGATTTGTATCATGTCAAAGCGTGAAGGGTTGGAGTTTGAGACGGATGTGGAAACAGATTCCACCTTTTTAAGTGATCTCACGCTTGATCTACTCGATCACTTTGGCGAAGACATCCACTTTTTCCGTGATCCTACCCGGGGCGGTTTGGGAACTGTCATGGCTGAGATCGCCCATCAGGGACAAATGGGCATTGACCTGTTTCAAAAGAGCTTGCCGATGGACGATCAGGTTGCAGGTGCGTGTGAAATGCTTGGGCTGGATCCCTTGTATGTGGCCAATGAAGGATTGTTTGTGACGTTTGTAAAAGCTGAAGCCGCAGAAGCGGTAGTAGATTGTCTTCATCAGCATCAAAAAGGACAGCGGGCAGCCATTATTGGAGAAGTGACCGAAGAGCATCCCGGAAAGGTAGTGCTCACCAGCCTCATTGGGGGACAGCGGATTGTCAACATGCTGCCGGGCGAGCAATTACCGCGTATTTGTTGAGAATCAACTAACCAGGAATAACCTTGACAGGGTTTTAAACCCTGTCAAGGTTTTCAAAAAAAACTAAAAACTTTTCCCATGCTGGCCACAAAAAAGAAATTCACCTACACCAACCAGATTTTCCTAGGAGATGAGGAAAGTCTATTTTTGGCTCCCAGGGGAATAAGCGTAGCGGGTAATCGGTTAATTGTGGCCGATACAGGTCGCAACCGGGTGTTTATTTGGCACACCTATCCTGAAGCTGAACACCAAGAACCAGATGTAGTGCTTGGACAAGCAGATCGAGCAGGGACCGGACGAAACCAGGGAACAGGTGCAAGTGCCTCCAGTTTGCAGTACCCTTCAGGCATTTGGTCAGATGGAGAGCGACTCATTGTGGCAGATGCCTGGAACCACCGGGTGCTGATCTGGCACCAATTCCCCAAGACAAATGGACAGCCAGCAGATGTAGTGTTGGGACAGAAAAACTTTACCGATAACCAGCCGAACCTGGGGCATATCAGCGGCTCGCCAACTGCTGCCAGCATGCATTGGCCCTATGGTGTTACCTCGGATGGGAACCACCTGTGGGTTGCTGATACGGGTAACCGCCGAATCCTATTTTATGAGTCGATTCCAACCACCTCTTTCCAGGAGGCGGACCGCGTCATTGCTCAGAAGGATTTTGGTACCAAGGATTATAATAAGGAAGCCATCATTTGGCCATATGCGGTGAAAATCCATACGAATGGACGGATGATTGTGGCTGATACTGCGTGTTACAGGATGTTGTTATGGAACCATTGGGAGGATGCTTTTACCCAGCCAGCCGCAGCAATATTAGGTCAGAAGGACATGGAAGCATGTGGGCAGAACCAATTTGGGTTGTATCCTGCTGCGCATACCTTGAATTGGGTGTATGATGGATTGATTACAGATCAAGGGATTTTTGTGGCAGATGCGGGGAATAGCCGGATTCTTTGGTATGAGCAATGGCCCACCGCTAATTCACCTGCTGCAGATGGGTTGATTGGCCAGGAGCATTTTGGTCAGGGAGGGGAAAACCGATATGGACTTCACGGAACGCCCGATACTTTGTACTGGCCATTTGCCATGGATATTGATCCTATTCAAGGTGCCTTGGTGGTAGCTGACACCGGGAATCATCGAATCAATAAGTATGTGCTCAATTTTGAAAGCTAATTGTAAGAATGAGCAAACTCAAAACTGTTGAGTGAAATGAATTCCCGCAAAGCGGGAAAAACTGTCAACTGAAAACCACAAAACCGACAACTCTAAATATGGAAGCCTCATTACCCTTAATGTTCGCTGGTCTGGTAGGTCTTGGCCACGCATTTGAAGCTGATCACCTCCTGGCGGTCAGCAATATTGTTACCAAGCGAGAGAACCTAAAAGACGCAGCCCGTGACGGGATGTTCTGGGGGTTGGGGCATACCACCACCATTGTGTTAATTGGGATTGTCATTATTGTAGGTAAAGTAACCCTCCTCAATGGGTTCTTTTCTTATTTTGAAGCCCTGGTGGGCTTCATGCTGGTGGCACTAGGCGTAGTGAGGATGGGCAATTACCTGAAAACAGGGCATGCCACCAGCCATTCAACACCAGAGGTACATACACATCCTCACCAGGACCGGCACAGCCATAAGCTGGCATATGGAGTTGGGTTAATTCACGGCTTGGCAGGCAGTGGTACCATGGTACTTCTGGTCATGAGTAATATTCCTGATGTACTGGGCAGCTTGACCTACCTGGTTATCTTTGGATTGGGCTCAGTCCTTGGCATGTTACTGGCTGCTGGGGTATTATCTCTCCCCTTCTCTCGAAAGCTTGCCCTGGACCCTACCTGGAAAAGCGTATTTGTGTGGATTTCCTCAGTGCTCTGTATCCTGTACGGAAGCTATGTGATGTGGGAGAATTTAATGGGCTGATACTAACAAACTCTGGTATTTTTAGTGACCTAATCTGAAATTTGTTTGTGGCAGTTAAGGAACACGGGTTGATTAGATTCGTAAAAGGAACTATTTTACCTTCCAGATTTATTTTTT
>JBCDIQ010000150.1:0-12664 GCA_039024295.1 Bacteroidota bacterium | reverse complement strand
GGCTCACCCGACAAGGTGGAGATTTACCGTTCGGTCAATAATAACTTGCAGCTCAAAACGAGCGCACCCATTGACATCACTGCTGATGAATGGTATGATTGCAAGGTCCGCTATGAGCCGCTGACAGGTCGCATAGATGTTTACCTCGACAATGAGCTTGTGTTGACGTGGGTAGATCCGGCTCAGCCGTTGAAAAATGGCCTGTTTGTTTCCCTGCGGACGGGCAGTAGCCAGGTGCTGTTTGATGATTTTCGGGTGTACCGGGAGTTTTCGCCTCGCTATCCGATTGGTGTCGGCCGTAAGCCTTCAGATTTGCTGAGGTACAACAGCCCAAGTGCCAGCAAGCCCGCAGCCCGGGTCATTACCCTGGAAAAATCACGAGACGGTCAGTGGTATTTGCCGCATCAAACCGAGACAGTGATCAAGGGGATGAAGAAGTAGAAAAGCTGAAACCTTATTTGCTCCTATTCTTCTACCTGGAAAAATGCCTGTAGTTCTTTAAGGCTCATGTCCATCCCAACAATCCTTTTCTGGGAATCAAGGAGGATGTAAGTGGGCCAATGTTCCAGCATAAGGGCTTCTTCCACTTCGTCATTTAATAGCAATTGTTCCCATTTAAGGCCCTTTTTGTTGCAGTATGCTTGCGCATTCTTGACGTAGTCGTTTACCAGACCTACTACCTGTACTTTCTCCCTGTTACCTTCAACCAACGATTGCAAGTAAGGTAGCTGTGCCCGACATCCACCACACCACGAACCCCACCCATATAAAATGGTGTACAGGGAATCAGAAAGTACTGCATGCAAATAGGCAGAGTCCCCATCAAGTTTTCGCATGTTGAAATTACCGATGAGGCTGTCCGCGAGGGTCAGTTTTCTTTTTTCAGGCAGAGTGTCCAATACCACATATGCGCCATCATTGGCAAAGTCCCGAATAGCATATACGGTTTCCTTGACAGTGATTTGCTCACCTTTTTTTAGCGGAACTGCACCAATGGTCTTTGTGAATTTTAAGTCTCTAGTTACCCCAACAATTGACAGTTTGTCTTCAGGCGCATCGCCAAACGTTCCACTAAAGTTCCCATCATATACCCCGATTTTGAATGTATCCCCAGATACAACCAGCCTGCCACTACACGTAGCCAAACGTCCAGCCATGGGCCAATACTTTGCAGGATATAGCTTTTTTCCTGCTTGTAAATAAGGAGGACTCAGCTTTGAATAAGCGAACTGGTAAAATTTCTCATCTATCTCACTTTCGTACCAAAAGTTAAGTGAATGCGTGTTACTGGGATTGGAAAAAGGGTGAAGCTCAATCAAAAGAGATGTATCTCCCTGGGCAATACTCCGAACCTTATCGTCTCGGAAATCCTTATTTTGATTCTCATCTATCAACAGGATGGGCGTTTTGCGCTTGAAGTTGCCCAATAGTATAAAGAGGGTGTCATTTTCAGGAGCAAATTCGCTCCCTTTGAATCGCAGAATAGCGTAGGCAGTGTCCTCTGCGGCAAAGTTTTCTGGAAACGTGAACCTGGACAAAAAGTCTTGGTCAATCTGAACCAATGGGAACCGATCCCAGAATATTAACCCTTCGTCGGATGTGTTGGGTAGGGGAACACGGATTTGGGCTGTACCTGGTATTGCCAGGCAGAGA
Organism: Bacteroidota bacterium; assembly: GCA_039024295.1. Taxonomy (GTDB): domain Bacteria; phylum Bacteroidota; class Bacteroidia; order J057; family J057; genus JBCDIQ01. Next base: position 11,011 of record JBCDIQ010000150.1, on the reverse strand, counting down.
TAGATAAAGAAAAGTAAGGGTTTGAGGTTCATTATCTGGTCTAATTAGTCTCTACATAAAATACACTCGCTTGAGGCACATATATCACATGGGCTTTGCTAGTAGAGCTTTCGCCCCCATTACTCAAACAATCGAAAATAAGTTTCCCGCACGTGGTTTTGTCTGTACATCTGTTTCTGGTATCATTTTTACATTCCACGTAGTACACATTGGGGTTGACAGCGGCATTTTCCAGAACAAAGAAATCTGGCTCCTTTTTTCTATGTTAATCCTTGTACGCCAAATCTTTAGGGCACTGTCACGACTTATGCCCCTTTCTTCCAACTCTTTGAACTTATCTTCAATCATCGCATAAATCTCTTGGTCCAATGAGTCATTCTTTTGATCAAATTCGGCCTCTAACTTCGCCTGGGCAAGCTGTGCTTGATCATTTTACTGGCACCCAACAGCACTAGAACCAAGGATAAGGAGGGTAGAAATAGCGAGTAATGAAATTCTTTTCATGATCCAGAGTTAAGGGTTAATTCGCTTTCTACCTATCGAATTAACCCCTCATTATGGAAAAGACAAAGTAAGCAGTAGGAGAAATTTCAAAATACGTATTTATACCGATCAAGCTTTCATGCTGTTTTTACCCCCTCTTCCAAAGGTCTGGGGCATATTGCGGTCTCAGGAGCACTAAGGTATTTCAAAGTTCCAAGTAGAAGTGTGTACCTAATATTCAATTAAGCTCCCTAGCCCCTCATTTCAATTCAATCACCAAGGTTTGGTTGTTTTTGTTGAACCTAAAGGACGCTTCCTCAAAACTTGCAGGTCCCATGCCTCGCCTGGGGTTATTTGAAAAGCCATAGGGTTCCTTGGGGATTCCCAACAAACTGAGGTTGAGCTCTTCGTCATCATTTATATCGTGGTAAGCACTTATGGCATAGTCTCCGGGAGGTAGGGAGATGGTGCGGGTAACCGGTAGGTCGTCCACTTTTACAATTGCTGTGGTAAAGAATTCCTGGGATAAAAACGATTCCTGGGTATTGAATACGGCTATACGCACGTGTCCCTGTCTGGTGTCAAGCCCATCAAATTGAACCATTAATTGTTGTTTTTCTGGGGGAGTTGAAGTTATCCCAACCAGGAGGGGAAAACATATAATTGAGAGACACCACGTCATTGGTGCATCAATTTTGGGGGTCATCTAGCCGCTGAGGCAAATACTTCTTCCAGTATACGGAAATTTCAATCAATTCAGATCTTGGGGAGAAAGAAAGGTTTTCATTTAAATACGATACTCCCTTAAACAAAATTACTATGAATTTGTTCTTTTTTAGTAAGAAAAAATAATAATGGAACATTCAAACCTGCTCAAACAGCTAATCGACCATTGGATAATGTACTCGGAAGCCAATGAGCCTGACGACCTTGGCAGCTTTATCTCATGGATGGAAAATCGTCTGAGCAATACTTCCCAATCCCCTTCCGCAATTGAAGAAGTTACCTTACAGATGACGTTTGGCTACCTGTTAGGGAGAATCATCAATTTTACGGACCTCTGGGGGAAGCTGGGGTTTAAGGGCTTACCCATCCGGCAATTTGAAGACCTTGCCATCCTGAGGGAGATCAAAAACGCTAAAAATCCTGCAAAAAATGAATTGGCGAATGTATTGGTCAACGAAAAAAGTACGGTTTTCGAGATGCTAAAGCGTCTAAAACGCGATGAGATGATCACAGACACCCTAGACACCAACGATCGAAGAATCCGACGCGTTTCTCTGACACCTTATGGAGAAGGAGTATTAGCAGATAGCGAGTTGCAGGCTCAGAAGATTGCTCGGATACTGACTGGGAACTTGGGTCACGAAGAATTGAACACATTGGTTAAGCTGCTGCACAAACTGGATGTATACCATTCCAGGCTACATGATGCTTATAACCAAGAAGACATTGATGAACTCCTACACCTAACAGATAAACCGAATTAGTCATGCCTGAGCACATTTGGAAGCTTAAATTTTATGGTGTCAGAGGCTCGATCCCGTTGTGCGCCCCCACCATAAGTGAGTTTGGGGGCAATACCACCTGTTTTTACCTCGATTTGCTGGTTAAGCAAGGCGCAGAAAAGGTAATTGTGGTATTTGATGCGGGAACGGGAATCCGTCAATTGGGTAAGGACATCATGAGTGGGAAAATTGAGCGAGCCGAGAATATCCTGATTCATTTTAGCCACTTTCATTGGGACCACATACAGGGTTTTCCCTTTTTTGCGCCGGCGTATCTGCCAGACCAGAAGGTTACCATGTTTTCTCCCCACTACCTGAACCAGGAATCTGGCAAACTCAAGGAAATATTTACCCGCTTGATGCAGAGTGAATTTTTCCCTGTTCAGCTAGAAAAAATGGGCGCAGACATGGGGTTCTTTACTTCAGAAGAATTCCAGAAGGTACTCTGCTTAGACCGCAAAGTGAAATTTAGGTTCATGGAGCACAACCACCCGGGGCGAGCTTACAGCTACCGACTGGACGGGTACGGTAAGTCCATTGTCATTTGCACGGACCTGGAACATGGAGACCAACTTGATCCTAGGGTAGTGGAGTTTTGTAGAGATGCTGACCTGCTCATCCATGAAGCGCAATATACGGATGAAGAACTCCTGAGCCATAAAGGATGGGGGCACAGTAGTTTTAGCCAGGCCTTGGAAGTAGCAGAACAGGCAAATGTGAAAAAGCTTTACATCACCCACCATGATCCTGATCACGATGATGATTTTTTACGGAAAGTGGAACTTCAATGCAAGGAGCGTTTTGAGCATTGTTACCTGGCCAGGGAGGGGGAAGAGGTGTATGTGTAGAAGACATTGAGACGAAACCTCTCCCCAATTTTGACCATCTTGCCAAATAAAAAATCCTGATGACACTCATCAGGATTATATTTTTTATTGGCCTTAGGTTGGAACTTAAAAGTCCCCCAAGGTCTTACCAGGCTTCTTAGGAGTTTCTGCTGAAGCCTCTTCAGCAGCTTTATCCGTTGAGGCTGCTCCTTCCCCCTCCTCCTGATCAACCGCTTCTGGCTCGGGTGCCAGGCCCATTTCACGTTTCATCTGCTCTACCATTTGCTGGGCAGTCAGTGCTTTGGCCTCTGCTTCTTTGGCAAGCTGTTCTACCGCTTCCAGGGTACTGCCGCTTCCTTCAAGGGCCATGTCCATCTTGGCATCAGTCAGGGCCGTCTCCTCATTTAATTTATCAATCCAATCTTTGGAATCATCATTAAGGCCGTCAAGTATTCCCCCAACTGCCTTGTTCATGGTATTCATATTGCGAGCACCTTTGACCTTGTTAAGAAACTCTTTCCGCTTCTTAAGGTCTTGTTTATACTGCTCCTTGAGCTGTTTACGCTTTTCTTCTCCAGTCATGGTGTTAGCCCCTAGGTGATAGGTTTTGGGTGTTAGGCTTAAATTCGAAGAATTTAATCTGGGTTTCGATAAAATAGTTAAAGCTGAGACTGAGTAATGTCTATCACTTAACTACCCAATAGCCAACACCTTTAACCTCAATAATTAGTTTTTCTCCTTCGTCCCCACATCGATGTTGTCATCAAGGGGATCGTCTTTGAGGGGATCTTCCGATACCATGCCCATTTCCATTTTGAACTGCTCCACGAGAGAAGCTGCGCGAATATTCTCGGCTTCTTCTTCGATTTTCATGGCTTCAGTATCAACTGAATCTAGTGCCATTTCCATACGAGCTTCGTTTTTGGCGGTTTCTTCATTGATGCGGGTGAGCATTTCATCATGGGTGGCATCTACGCCTGCCACTTCAAACGATTCCAAGGTATCTGCAATCTCTTTCTGCCACTTGGCACGTTCGTTTGCGCGAAGGGCATCTTTTGCCTCAGCAATTTTCTTTTCACGCTCACGCATGAATACCTTTTTAACCTCAAGTGCTTTTTCATAAGCTTGCTTGGCCGTTTCATGTTGTTGCTTGGTTTGCAACATATGAGACTTTACACTTTCCAAGCGCAAGGCATAATTCTGTGCAATATCATCGCGTCCTGCCTGAATGGCAGCCTTCATTTTTGACACGAGATCCTGGTATTCAGATTTGTATTTGTTGAGCTCTTTTTCCAGCAGAGAAGCACTGGCTTTTACCGTGGCGATGTTTTCGTTCATCTTTGGTATCTGGTCATTCATCTCGCGGATATTCTGCTGAAGGATCAACTTGGGATCTTCAATAGAGCTTACCAGGCCACCAAAAATGGATCTAAGCGCACGGACAAATCTCTTCCACATAATAAGAAAGAAGTTATTGGATGATCGGGTTAGTAATCAATAGGTTACACACATAATTATGTATAAACCTCGTAGGCTAATTTCTGCAAAATCTACACAATTCCCAATTTTGGGAAGAATTACTCAGTAGATTTATTAGTTCCTACGTTAAGTATGGGAACGATGTTATTAGGCGTTAGAGGCTAATTCGCCCTGTTGGTCATATTTCTGGATGAAAGAATCAACTTTCTCGACTTCCTGCTTACTTCCCACAAATAACGGAACGCGTTGGTGAAGTTCATCTGGCTCAATGTCCAGAATACGTTGAAAGCCGTCCGTGGCCGCTCCTCCTGCCTGTTCAGCAATCAATGCCATGATATTGGCCTCAAACATTAGGCGAAGTTTGCCATTGGGTTTTTTCTTGGTGCCCGGATACATGAATATCCCTCCTTTCAGCAGGTTTCTGTGAAAGTCTGCTACCATGGACCCAATATACCTGGCTTTATAGGGTTTTGGGGTGTCCCTTTTGATGTGGCGAAGGTATTCTTTGGTACCGTTTGTGAACTCCCGGTAGTTTCCTTCATTTACAGAGTAGATGCCACAGTCTTCAGGAAATTGAATGTTGCGATGGGAAAGCAAAAACTCTCCGATAGACGGGTCAAGGGTGAATCCGTTTACGCCGTGCCCCGTGGTGTAAACCAGCATGGTACTGGAACCATACAATACATATCCGGCTGCTACCTGATCAGATCCTTTTTGGAGCAAATCTGCCTGGGTGAGAGGTCCTTCGGTGGATTTGCGGCGATAAATGGAAAAGATGGTTCCAATAGAGACATTTACATCAATATTAGAACTACCGTCCAGGGGATCCATCAGCACAATGTACTTTCCTGTTGAGCCTTCCTTTATCAGGAAGTCTTCCATTTCTTCAGAACCTACTGCGCATACCATTCGACCCTTGAACAAGGCATCAATCATTTGATCGTTGGCAAACATGTCCAATTTCATGACCTCTTCCCCTTGTACATTTGTGTCCCCGGTCAGTCCCAGAATATCCACGAGGCCGGCTTTGTTTACCTCCCGGTTGATAAGGCGTGCTGCCAGCACGATGTCACGAATTATTTTTGAAAGCTGTCCGGTAGCGTAGGGAAAATTTTGCTCTTGCTTAATGATGAATTGCTCGAGCGTACTGATGTGGTCGTTATTAATGGTCATATCCAACTATTTTATTCAGGGAGGCAAGAGAAATATAGCGAATTTACGCAAAGATGATATTATTCGCTAATGACTTTCCTCAACAGGCAGTAAAACCCTCCTGTCTGTTGGAAAAAGTGCCATTTTCACATGTGGGAAAACATATGTGTATTAAGCAATCGTTTACGTAGCTCCAACTTTGGTTTTCAATTATCAGGCTATTAGCTTAGGCGCGATTTAGATTCTTCAAGTGCGAATAATTTATGATTAATTTTCCCCTGCAACACCTACCTTCTCGAGAAAACAAACCTCGTAACAAAGGATTGACCATGGTCATGGACCGTGGATATAGCCTTCAGGAAATTGAGAATTTCCTGAGCCTTTCTGCGGAGTACATCGATGTTGTAAAACTAGGGTGGGGTACCTCTTGCGTAACCCCTAACCTGGAAGAAAAATTAGCGTTGTACAGGTCTGCTGGTATCCCGGTATATTTTGGTGGGACCTTGTTCGAAATCTTCCATGTCAGGGGACAACTGGACGATTATGAGCGGGTACTGGAAAAATATGGGATGGAGTATCTGGAGGTTTCTGATGGTTCTATTGAAATTGATGAAGATGAAAAATGTGAAATCATCCATCGTTTTTCCAAGAACTACAAGGTATACTCTGAAGTAGGGAGTAAATACCCCAATGTGATTTTACCCCCCTACATATGGATTGAGAAAATGCAAAAAGAAATGGAAGCAGGCTCCATACGGGTAATTGCAGAAGCTCGGGAAAGCGGAAATGTGGGGATGTTCCGCGCAGACGGCAAGGTGCGTTCAGACCTTATTGAGGAAATATTGCGCACCATTCCCCCTGAGCGAATCCTATGGGAAGCGCCTATGAAAAGTCAGCAGGTGTGGTTTATCAAGCTACTGGGCAATGAGGTAAACCTGGGGAATATTGCTCCGGATGATGCGCTTCCATTGGAAACCCTCCGGCTGGGACTCCGTGGAGATACCTTTTTCAGCTTCTTGCCGCCTGAGCTTCAGGAGAAGCAGCAGAAGTAAAGGTTTACAAATAAATCGGGGAAGAACTCATTTTGTTAGACCTATGTCCAAGGTGTAATTCCTATGCTCCCTTTCTTCACTCAAAGGGACGAAAGTATGAATTTTCGCCTCTATCGTGTAATTTGGAGGATACATCCCACCAAGCGTTCTCTTTATGTCTAATCAGGCCCGGATAAATACCATTAGCTTGCTCACGTTCACATTGCTGGCCATAGGCTTTTCGGCCTATTACTTTGGCTATGTAAAAGTGCGGGAGGCCCAACTTTCGGAGAGCCGGTTTCGGGTATTAGACCAGATGGGAGAAAACCTCATCATCAGAAATAAAGAGCTCATAAAAACAGCGCGGAATACCGCCCAACGGTTTAATCCCAGCCCACTTGACAGCGCGGCACTTTCGGATTCCCTTCATCGGTATACCCGAAAAATGGTCCAAGACCTGAATTTCTCAGCGATGAAGCGGGTAGAAAAACCGTTGCCGAAGTTGAAATTGTACAGGCTTGAACCTGCTGAGTCTGGCTGGCAGCTTAGCTATGAGCATTTCATCAAGGCTCGCGTGGCTACCAAAGTAGATTCTTTTGGCAATGTGTTGGAATCAGAGCCTGCCATTTACCAGGTGAAATTTTCAGCAGGCTGGGATGCCTTTGTCCCCCTCATCCGGAAAGATTTCTTTGATGAGTTCATTGTTTTCAATGACACGGCCATCATCTTCCAGACCCTGAAGAGTGGGCTACTGATTCGGCAGACGGACAGCTTGCTTAAACAATCTCTCGGGGTTGCGATCAGTTCTATCAAGGAGCTGGAAATCTCAGGAACTAAGTATAAGCTTTTTCTCCAGCCCTTGCAGTTCAACCAGCAGAATGCCATCATCCTGTCAGGGTTGTTGCGTTCGGGTTCTTATACCGGGCAGGCACTCCGGATTCCCACCCTGGTGATCCTTACCATGCTGCTCATTGTATTTTTGATTGTCCTTTCATTGCCCTTTCTCAAGCTGGCGTTCATGAGCCGGACCGAACGGTTGGGAATCAAGGACATTGCCTTGACCACCATTGCAGTTATTTTAGGAACCGCTGTGGCGTTACAGATCCTGCTGGATGCTTACATGTATTATGGCCCTGACCAGCAACGCCGAACCGCCCAGTTGGAAACCCTTTCTAGTGCTATCAATGACTCCTTAATGGAGGAAATTGATTTGGCCTTTTTACAAATTGCTCGCTACCAGCAGGAGGACGAACTGCGAATGGATTGTGAGCAAATGCTTACCCAAGGAGGTTTCCCCTGTTATCCGGAGTTGTACCCCTATTTGAGCAGTGTATTTTGGGTGGATAGTACTGGAATGCAAATTCGCAAGTATACGGTTAGGGACCGGAACACCCCCAACATTGATGTTTCTTTTAGGCCCTATGTAAAACAAGTGCTAGACTGGGAAAATGCCAATCCCGGTCAAGCAGGTTCTTCTGAATATTTTTACCTGGAGTCAATCAATTCGGTCACAACGGGGGAGAATATTGCGATTCTCTCAAAACCTAGTGATCAAGTTATCCTCCATCAGAAAAAGCTTGGTGTGGGTAACCTCCCTATCATTAACAGCTTCCCTATTAACAACCTCCCTATAATTGAACGGGCAAGTGTGGTCGCACTTTCAACGGAGCTTCATGCTATCATTGATCCGATTGTTCCTAAAGGCTTCGGGTTCTGTATCATCAATGAAAAGGGAACAGTGCTGTTTCATGCAGATGGTGCAAGGAACTTACAGGAGAATTTCCTGGATGAAGTGAACAGCAAGCCGCTTATGTCAGCGATTTTCGCCCGTTCTGCCCGTCATATAGATGCCCAGTACCGCGGCAAGGCTGTGGATTTGTATGTGCATCCTTTGGAGCGCCTTCCGTTATTTCTGGTTACCTATCGGGAAGAACAGATTTATAAGACCACCAATGAGCAGATTCTCACTTTTACATTTCTATTAAACCTGCTTTCATTTGGCTTTGGGCTGTTTCGAGTCCTCATGTTTGTGTTGCTCTCCAGTGATAACAGCAAAATCCAGAAGAAGACCCTGTTGTTTGAGTGGCTGAAGCCCAATCCCAGGAGGGGCCATAGATACATGTTGCTTGTCCTAATGCACTTGGTGGTCCTGTTGACGTTGACCCTTCTCCGAACGGAAAGGCCGCTAGAGATTCTCTCGCTTGTTGGGTTTTCATATATCTATGCCTTCGATATCGCCTACATTTTGTTGAACATTCCTGGGCACCGACTTCATGGGAGTTCAGATTCTTTCATGGCTATGTTGCGTGCCTACTCCTGGCGGGTGTACCTGACCCTCAAGCGAAATCCAGGATTTCTGGCCTCTTCGGTTATTACCCTGGCCTTCTTCAATTTTGGGGTGATGGCTTTGTTGGGGTATGAAATGTGGGGCCGTGTACTGCTTTTCCAGGTTATCATGGTAGCTTCAGGGGTGCTGGTTGGAGTTGGGGATGTGGCAATGTGGTATTTCAGGACCAAGCAAAAAGATGGTGGCTCAAAAGAAGCACAAGGCCATTACCACCCTTATCCGCGGAGGATTGCCCAGAGTACAGAAACGGCTTACCTGGTATTTTTGCTTAGCTGGACAGCGTTGCTAAGTTTGTTTCCAACCTTTACCTACTATCGGTTGGCTTACAACCAGGAGTTTACCCTTCGCACAAAGCATGTACAATTGAGAATGGTGGAGCAGTTGGAAAAGCGTGCACAGCGGATCAGCAACACCTATCATTTCATTGCAAATGGGGAAGCAGTGGGAGATCAACTAAAGGAAAAAGGAATTTATTCTGGTTTTTTATTCAATACCCAAACCCGTCCCATTAGCAAAGAAACCTTCGCCAAAGCAGGTATCCTTCATACCCGGGAAGACTCCACCTATATTGAGTTTTCCAGCTCAATCAGGCCCTTATACAATGACCTGGTAGTAGAAACCAACGAGCTCAAATGGAACCGCTCGGAAGATGGAAGCTGGTGCTGGAGTGATTCTATGGCTGAGCAGCAACACTTTTTGAACCTATTCCACAAATCTGGATACAAAATTTCTTCTCAGGTGCCGGATTATCACCCCCCTTCCCTCCTACGTGCCGATATGGCGTTTAACCCTAAATGGGCATTATTCTGGGGCATGATCTTTTTGTTTCTTGCCGGGATCTTTCGACTGATTCGATTTACGGTGCGGCGTCTCTTTGCCTTTAACCTGATAGAATATGCCTTCCAGCCCATTTTTGACCAGAAATTATTGGGCAAGGACCAAAACTATGTTTTCCTGGTCGTTCCGCCACACCCCAGGCGCAGCACGTTCATGGACGAATTGCTCATGAAGGCAGATGCAGAATTGTATTACCTCAACTTAATGGAAATAGGAGACGATGAAACATGGGAAAATCTGTACAAAGAGGTAGAAGGAAAATCCCTAGGCAAGCGGGTGGTGCTGGATAATTTTGCCTACAACATGCAGGACCTGAAACTTTCAGGGAAAAAGCTGCGTCTGCTGGAGAAAATCGTTGGTAAAAAGGGCCAGAAAATTGTGCTTTCCTCGGCACTAAATCCCAGCGAAATTCAGGCTGTATACCTCGATGCAATTGGCACCCAAAATGGGGAAGCGAATGCGCTTCAGCAACAGCTTAACCGGTGGCAACAGCTGCTAAGTGGGTTCTATAAGATTTACGAGCCTGCTCCCAATACTACCAGCGTGAACATTCCCAGCGAGGTAGAGCGAAACGCTAATTCTACCTTACGTAGAATGATTCAGCAGGAGTGTGACCAACTTCCTTTCCTGCAATCTATCAAAAAAGAATTGTACACCGCTTACAGCCGAGTCAAAGAAGAAGACCTTGATGAAGATGAAGTTATTCTCAAGATTCAAAGCCTGGCAGAACTCCATTACCAGTCCTTGTGGATAAACCTCAGCAGGGAGGAGCGGTACGTGCTGTACGACCTGGCACAGGATGGTCTGCTGAATTATCGAAATGTTCAGGTGACCAACACCCTGATCCGCAAGGGGCTCATTCTTCAGGATGGTAGCCTTCGGCTTATCAACCAGAGTTTCCGGAACTTCCTCCTTTCCAGTATCGATCCTGAAGAGGCGTTGCGGTGGAGCAAGGAAAATAAAGACTCTGCTACCTGGAATGCCCTCAGAACGCCTCTCATGTTGGTGCTCGTGGCACTTGCGGGGTTCCTTCTTATTACCCAGGAGCAATCTTTCGGAAAGATCATCGCTTTCCTGACTTCCCTGACAGCTGCAATCCCTGTTTTGCTTGGGGTCGCCAATTTGCTGGGCAACAGTCCGTTTAGTTTCTCCTTCAGAGGAAAAGGTAAAAGCGGGTGATTTTTTCTAAAAAAGATTCCCTTAACAGTTTGGAAATAACCCCTGAACCCTCTTTATTTGCAACACCGTTTTAAAAACGGTCGGTTAACACATATTATTCCTCCTTAGCTCAGTTGGTTAGAGCGGCTGACTGTTACTCAGTAGGTCCTTGGTTCGAGTCCAAGAGGG
>JBCDIQ010000149.1:0-12665 GCA_039024295.1 Bacteroidota bacterium | reverse complement strand
ATGTAATCATAATTGTCCATTAATTATTTTATTCGAAAATTTTCGATTTATATATTTAATTCAATAATCCATAATATCTTGCTAGACGAAACTATCCCAGCTATCCCATGAAAACCGAACCTTCTACTTCAGTTAACACTCATCCCAAGTTTCTGTATGAGGGAAAGCTAATACATCAAATTTCCAAAAAATCCAGTAGATCACAAAGTTTTTTATTGCCCTTATACGCTTGCTGGAATGGAAAGAACAATGAAACCGCAAAAGACGAAGCCAGCATCTCAAATTGCGTTACCTCACGTTTCTTCCTCACCGTTTACTTCCTCCACCCACATATTGACAAATACTTACCGAATCAAGGTAATAGTCCCATTCTTTTGACGAAAAACGCCATCTATTCCCTGGTACTCGAGCCGATACACATATACGCCTTCGGGACAGGAGGCCCCCTTGTAGGTACCATCCCATCCGGGAAAGGGGTTTTGGCTATCAAACAGCTTTTCACCCCATCGATTAAAAATCAGCAGGTGATAGGAAACGATATCCGTCCTGGGGGAAATTAAAAACCAGTCGTTGTGTCCATCGTTATTGGGAGAAAAGGCGTTGGGCAAATAGACTGAAATAGGACATGTTGTTATTACGGCTTCCGTGCTGCCTGTGCTTATACATCCTGAATTTAATTCTTCTGCCTGAACCGAATAAGTGCCGACCTCCCATATGGGTCTTTCGGCTCCCAGATACCCATCGGACCATTGGTAATTGATGAAATTACCCGTTTCTGCCGAAATGAGCAGGGTGTCTCCTTGACAGATTTCCACTCGCGCTTCGAGTCGTAAAGGCCTGGTTTCCTGTTCTTCAAATTGAATGCTTTGGGTAGCTGAGCAACCATTGGTGTCTATGGCAGTCAGGGTATAATCTCCCAATTCACTAAAACTGCGTACCGCCCCAATTTCTCCATCCGACCAAATATATTCCTCCCAACCTGTGGTTTCTATATTCAAGAATACGGTTCCTCCCTGGCATATGAAGCGTTCCGTGGGGAGGGCAGGAGGGACCAAAGGGAGATGTTCAAAAATGTCAAGGGTATCATTTGCCCAGCACCCCCTTGCGTCTTGAGCCTGTAGGTAATAGGTTCCAATTTGGTCAAAAGTACGTATACCTTCGAGCATACCATCTTCCCACTGATAGGCTGAAAAGCCTGTACTGGTCATGTCCACCGTTACGGCTTCTTCTGGACAAAAAGCCGCTGAAGTTGGTACTTCACGCGGAATCATTGGCAGCAAATCAATTTCAATTGTATCACTTAGGGGGCTGCCACACACGTCTGTAACGGTTACCCAGTAGGTTCCCCTGCCAAAAATCGTCGCTGAGGATTCTGTGCTACCATCCCACCACTGGACGCTACCGCCTGGTGGACGCTGAACGGAAAGGTTAAGTATGCCACCAGGGCAGATGGATTGATCTGGACCTAAATCTGGCTGAATGGGGGAAGGTGGCGGCAAAATCTGAACGGTGTCTGTCTGTTTGCATCCTGAGACGGTATCCAGGGCTGTTACCCAATAGGTGCCTGGCTGGTTCACAATAGCGGATTGACCTATCTCACCCGAAGACCAATTGTAGGTAACGTTAGGAAAAAAGCCTGCTGTCAGTTGAATTTCTTGTTCGCATAGCACTTGATCTGGGCCAATGTCTACCAAGGGGCCAGGCTTTACCTCAAGCCATAGGGTATCTTGTTCAATCCCACAGGCATTTTGGAGTTCCGAAACTATCCCTATTGATCCTGCTGTTTCTCCGGTCACCCAAACTGTGTCGCCTGATTGATTGAAAGCACCTTGACCTAATAATTCATAGGTAAGCTCGTAGGTCCCTTTGAGGTCAACCGCCCAAACCTTCACAGGTTCTCCTGGACACGGGTTTAGGTTGTCGGCCTCCAGATTTAGTTCCTTCACGGCTCTCGTACCTCGAATGTAGGCTGGTAGGTTGATGCTTTTAGAGGAATAGCTACTGGGAAATAAAGCGCCGAATCTTTGAAAATTACAGGCTAGTCCTGGCAGGTTGGGGTTATTTATCACGTGCAACCCTTGAGAATTAGGATATACATTGTACAGTTTCCCATCCTTGCCAAGCTCAATTCTACTGGCCCGGTAGGGCTCAGCAGGAGAACTTATGGTGATTACAGACCTGGATGATGCAATGACAACGGGGTTACCAGAACTCAGATCATATTGTTGTAATTCTTGGGTAGGGCTTGCCGTACTGCTCCCTGTATAGTACAGCTTGCTATTGTCAGGAGAGAATTCAGTATCAATAACCCTGGTTACCTGGTTGATTACATCTACGAACAAAGTTGGAACCCCCGTTTGGCGATCAAAGGCGTAAAGTAGCCCAGAAGCTGACAGCCATTGACCATCAGGAGAAAACTTCAGCCTGCCTGTAAGCCTTGCGCCACGGCTTGATATTACTCGGACAGAGCCAGGATTAGGCTGAACTCCCTGGTCTGTCACCAGAATTGAAACAAGCTCCGCACCAGACCTCCCCGAAAAAGACACATCGTTACTCACGACCACCCAAACGTCCTTCCCATTGGCATGATAGGCACCGTGCATATTTTCCAGCATTGTACGCTGGATGAAGATATTTTTTTGAGTTGGGATCACATCTCCCAGGCCCCCATTTAGCCTCATGTCAATTTTGGTATACCTCAATCCATTCTGATACTGGTTTTCCCCTGCATCCAATGTAAAAAGGTAATAAACCTCGGGGTCAGCTGGGTCTGGGAAAGCCAGGGCACCTTGCATAGTGGAGTGGTGTCCCAGAATTCCATCACCATTGGGCATGATGTCGTGGTTCCGATCCCATATTTTTTCTCCATTCGAGTAAAACAATAAGTTCCCATTATCATCACTAATGGTTACACTGCTCTCAAGGAAAAACCTTCTTACGCCATTGATTAGTCCGCCATACATGCTCCCTTCCCTGCGAAACACAGGCGGACTGACCGAAAAATCCATCATTAGGTTATTTTCAAATGCCCAATGGGTCTTGATGGCCCACCTATCGAAGCTACACTCCCCAACTCTTACCAAGCGAGTGGTTGTATCTCGACAAATTCCATTATCAGCCACCAGTTGGATGATCACAGAATCAGCCTGAAAAGGGTTGTAGTTGTAAAAAGTTCCACTTGCAACTGAGGTGCCGTTGACCAGCCATCTGTAGGTTGAGCCCGGAGCTCCCTGAGTGGTGAGACGAAGCACATCCCCCGGATGAATAAATGGTAACCAACCGTTGATTTCTGCCCTTGGGTCGCAGAATACTTCCAGGGTATCTGAGAAAATGTCGAAGCAATTGGGCGTGGTGCCTGTTACTTTGAGGGTGATGAGGAAGGTGCCGGCCTGAGAGAACGTATAATTCACGCTTTGCCCGGTGCCGATGGGATTTCCGTCTACCGTCCATTCATAGGCTGTGACTGTTCCGGTTCCATTAAACTGTAATTGTACGGTATTCCCTACAGATGGGGGCAGGGGATTCACCGTAAATGAGGATTGAACGGGTGTCGAACAAGGTGTTAAACAACCTGGGGATTGCAGCAAGCTGGCCCGTTCGGTGGTGAGCGCAAGCACCATGCGGTCTTTTTGTCCCAAGGTAAACGCGTCTTTACACGCAGGATCGCCACGGTCCATGTAATTGTTAATCATGTCTGGTTGATCTCCCAAGCCACCCAGGGCTGTGGAACGAAAGGGATTCCTGGTATTGGCGTCGTCTTCATCAGTTTGACAAGTATTGGAACTTGCTGTACATGGAACGGCATTGGTGGAGCCATCTGGCGGGGTATCACACACCCGGTCCCCATCTGTCAAGCAATTGTTATTGGCACAACCTCCCTGGAATGTCTGGAAGAGGCCAAAGTAGTGCCCCACTTCTTGCACAAATACAGATATATCTGCCCGTTGATTGGTAAAGAATCCCACTTCCCCCACAATTCCATCTGCCCGACTGCCATGAGCAGAAGGGTAATAAGCATAGCTTGCCACTCCGGGACCCGAAGCCTGAGAAGTGATGCTGTTTACCACCCAAATGTTCAAGTACTGGGTTGGATCCCACCTGATCAAGTCTTTCAATAAAGTATCCTGGGGCTCCATGACCAGTTGAGATAGGGGGGAATTCGTCCGGGTAATGCCATTGGTCGAATTACCCTGAGGATCTCTTTGAGCCAAGCAAAGTTCAATTTCTACATCAACGCCCGTTGCAGGATTGAACATACCCCGATTTCGCAACCCATCATTAAGCGCATCTATGGCCGCTCGTACTTGGGCATCTGTGATATTCGCTGAGCCATTGCTATGGACCAAATGAATAACTGTAGGCACGATGTATACCTGACGAGCAGCAGGGGCACCACGAAGCGCATGGCGCTGCCACCTACTTTCAAATACTTGCTGTTGAAGGTGGGCATTGGCATCTCGTTGCTTCAGTTGCTGGTACATATAATCGGTACCGGAAATTGGAACCTGAGCGACTAAGTGATTCACAGAACTGAAGGCTGTAAATAATAGCAGTGCTAAGTATTTTGGAAAGGAGGCTTGCATGGAAGAAGTTACCTAAATCTCGAACAAGTACAGACACTCTTTGAACTTAACGGTCAAGCGTAAATTGGGGATGCCCTAAAACACATTGAGAAATGCAATATGCATAATGCGTAACATAAGAACCTGATTTCTTTGTTTGTCTCAATATAACACCAGACTGTTTTCTTAATTTCACCTAATTCTTCTGGGGATTCCCTATCGAATCAACGTAATAGTCCCATTCTTCTGACGAAAAACGCCATCAATTCCCTGGTATTCGAGCCGGTACACATA
Organism: Bacteroidota bacterium; assembly: GCA_039024295.1. Classification (GTDB taxonomy): domain Bacteria; phylum Bacteroidota; class Bacteroidia; order J057; family J057; genus JBCDIQ01. The sequence goes on along the minus strand of JBCDIQ010000149.1, from coordinate 7,809 downwards.
TACGCCTTCTGGGCAGGAGGCCCCCTTGTACGTACCATCCCATCCGGGAAATGGGTTCTGGCTGTCAAACAGCTTTTCGCCCCACCGATTAAAAATCAGCAGGTGATAGGAAACGATATCTGCACGGGGGGAAATTAAAAACCAGTCATTGTGCCCGTCATTATTGGGAGAAAAGGCATTGGGTAAATAGACCGAAATGGGACAGGGGTTCATCACTACTTCTATCGCTCCGCTGCTGATGCAACGAGAGGCGGGCTCCTCAGCTTGCACAGTGTACCTACCAGCCTGCCAAACGGGCCTTTCTACTTCCCTATATCCATCAGACCAAACATAATTGATGAAATTACCGGTCTCTGCCGAAATGAAGACGGTATCTCCCGGGCAGATCTCAATTTGTTCTTCCAGGCGCAAAGGCCTGGACTCATTAACCCGTAGCCGAAAGTCCACCATCGTTGCACAGCCGTTGGTGTCTATAGCGGTTAGGACGTAATTGCCCCCTTCACTTAAACTCCGGGCTGCTCCGGTCTCTCCATCTGCCCAAAAATACCCTTCCCAACCCAGGGTATGTGCATCCAGGGACACAGTATCTCCCCTACAAATGGCACTGTCTGCAGGCAAGATAGGGGGAACCAGTTCCGGATGTTCAAAAATGTCCAAGGTGTCATGCACCCAACACCCCCGATTATCCTGCGCATGCAAAAAGTACGTCCCTACCTGGCTAAACATCCGAATCCCTTCTTCGGTCCCATCATCCCAACGATAAGCCACAAATCCTGGGCTGGTCATGTCAACAGACACGGTTTCGCCGGGGCAGTAAGCAGCCGAATCCGGTACTTCACGGGCCAAGGCTGGCAATAGATCGATCACCACGGTATCGCTAAGTGGGTTACCGCACCCATCTGAAACGGTTACCCAATAGGTGCCACGTTCAAAAATGGTGATGGTGGGTTCTGTGGTGCCGTCCCACCAACGAACGGTTCCGCCTGTGGGAACCTGAACTGAAAGTTCCAGAACACCTCCAGGACAAATGATCTGATCTGGCCCTAAATCTGGCTGAATCGCCGGTGGAGCAGGCAACACCTGAAGGGTATCCGCATGTTCACATCCTGTGATGGTATGGGTAGCCAATACCCAATAGGTCCCCGGCTGACTCACACTGATGCTTTGGGTTTGCTCACCTGTAGACCATGCATAGGTAACATCGGGAAAGAAATCTGCGGTTAGCTGGACCTCCTGTTCACAAATGACCTGATCGGGACCCAGGTCAACAAGTGGGCCTTGTCTGACATTTAGCCACAGGGTATCATGCTCAATGCCACAGGCATTTCGAAGCTCAGCTGCTACACCCAGTAGCCCGGGCGTCTCCCCAACTACCCAGGTCGTATCTCCAGACGGGTTTTGAGAGCCCTGTCCCAGCAATTCGTAGGTAAGCTCATAGGTACCTGTCAGATCAAGGGCCCAGACTTTGACGGGTTCTCCTGGACAAGGATTGAGGTTGTCCGCTTCCAGGGTGAGACCTTGCCTACCGACTTTCCCGCGAACGTAGGTAGGTAAGTTGATGCTTTTGGCCAGGTAGTTTCCGGGGTAAAGCAGTTTGTATTTCCTGAAATTACAAGCCGGCCCTGCAAGATCTGGATCATCTATTACATGGAGGCCCTGATGACCAGGATTTACATTATATAGCCTCCCATCCTTACCCAATTCAATTTTACTGGCATTGTAGTAATCGTTAGGGGCGACATTCACTACCAAAACAGTCCTGGTTGTCTGAATGGTTGCGGGAACGCCCGAACTCAGGTCATACTGGTGTAACTCACCGTTAAAATTTACCACATCTCTACCTGAAAAATAGATCTTGCTGTTATCAGGGGAAAATTCAACACCTGCAACTCCAGTTACTTGGTTGGTAAAATCCATGTAAAGGGTTGGGATTCCCGTTTGTCGGTCAAAGTAATACAAGAGTGCAGAGGCGGACAGCCATTGACCATCATGGGAAAACCTCAGCCCACCAACAGATCGCGGTGCTCCATTTAACATGACCGGGGTAGAAGGTGGATTGGGCTGGACTCCCTGGTCGGTGACGAGAATTGAGACGATATTTGCATTAAATGTGGCAAAGGAGGGACGACTACCCACGGTTACCCATACATCCCTCCCGTTTGCGTGATACACTGCGTGCATAGTTTCTAGCAGGGTACGTCGTACAAACACATTTTTTTCAGTGGGGATGACATCTCCCAACCCTCCATTTAGGCGCATATCGATTTTTGTGTAGCGCAACCCATTTTGGTAACTATTTTCAGCTGCGTCTAATGTGAAGAGGTAATATACCTCAGGGTCACCCGGATCAGGAAAGGCAATGGTACCCTGCGAGGTAGAATGGCTGCCCAGAATGCCATTGCCATTGGGCATGGTGTTGTGGTTCCGGTCCCAAATTTTTTCTCCATTTGAATAAAAGAGAAGCCCTCCATTTTCATCGCTGATGGTCACGCTACTTTCGATGAAAGAACCTATTCGCGTGGTAAACTGTCGGCCATGCATATTGCCTTCCCTACGAATTACGGGAGGATTTACGGTGAAATCCATCATGAAACTGTCGTCTAGTGCCCAATAGGTTTTGATGGCCCCATCGTCTAAGCCACAGTCGCCCACTTTTACCACCCGAGCAGTGGTATCCTGGCATACGCCATGATCTGCTACCAGCTGAATGATCACGGAACCCGCTTGGGAAGAAGTATAATTAAACGTAGTTCCCGTTCCTGCAGGCACTCCATTTACCAGCCAGGTAAAGTTTGAGCCAACAGGCCCCTGGGTGGTGAGTTGGAGCACATCACCTGGAAGGATAAACGCCTGCCATCCGTTGATGTCTGCCCTGGGTTCACAAAAGACTTCCAGGGTATCCGAAAAAATGTCAAAGCAGTTTGAAGTACTGCCGGTCACTTTTAGGGAAATGATATAGTTGCCTGCTTGGGGAAAGGTATAATTGGCTGCTGGTCCGGTGCCGATTGGGTTTCCATTTACCGCCCACTCATAGGCTGTGACGGTTCCCGTTCCATTGAATTGCATCTGTAAATTTCTGCCCACCGATGCAGGTAAATTATTCAGGGTAAATGAGGAAAGAACTGGTGTTATACAAGGTGTCAGGCAACCGGGAGATTGTAGCAAGCTGGCCCTTTCTGTGGTAAGGGCTAGCACCATTCGGTCTTTCTGGCCCAGGGTGAATGCATCTGTACACGCAGGATCCCCATAATCCATATAATTGGTGATCATGTCCGGCTGGTCTCCTAGTCCGCCAAGGGAAGTGGCGCGAAAGGGATTTCTGGTATTGGTGTCATCTTCATCTGTTTGGCAGGAGTTGGGATTGGCATTACAGGCAACTGCGCTGGTAGAACCATCAGGCGGGGTGTCACACACCCGATCACCATCTGCGAGGCAATTGTTGTTCCTACAGCCTCCCTGGAAGGTGTGAAAGAGGCCGAAATAATGCCCTGCCTCATGCACAAATACCGAAATGTCTTCTTGCTGATTGTTGAAATAGGCCACTTCTCCTACAATTCCGTCTACTCTGGTCCCGTGGGCAGATGGGAAATAGGCATATCCTGCTACTCCTGGCCCCGAAGCCTGAGAGGTAATGCTATTTACGACCCAGATGTTGAGGTACTGGGTGGGATCCCATCGAATCAGGTCTTTCAGCAGGGTGTCCAGCGATTCCATGATCATCTGAGACAAGGGAGATGCAGTTCTGGTGATGCCATTGGTGGAATTCCCTTGAGGGTCTCGGAGAGCCAGACAAAGCTCAATTTCCACATCTACTCCAGTGGCGGGATTAAAAATGCCTCTGTTCCGAAGCCCATCATTGAGTGCATTGATGGCTGCTTGTACCTGCGGATCTGTGATATTCGCAGGGCCATTGCTATGAACCAGATGGACAACCGTGGGAATAGTATAGACTTGCCGGGCGGCTGGTGTTCCGTGTAAGGCCCTGCGCTGCCAGAGGCGTTCGAATTGTTGCTGCCGATGCTGAACTTGTGGATCATGCTGCTCCAGATGCCGGTGCATATGATCAGTTCCACAGGTAGGAAACTGAGCGATTACCTGATTCATCGAACTGAGGAGGGCTGTAAAAAGAACCATCAGGCAACAGAGAAAGGGCTTTTTCATGATAAAAAGTTACCCAAAACCCTGTTTGAGCGTACAATTATCGGCCCGAACGGTCAGGAATGAATGGGTTATGATCCAAAACGGTCAATGAATCGACACCTATACATGAAAAAAGTCAACTGCGTTATAAGACCAATCCATTGTGTTCAGTTCCATAAAAAAGTATTACGGGTGACAGGAAAGCAATTAAAGCAGCTATGCAAATTTTCAATGTAGTACTTTTTTATCGATGCAACATATCCAAAAATCTACTCCTGTAGAATCAAGGCATGCCTTGATTCTACCCGTCCCGCAACCCCTCTCCGCCCTCGCTGTTTGGGAGAGGCCAACGCGCCTGTTTTTCTGTGAAAGGCCTGGGCAGAGACGTCTAAATAGCGGTGGTTAAACAGTATGCTTAATCCTTGTCAGCTTTAAAAGTACCCAACTGTATTCACAATGATAAACGCATGTTTGATCTCTTGGTACAGACCCTAGGGTCACTCTACACCACCACACCGTGGTGTCATGGCGACCAACGTGGAGCCATCTAATCTCTGACTTCATATAGAATGAAATAAGGTGGATTGGTATAGGACCTACCGAATCAGGGTTATAGTTCCCTGCTTCCGTCGAATTGCTCCATCTATCCCCTGGTATTGAAGGTGGTAGACATACACCCCTTCCGGGCAGGAATTTCCTTTGTAAGTGCCATCCCAACCTGGAACTGGGTTTTGTGCATCAAATAGCTTATTTCCCCATCGGTTAAATATTGTCAACTGATAAGCAACCACATCTGGCCTTTGGGGGATGACAAACCAATCATTATGTCCATCATTATTTGGGGTAAATGCATTGGGGAGAAACAATGAAATGGGACAATCGATTATGACAACTTCTGTGGAAGCGGAATTTACACACCCTATCCCGAGCTCTTGGGCTTGAACAGTATAGATCCCAGCTTCCCAAACGGGTCTTTCATATCCTGTGAATCCATCTGACCATTGATACTCAACTAGATTTCCAGTTTCCGCCGAAATCAAAAGGGTGTCTGTCAGACAGATCTCATATTGGGCATCTAAGCGTAAAGGTCGAGGTTCTTTTACAGAGAGCCGGAAATCATCGGAGAAGGTACAGCCATTTATATCAGTAGCCGTCAGCTGGTAATTCCCGCCAACGGTCAGGATTCGAACAGCAACTGATGTTCCATCTGACCAAGTGTATCGTACCCAATCAGAGGTCGTAGCATCTACCCAAACTGTATCTCCCAAACAAATGGCCGTATCTGTTGGCAACTCAGGAGGGGTGAAGGTGGGATGTTCGGTAATATCCAGGGTATCAGTCACCCAGCATCCACGGATATCCTGTGCATGGAGGTAGTACCGGCCAATTTGATCAAATAGACGAATACCCTCTTCTATCCCATCACTCCATCGGTAGGTATCGAAATTGGGACTGGTCATGTTTACTGTTACTGATTCGCCGAAACAAAAAGCGGCAATACTGGGGACCTCCCGAGGAAAAGGAGGCAGTAATTCAATGGTTATCGTATCGCTTTGGGATATGCCACACCCATCGGTTACCGTTACCCAATAGGTTCCAGATTCAAAAATGGTCACCTTAGGTTCGGTAAATCCATCCCACCATCGGACAGTTCCTCCAGGTGGTGGCTGCACTGTTAGCTCAAAAACTCCGCCATTACAAATAGATTGATCAGGCCCTAGGTCAGGTGTGATACTTGACGCTCCTGGTAACACTTCAAGGGTATCTGCATATTGGCACAACGAGAGCGTATCTGTTGCCTCCACCCAGTACATGCCGGGTTGGTTCACCACCAGTTGCCGACCAGTATTTCCCGTTGACCATTGGTAGGTAACATCCGGGAAAAAATCTGCCTCAAGGGTTAATTCCTGTTCACACAAGGCCTGATCTGGACCAAGGTCGAAGAATGGCCCGGGCCTTACGGTCAACCACAGGGTATCATACTGGATGTCGCAGGCATTTCGGCGTTCGGCGGCTATCCCCAGTTGACCTCCAACTTCCCCTACTACCCAGGTAGTATCTCCGATTGGGGTATGAGTGCCCTGACCCAGTAATTCAAAGGTCAATTCATAGGTGCCACTCAACTCTTTGGCCCAGACCTTTACGGGTTCTCCTGGACATGGGTTGAGATTTTCCGCTTCTAGTTTTAGCGGTTCACGTCCAACCTTCCCACGGATGTAGGTGGGCAGGTTGAGGCTTTTTAGGCGGTAATTGTTAGGATATGGTACTCCGTTGAGTTGAAAATTGCTGGCTACTCCGGCCAAATTTGGATTTTGCACCACTCCGATACCTGGGGTACGTCTGCTAGCGCAGTATATTTTCCCGTCTAATCCCAGTTCAATTTTTCCATTGTTATATGGGAGGAATGTGGGGGCACTTCCGGCTGCCAAGGTTGTACGAGAGCCTACAACAGCAGCAGGATTCCCCAGGCTCAGGTCAAATTGCTGCAACTCTTCTCTGCCGCCTTGCAGACTTGCTGATACGTATAATTTGCTATTATCGGGTGAGAAATCAGCTCCCATAAGGAAACTAAAAGAACCCCCAAGGTCTGCAAATGTGGTAGGTACACCTGTTTGACGATCAAAGAAACAAAGCAAAGGACCCGCAAGCAGCCACTGGCTATCATGAGAAAACTTGATGAGCCATATAAGCTGTTGCGAATTATTAACCAAGGGGGTAACGACTGGATTGGGCTGTACACCTTGTGGGGTGATGAGGATAGAAATAATTTCTGGGGCTGTAGTATTTAAAAAGCCATTACGCCGACTTACGGAAAGCCATACATCTGTTCCGTTAGCGTGGTACACCGCATGCATGCCTTCAAGAAGCGTTCGCATGACAAACACATTTTTTTGAGTTGGAATAACGTCACCCAGTCCATTACGAAGCCTCATATCTATTTTTGTGTACCTAAGCCCATCCTGGAAAAGGTTTTCTGATGCGTCTAAGGTAAACAGGTAATAAACTTGTGGGTCACCTGGGTCTGGAAATGCAATTGTACCTTGCATAGTGGATGGATTTCCCATAATTCCACTACCATTAGGCATAACGTTGTGGGTTCTGTCCCAAATGGTTCTTCCGTTGGAATAGAACAACAGGTTGCCGTTTCTGTCGCTAATTGTTACGCTATTTTCAAGATATGGACTTCCTGGAGGGGGTTGCAGCCCAACTAAGTTTCCCTGCTTGCTGATCACGGGTGGATTAACGGTAAAATCCATTATCATACTGTCCTCTAATGCCCAGTAGGTTTTCACGGCATCATAATCCAACCCACAATCCCCAATTTTTACCACACGCGCAGTGGTATCCTGGCATCCTCCATGATCTACAATTAATTGGATAATCACCGAGCCCCCTAGTGCAGATGTAAATCTAAAGGCAGGCCCACTACCTGCAATTTGTCCGTTTACCAACCAAAAGTAGGAGGAGCCTGGAGGGCCCGAAGTAGTGAGATCGAGGGTGTCTCCTGGTAAAATGAGTGCCTGCCAGCCATTGATCTCAGCCCGGGGTTCGCAAAATACCTGAAGGGTGTCTAAAAATGTGTCAAAGCAGTTGGGGTCATTACCGATGACCTGTAAAGAAATGATATACGTACCTGCTTGTGAAAAAGAGATGGTGAGCCAGGAATTT
>JBCDIQ010000148.1:0-12689 GCA_039024295.1 Bacteroidota bacterium | reverse complement strand
TCGCGCCAGACCGCGGCCTGCAAACGGTTGGCGACGTGACCGGGCATGCCCTTTTTGATGCGCAAGTTGTATTTATCTCCCGCCTTCATCTGTCCGTATACCCTTATGGAATTCCCATCAGCTTTAAACGATAACCTGGCGGGTTTGGGGCTGACGGTTACATAGCTGGAAATTCTTTTGGGATCAATGGGTTGAGTGGTCCGAATCTCGATCATGGGTTTATCCCCTTCAAAACGAGTAGAAGCAGAACTGATGGCAAGCCGGGTAATCGGCGGCAACGTCAGGGAAAAATCTCGTACCTCCTCCAGTTTTCCAGTTCCTGAAATGGGCTGAACCCCTGATTTTACTTTGATGGTAAATTTTTGGGTTTTATACGTTTGTTTCACGGTGCCCAGGTCCAAGGCCACTACTTTTGAGGGTTCCTGGGTATTGATGGTGAGCGATGGGTTTGAGGAGCCTTCACCGGAAACCACCAAATAGTTGGCCAGATTTTCCGGATCCACTTCATAGTTGAAATACAGGTTGGCCACTACCTTGACCTCGTGGTCAGTCCGGGGTACTGGATCCCAGAATATCTCTGCATTTTCTATGTCAAAGAATGCCGTGTTAAACTTATAGTTGGCGGCTTTAAGGGAAAACTTAGTGTCAAAGGTGACCTTTTTGGTAACCTTGGCAGTGTAGGCGGTGCTCGGTTCAAGCGGCCTGTCAGGGGAAAAAAGCAGCGTATTTGCGGAGGTCCACTTAAAGCGTCCGTCAATTGCTGGCTTGAAGGTGATAAACTCATCGGTGAGCCATTGGTCTTGCTGATCTTCTGGCGCAAGGGCTTCGGAGAACCGAATGGTAAAACTTTGCAGGTCTTTTACCTCTCCAACGGGAGAGAACTCGGTGATGGTAACTTTATTCTGGTTACACGCGGCTAGCAGTAACCCCAGTAGCAGGTAGGTGGCGAGGTGGTGGAGTTTCATGGAAAATTTTGCTTTTTCCCAAAATACGACCTCCCGACGGGAACTCAAAGCTAGGTTTCTCCCCAGGGTTAAAATTGGATGTGTAGGGGATTCATCAGTGATTCTTGTGGAAACTTCCCTGGTTAGCTTGGTTCGTAAATTCATCCATTTTTTTGGAAACTGCGAACAACTGTGAATCATTTACTTTTCCTTTTAGGGCGATGGTTCCCAGTTCCTCCAGGGTGAATGGGCTATTTTTAGAAATGAGTTTTTGTAGGTCCTGAGAAATGATCAAGTCCTCTCCGTATCGTTTGCACATTCCCTGAATTCGAGCAGCGGTATTCAGCACATCCCCGGTATAGGCAATTTCTTTTTTCAAGGCACCAATTTCTCCTGAGGTCACTTCTCCTACATGTAGCCCGGCTTTAAACTCCGGGAAAACACCAAAATCTCTTTCGAATGATTCACGCTTTGCAGCCATGGCTTCCTGAATCGAGAAAAAGCAGCAAAGGCTATCTGAAGGGTTACTGCCTGCTGTTACTTTCCAGGTAATTACCACTTCATCTCCGATATATTGGTATACCTCTCCGAAATGGTTGATGATCGGATCTGACATAGTAGCGTAATACCGCTTAAGCAAAGCAAAATACTGCACGTGCCCTAATTGCTCTGCGATGGTGGTAGAAGACTTCATGTCCAGAAACATGAAGATGCGATTTTCAATGAGGGGTTGATGGTATTTGCCGGTGAAAAAGTTGATGAGCACTTGGTGGCCCAGGTTCTGGCTGATGGCGACGTACAACAAACTCAACAAGACAGAAAATCCCAATTGGACCAGGGTGTTCACGAAGGTCATGCTCAGCAGGTAGCGTTGAAACTTTTCCCATACCTGTACATTGAAGGGGGAAACTCCGAGCTCTAGGCTTGCAGCTACTGGGTAAGTCAGGAAATTGATCACAATTAGAAACAGCAAATACAGACACAGCTTATACGCTATTTTACGTGCCAGGCTATATCGGCTGAAAGCGTTTTCCAGAACGACCATCTCCAGCGTTCCTACCATCAGTCCTACAACGGCTATGGCAATGCTGGCAAAAGTGAAAACCGGCAAGGTGAGGGTGACAGCTTCGCCTGGGCTAAGATTTTGGTTATTGGAAGCAACTGTTTCCGCCAGTAACAACACCCATGAAACCACCAGCCATATCACCGCAAAGGGAATGATCCGGGATATATTGCGCTTGAACTTAGGAGAAAGCCTGAAAGCCATGCACCAAACAAGCATTTTTCATCTAGACGGACAACTTCAACCATGATGTATCGGCAGCAATATTCCCCTCATCAGAACAATTACCTGCAAGGATAGTCTTTTCTATATATGTGCCTGCCTTTGGGGTACCATTCATTTCAGACAAATATTTAATTAACTTTGCGCCATTGGTGCACCTGTTTACAGGAAGCATAAATTTACCAGAACAAGTAACCATTTATGAAAGCTCATATTGCTAGTCTTATTAATGCCATTAGCCTCATCGTTCTCGCCGGATGGGGATATTTCAGTTCCGAAGATCCTTCCATGACTGCCTTAATTCCGGTAGTAATTGGGGGAGCTTTATTGGCGTGTAACCCTGGCGTGAAAAAGGAAAACAAGGTAGTTGCTCACGTGGCAGTGGTGCTAACCCTGGTGATTTTACTGGGCTTAATCAAACCCCTCACCGGAGCAATCGGACGGGGAGACACCCTGGCCATTGCACGGGTAGCGATCATGATCGGCACTACCATCTTTGCTATGGTATTCTTTATTAGAAGCTTTATCGAAGCTCGTAAGAAGAGAGAAGCTGCTGGCGGGTGATACCTGTATGACTTGATACCCAGTGATGGCAGATTCTTCGGCTCTGCCCCTCTTTTATGTTGTTATCCTCCTAGGGCCTACGTATCTGATTCAACTAACCTGAGTTGAATCAGATAATTCGTGTAAATATTCTCTACATCAGTTCAAACTCAAACGGACGGTCCCATTGGGGTTCGACAATATAATTGCCTTCCAGGTCTAAGTATCCACTTTTTCCACTCCTTTTGTCTAAAACTGCAAGAAGACCCATTTGATGGTCATAGGAAGTAACATATACTCCTGCTAATTCCAGCAAAAGATTTTGCTGAATGTCGAAAACCCTGCAAACGTCTTCCGCTAATTTTTCGAAGAAGAGTCCTTTGCCAAGTGATTCTATTTTAGCGTTTTGAAAAGGAATGATGACTTGATTTGAAAGAGAGATAACCCCGTATTTTTGGTATTCAGCCAATCGCACCAATAAATACTCGTTTTCAAGAGGCTCAATATGTCCGTAATCAAAAGGGACAATTACACTACCTCTCAAATCAATCATTCCATACCTTGGCCAGTCTGCGTGGTTCTTGATTGCCAACGTCTCCCTGTTTAGGTGCATGTAACCTCCACTTTTTAAGGGCCCCATTGATGCTATGAGGAGCGTGTTTTCAAAAAAAATCGGCCGAAGGCTTGAATAGATCAGCGGAATTACCACATCTCCATTTTTATTAATAGCCCCAAAAACTTCATCATATCGATAGGGATTATGAGGATGGGTTGCTCCTTTTTTCTTTATACTGACAATTGAAATACCGTCAATCAGGGGAGTCGCGGAGTCATATACCGGAGGGCATACAACTTTCCCTGAAATATGCAGCAGGCCAAATTTGGTGTTTAAATATTCTGGATCTGCTGGGTCTGAGACCTCAAAAGGGGCAACCCCCTCATAGAAGGGAGAGCCAATTGAACGATACCTCATCGGGATTACTTCTTGTCCATCCAGGGTGATAATTCCTACTTGATAGATGGCTTCCCCCATCAAATCCTCCCCTTGGACGTTTTTAACCATGCACCCTACACCTTCTATCCACCTTAGGGAATCATACATAGGTTCGATGATCATTTCTCCCTTGAGGGTAATGACGCCCCATTTTTTGTTGTGACTGATAGCAAGCATGTTCTCAGTAAGAATTTCGGCAGTATCAAATGAAGGTAAATCTACTGTCCAATTCCCCGAGGTATCGATGATTCCATTTCTATCTCCCAGCTTAACAATTGCCTTTCCTCCGAAAAATAGAGACGCAAGGTTGTACTTGCACGCTATTTGAAGTTCTCCTTCAAGGTTTACATACCCCCATTTCCCCTCCAGTTGTACGGGGGCCAATCCCTCAGCAAATGGACGGGCCAGATCGTACATAAATGGCACTTTCAGCATGCCATCTCTGCCATAAAATCCCCATTTACTTTTGGATTCATCGTTTTCCCTCCGTTCAACAGCAACCATCCCTTCTTTGAAAGTACCCACCGATTCATAAATGGCAGGGACAATTTCCTTACCGTGAACATCAATGATTCCTTCCTTCCCATTTCTGCTCACGATTGCGTAGATAAATTCATGTTCCATTCCTCTGTTTTCCAAAAGTGGATAGCCTTACCCTCGGGCAACTTTCAATTCAAATTCATTAGTATAAATGACTTCAGCTTTTTAACCTATTTAGCCTGAAACCTCAGCACATTTCCTTTGCCGCCGACCCCTTCATTGGAAATGAACAGTTCTCCTTTGGGGGAAAAGCAGATGCCTTCTGGCTGCTTGAACACCTTTTTGGGTAATTTTTCGACGAATAGAACTTCATTTGACTCATCCACAACGACCAGCACCTGCCCTGCCGAGGCAATGATGTAATAATGCCCGGTCTGAGGGTGCCGAGCAATGCCAGAGGGTTGAAAATTGATGTCTGGATCGAGAGCTTTGATCAAGTTTTCAGAAAAGCGGGTAACAGGATCTTCCGATGGCTTTTCCAGTTCATCAAAATTGATCAATAAAAATGGTGTTGGATCAAGCTGGGTGGTATTGAGGTCAAATGCATAAATGGCTTTTCCTTTGTATTTCTTTTCTCCCAATTTAGAGGAGGCTTTACAGGCAATCAGCAATTTTCCATCCGCTGACATCCCAAGGCCTTCTGTGTCATTTCGGGCTGCGAGTCCGGTTGGTATTTTTTCTGTGACAGGATCTTCCTTTTGCCAGTCTTCTACCCGGTGAAGCACGCCATCAGACTGTAACACCCAAGCGTCTTTTCCCACCAGTTCGATTCCTTCATAATCTCCCCTTGGTCCAAACTTGATGTCGTCAATTATTTCCTCCTTCTTGAGGTCTATCCGAAATATTTTCCCTTTCTCATCCTGAACGGCGACCAGCTCATTTTTCTTTACATATGAAAGTGCAGATATTTCTTCGAGGTCTTTGGGAAGCTTGACCTTTTGATCAGGCTCTTTCAGGTTATAGGGAAACGTTGGGCCTGCTGACCGTGATCTTAGGGAGACTTCCTCGGTTACTGGAGAATCTGATACAGCGGTTACCGTATTTGAAACAGGTGCTTTTTCCTCAACGGCATTATTTGCTGGTGAATCGCAGGATTGTATCAACAACCAGATACTTCCCAAGGTAATGAAGAGCAAATTGAAACGCATAAAGAGCTTTTTCGTTAAACAAGACATACTTTCTACCACATTTTACTTACCCGAAAGTAATGAAAACTGTCGATATCTCCACTGACCTCCATCCCATAGACCGTTGGAACCAGCAATTACTTGAAAAGCCTCCTATTGCCAATGATCCTTTTCCGTTTGAGGCATTCCTATCCTTACAACCATTACTCGATTTCTGGAAGACATGGTTTGAAAGTGGTCAGGGAATGGAAAGCTGGACGGCTTCGGCTTTATTAAAAATGGTGTCTGAAATACCGGAGCTGAATGAGCCCATAGTTGATTACCAGGTGATTGCAAATAACCGAGAAGTCATTCAGGCCATGCTGGTACCAGTATTTGCAGTAGCTACCCTGGAAGAGGAAAACAGCCTGGCTACCCATCCATTTGGCATGATGTCACTCTTTTTCACAGACAGCTTCCAACGTGAAATGCTCCTCAATAAGGATAAGACGTTCATCAAAACGCCGGAAGAAGAGCAAAACATGAGGATTGGCCAGAGTATCTATGCTTACAAACTGATTCTCGAACAGTGTTATGGGGTAGAAAGTCGTCGGGCGGAAGATAAACTGATGATTTTCCCTATTCCGCAGGAAGATGGCACCACCCGGTTTTTTCAGGCAAATTTTAATTCCAAGTTTATCAAGGCAATTCCGGTGGGAGAGCTGCCAGAACTCAACAGAGAGGTAATCAATAGCTTGCTGGAGTCACCAGAAGATTTAGAATTATGGCAAAAATACCTGCCCCCTTCCCACTTCCAGTTTCATGGGTTTAACATTATCCGATTTACCGATGTCACCCAGCAGCAACTGGTTTCCTCGATGAAGTTCAAACTGTTGGAAAATGAGGTCCTTACCCGCGAGGATAGGTTTCATTCTCTCCAAGAAGATTTGAGAAGTCTCCTGGGGCTTAGAAATGTTGACATGGGCCTTTCTTATTTCAGGGAAGATCAGTTTATCTTCAACCATAAGGGATACAATTTTGTCCAGTCGCTGGCCTTGGAAAGTCAAAATTCAGACCAGGTATGTGCAGTAGATATTGGTGGGGCATATAAGCAACTGACAGAAGAACGCAAACCCATAGTGGTCCAGGATCTTGCTGAGAAAGCTGACAAAAGCATCCTGGAGATGAAGCTCCTGAAACTGGGAATAAAGAGTTTCATCCTGGTTCCACTGGAGCAAAATGACAGGATCATCGGCGTGCTTGAGCTCACCAGCAAAACTGAAGGTTCGCTTAATCATTATTGCCTGATGCGGCTTCAGGAAGTAATTCCCTTATTTGCCGTGGCCATTGCCCGTCAAAAAGAAGCACTTAGGAACCAAGTCCGAGACCTGATCCAGGAGGAGGCTACTGCCATTCATCCTTCTGTGGAGTGGCGATTTAACCAGGCTGCGCTAGAAGTGATTCAAAAGCAGGCCCAAGGGGAGCAAGCCACCTTGGAACCCATCGTGTTCAAGGATGTGTATCCTTTATATGCGGCCACAGATGTTCGGGGCTCTTCTAACCGTCGAAATGAGGCAATTCGCGCCGACTTGATCTTTGAGCTAGAGACCATCAAGCGGGCCCTCGAAGTAGCGGGCAATTGGAAACCGATGGTCATCTTTGATCAAATCACGTTTAAGGTTGACAACCACATCAAGTACCTTCAAAAGAGCCTGGGAGCTGGGGATGAAAATGCCATTCGAGGCTTCATTTCAGATGAAGTTCGGCCCCTGTTTATGTTCTTGAAGAAGGAGTATGCACCAATTCAGGAGCTGATTGATGAGGCGATGCAATACGTGGATCCTGAGCTTGGGGTATTTTACCTGAAGCGTAAAGAGTTTGAGCAAAGCCTGACCCAAGTCAATGATGCCGTTTCCGAGTACTTGGTGGAAAGCAACCGCAAGATGCAGAAAATGTTCCCCCATTACTTTGAAAAATACCAGACGGATGGGGTTGAATACAACATTTATGTAGGAGATTCCCTCTATGAAAATGGGGGCTATGACCCAATCTTCTTGAAAAATTTACGGCTATGGCAGTTGCAGACCACTTGTGAAATCGCCCGCCTAACCCACGAGATGAAGCCTAGCCTTCCTATGCCATTGGAAGCTACCCACTTAATCCTGGTGCAAAGCGAACCACTGGCGATCCGGTTCAGGTCAGAAGAAAAGCAGTTTGACGTGGACGGGGCGTATAACATTCGCTATGAGATCGTTAAAAAGCGAATTGACAAGGCACATATCAAGCATACCGATGAGCGGTTGACGCAACCCAATAAGATCGCAATTGTGTACAATCAGGCACGTGATGCGGCCGAATACCGGGAATACCTAAACTTTCTGCAACAGAAAGGCTTTATTGAGGACGAGATAGAAGATGTTCTTTTGGAGGATCTTCAAGGAGTACAAGGCCTCCGAGCACTCCGTGTTGCCGTTAAGGTTTAGAAACTTTCTTGAAATGCCTTATTGAGAAGAAAATCACCTTTTGGGAACCTGGACATCGCCTTTTCCGCTCAAAATAATACATTATTCTTCGCAAAAAGAGGCTTGCCAGAACCCCAAAATTCGATTTTCTCTTTCAAAAGCCAAAATCAAGACAGTTTCCTAGAACACCGGGAATTTATGAGATGGATCAAACTTGTCCTTAAACGCGTCACCCAGCTTGGAATACTGGTGGCATTCCTGCTGGCGGGCACGTTCAGTTGGGTAAATTGGCAAACTCATGAATTCATTCACGATGATCCCCAGGAAGTAGGGACCTACCGTGTAGGATTGGTGCTTGGCACCAGCAAAAAAACCGTCAAAGGCCGTCCCAATTTATTCTTTACCCGTCGGATGGATGCTGCCGCGGAGCTGTTCCGGGCAGGGAAAGTTCGCCATCTTTTGGTAAGCGGTGATAATGGTATTAAGGAATACAACGAGCCTGAAGATATGCGTCGGGCGCTGATGGAAAGAGGCGTACCAGCTGGTGCCATCACCTTGGATTATGCAGGCTTCAGGACATTAGATTCCGTGGTGCGCTGCAAAGAGGTATTCGGACAGGATGAATACGTGGTCATCTCTCAGGCTTTTCACACACAGAGAGCTGTTTTCATCGCCAGAACCCTTGGGATAGCAGCCAGTGGGTACAATGCGGAGGCGGTTTCGCCAAGATACGCGCCCAGAACGTATGTTCGGGAGGTGTTTGCCCGCGCAAAAGCCCTGCTAGATGTCTACATTCTGGGAACCCAGCCGAAGTTTCTGGGAGACCCTGTTAAGATATCCGCTTGATATACACCACTTATCGGCCTAGCTTTACGCCATGCGCCTCTCGCACATCTTACGAGATTTCCGTAATTTTTTTCTGCTTTCACGGCCCCTTAACGTGCTGATTTCGGTGCTCGCCTTTATTGTGGCCTGTTTTTTGGCCAAAGGTCACAGTTGGTCATTTTTTACTGATCCCAGGTTTTACGCAACCTCTCTCACCATTGCAGGCATTGCTGCCTCAGGTTATTGGATCAATGATGCCTATGACTTCCGGATTGATCGGGTAAACAAACCCAAGCGCACCATTGTCAACGCCCTGCTCTCTGTCAAAAAGGTGCTGACAGTTTATTTTGTCTTTAATTTTTTAATACTGGCTTGTTCGGCCTTCTACCTAGCCAAATATCACCATCAATACGACATTACCTTTATCAATGTCCTTTCGGTGGTTCTGTTGTTTTCATATGCCAGCTACTTCAAACGGGTCAGTGTTGTGGGCAACCTGCTGATCGCTTTTCTCACCTCCTTGGTTATTGTACTTGCAGGGTACCTGTACGTGATTAACCGAGACTTGGCCTTTATGATCGCATTTGCTTTCCAGGTTACCTTGCTGCGCGAAATCACCAAAGACATCGAGGACATAAAAGGGGACTTGCAGTTCGGCCTCCGAACCCTGCCTATCCAAATGGGTATCCGGTTTACCAAGTACATTCTGGGCGTACTGTATGTCTCTTTTATCATTTCCACTTATGTGCCTATCATAGTGGAATACGTGAAAACGGGAGAATTCCTTTGGATGTACGCAATAGCATCTGTGGCTTTGGTTCAGGTCCCTTCGGTTTATTTGGTCTGGATCATGTACCGGTCAGGGCACCCACGGAATTTCTCCCGCCAGAGTACCCTGTTGAAATACCTGATTTTTGGTGGAATTGTAAGCCTGTTTTTCCTGTAACGCCTATTTTCCCTTAAACACTGGCTTCCGCTTTTCTAGGAATGCAGTTACCCCTTCTTTAAAGTCATGGGTCACAAAGTTTATGCCCTGGCTGATGGCTTCCTGTTGTAAGGCATCTGCCAGTCCCCCTTCCATGGCGGCACGTAGGTTCGCTTTTGTCTGACGAATGCACACCGAAGGCCCATTGGCCAGTTTGTGCGCCATCCCGTCCACGAGCGCATCCAGCTCACCCGCAGGAACTGCTTTATTGATCAGGCCCCACCCGGCAGCCGTCTTGCCATCGAATGCCTCTCCGGTAACCATCAACTCATAGGCTTTATGGTATCCCATGTGACGGGCCATGAAGAAAGAACCCCCGCCATCGCTGGAGAGCCCGATCTTGACAAAGGCTTCACTGAATACTGCATTTTCTTCGGCATACACCAAATCACACGCGAGGGCGAAATTGATCCCGATGCCTACACACACCCCTCTCACTTTTGCAATGATGGGCTTGTTCATCTGGCGCATACCCAGAATGGTAGGGTTATACACCGTTTCAAGGAATTCGGTGACATTAAAATTAGGATCATTAACTGCGCGTGGGTCCAAATCTGCTCCTGAACAAAAATTATCTCCCGCCCCTGTCAGTACCAGCACCTGGCTATCATCATCCTTGCTTTCCAGAATGATGTCTCGCAGGGTAGCAGACATGTCAAAGCTGAGGGCATTTTTCTTTTTGGGCTGGTTAATGGTGATGGTTTTAATTCCATTTTCCAGGTGTACGTGAATCAAATCTGAAGTGAGAGTTGCCATGTGCGCGTGAGTTGATTGGTTTTTCTGCAAGATAGGCAATCCTGCTGAGGGAAAGAAGGGAATCAGGCAGGTTGGATGAGGTCCCACAAATTTCCGTACAGATCCTCAAAGACCACCACTTTTCCAAAGGGTTCTTCTATCGGGCCTCTGACGATCGGGATTTGGTGATGCCTCAAATTGGCATAGTCCCTTTCAATATCATCAGTATACATAAACAGGAAAACCCTGCCGCCGGTTTGGTTACCTAAAGCAGCCAACTGCGCTTCATTCTTGGCTTTTGCTAATAAAAGTGCAAACTCGCTTGCGCCTTTCGGCCGGACACGCACCCATCGTTTTTTCTCGTTCAGTCGCGTATCTTCTATCAGTTCAAACCCCAGCTTCTGGGTATAGAATTCAATGGCTTCGTCATAGTCTTTTACAACCAGGGCGATTTGGATGATTCGTTGATTCATGGGGAGGAGATGTGGTTTGGCAGGTAGATATAAGAAGGCAATTATGGCGCTTGGTAGAATCTGCCAATAACAATCAAGTATGCAAATTTAAAATGCCATTTTAAATTTGCATGGATAAGCACAGAACCTGAGGCCAAGTGCATAAGGATTTTCCTTGCATAGAGGTTCCGATTTGTGTCATTTTTCCCTCCCCTTATCTTGATGCCTTCCCATGACCAACCAACCCTACCTTCATGCCCTCCGCACCCCCACTCCTGAAGATCCCCTGCGAATTCTGATGAGTGCTTGCTTGACCGGTGTCATGTGTGGCTATGATGGCACAACCTATGGGAGCTATCCTAGTGCACTGAAATTATTGCAGTATAAAACGGCTCGTATTGTCCGATTTTGTCCGGAAGATTACTCCTTTGGTACCCCACGGGAAATGTGTGACATACACGGAGGAAATGGAATGGACGTATTAAACGGCAATGCAAAGGTGCTTTCGGACAGCGGCAAGGATTGGACAGATGGCATGGTGAAGGCGTCCGAGAAAATGCTACAAATTGCGCAGGAGGAACAGGTTGAATTAGCTGTCATGATGGACGTGAGTGCAGCCTGTGGCAGTCAGGTGATTTATGATGGCAATCGGTTTTCAGAAAACAAGGTGTATCAGATAGGTGCGGGCGTTTGTGCTGCACAGTTGATGCGGAATGGTTTTCAGGTCATCAGCCAGCGGGATTATGCCTCCCTGGAAATCCTGTATCAAAAGTTGGATTCCGAGCATCACATTGATGCGGCTAAAATCGACCATCACGAGACGGAGTGGTACCAGACGTATTTTGCATGAATTCAAGGTACAAGTTCAAAAACATAACATTTGGCTAGTACGATAGCCAAAAACTATAATATTTGGCTAGTATAAAAGCTAATTGTACCAATTCCGAGTTTCCTCAAGTCGTATGAAGCAGAAGGCAAGCTCATCAACTGGGAAAACTTCAGGGAGTTTGTCGTGATTTGATGGCCAGGGCAAAGAGTAAGCTCGAAAATATCGCTT
Source organism: Bacteroidota bacterium (assembly GCA_039024295.1). GTDB lineage: Bacteria > Bacteroidota > Bacteroidia > J057 > J057 > JBCDIQ01. Next base: position 761 of record JBCDIQ010000148.1, on the reverse strand, counting down.
ATTCCATGAGAGGAGCTACTGCTGCACAACTTTCACCACCTGACTACCTTGAGAGCCTACAACCTGCAAGAAATACACCCCCGGTTTCAACTCAGGCCGAAGCATTTCCTGAAAAGGGGATGCAAACACCTCTTTTCCCGACAAATCAAAAATTTTGAGATGATCATACCTTACGCCGTCTAGGACCTCGATGTACAGGCGGTCTGAATACGGATTAGGAAACACCTGTATCCTTTCCGCATCTTGAAGCACTGAGGAAAGGCCAACGGGTGCTTGGGAGTTCAAACAGGTAATTTCCGGGCAGTAGACCTCAAAATTTTGCAGGGCATAATTGAACAGCACTGCACGGTTCATGTTGATGCGTACATACCTGCCAAACGCACTGTCCAGGCGATCAATGATGTCATTGAGGCCATTTCCATTTTGCTCCTCGTGTATCCTGGTCCAGTTGGCTTTGTCGGGAGACACCTCAATGGTGTAAGATCGGGCGTGGCCCAGCAGCACCCAGGAAAGCTTAACTGCCGATATTTGTCGTTCTTCCAACAGATCAATTTCAATCCACTCCGACTGGGTTTGGGAAGACAAGTTCTGGGATACCCATGCGGAGTTGAAATCTACATCATTGGCATTGGAAATGGCATTCTCGGGAAGAGAATCCTTTACGGAAGATGCAGAAATGGGAAGTCCCATCGCGTCACTGAGGCCAATCTCAAATCGATTGTGTACAGAAATAGGGATGTCATTGAATTTCAAGTTGGTGC
>JBCDIQ010000147.1:0-12832 GCA_039024295.1 Bacteroidota bacterium | reverse complement strand
CTTGTGCAGGTGAATAATTGCAGTGTATTCACCGGTCTGACGAATATCGTCGAGGGTGATTTTCCTACGGTCAATGTCAAACCCTTTTTCTTTTAGCTTATTAGCAATCTGCAAGGCAGTAACAGAACCGAACAGTTTGCCATCTCCACCTGCGAGGGTCTCAATGGTAAGCTTAACATCAGCCAGTTTGTCTGCCACTTCCTGTGCCTGCTGCTGAACAAACTCCTGCTTGTGCTCTGCCTGACGCTTTCGCTCCTCAACCACCTTGATATTGGTAGGAGTAGCCATGATGGCATATCCCTGAGGCAGGAGGTAGTTACGCGCATATCCGGGCTTTACCTTCACGATGTCGTCGACATCTCCAAGGTTACGAACGGGTTGAATCAAAATCACTTCCATGCCTTATTTCTTTTTGAGGTCGTCAGTAACGTAAGGAAGCAGTGCCAAGTGACGGGCCCGCTTAATGGCCACAGACAGGCGGCGCTGAAATTTCAAGCTTGTGCCTGTGATGCGACGAGGGAGAATTTTCCCTTGATCATTCAAGAACTTCAACAAAAACTCAGGGTCTTTGTAGTCGATATACTTGATACCAGCTTTCTTAAAGCGGCAGTATTTTTTATGGGTTACTTGGGTTCTAATGCGATTGACCGCCGTAGGCCCAATAACTGAATCTCTTTTTGCCATAATTGATATGCATTGATTAGGAGGGTTTTCGGTTGACAGTTTTCAGTATTCAGTTTATGGGCTTTAAAGCCTTGTTTACTGAAAACCGTAAACTGATACCTGTAAACTGTGATCTTCCTCCTATCTTCCGTTGTTAACCATTTCTTTTCTCAAACCAAATCCTTGCTCGCGACGCTTCTGGTTGTAAGCCACTGCGTGCTTGTCTAGCTTCACGGTAAGATACCGCATCACGCTCGTATCATAGCGATACTGCTGCTCCAGTTTGGAGACGAAATCACCATACGTATTGAACTCTATGAAGACATAGAAGCCCTGGGTACGCTTGTTGATGGGATATGCGAGCTTACGAAGCCCCCATTGTTCCATGTTGATGATCTCACCATCATTCTCTTTGATCAGTGTAACGAATTTGTCCACTGCCGCTTTCCTTTCATCCTCGGGCAGTTCGGGCGTGAGGATGAACGTTGTTTCGTAGTCAGTTTTAAACTGCTTTGGGGTAATGTCCATTGTAAAATAATTGGATCAAATCGTTGTTTTGCAAAAACGAGCCACAAATGTACGCTTTTCACACGATTTCACCAATAGCCATCCATAATATTATTCTAATCCTATGCATGATATAAAAAGATGGAAAATCGTACTGTTTATAAGAATAGTTAATTTAACTTGCCTTAAATTTTAAAAATAGGAACACCTTATTTCAAAACGAAAATGCTTTGAGGGAATATACGCGCTACCTATTGCTGAGAAATGATGAAATTGTATACATCAACACCACCCATAACATAGCTCAACGACTGCAGCAGGACAAAGAGGTTATGGAATTTACCTCCTATAAAGTTTTGGGACGAAAAACGACCTTAATGAAAGCTCGAAGGTGGTTTCAAAGCTCAATTGCCCAGTTCCAGCTAACCCACGAAGGGAGAAAACCGCTCTATAACCAATAAAGGAGACAGAAAATTTTGGCCGCTGAAATATCCATGTAACACACCCGCATTATTCCAGTAAATGAAATTAGCATAAGCACCTTATTATCAATTTTTTATAGTCAATTCGAATCAGATAAAGAACTTCACTTCAAAGTGACAGGGTGTCACAAGAATGAGAATTATCAATTTTTAGTAAAATATAAAATCAAGAAATTGCATCCGTAAAATTACTGATACAGTATAATAACGTAAATCAACATGATACAGCCTCTTTTTTCCAGATTATGGAAAATACACATGAAAACGATCGTTTTTACCCTCTTCTTGCTTGGAAGTACTGTTTACCTTCACGCGGAAGGAACCAAAGACTTGATACCAGGTACAGGTGTTCCCTCCCCAGGTAACCCTGTCACCATTGCTTCTGGTTGCATGTCAAAAATCCAGGGTAATGATGGCACTGGCAAAGAAGGTCCGACACTTGGCAGGCCAGACTATGACATGGTAAAGGTGTATGTAAGTGACACCACTGAGCGAATCTTCTTTGGCTTCAGAGATGATGGAAGTTCAGGTGATGTGAACTACTATATTTTGTCTCCTTCAGGAGCTACGGTAAAGTCTGGACCCGTATTATCTTCGGCGGGTACAGGGTATATTGCCGATAATCAGATAGAAGCCTATGCAGGGCCTTTACAAATTGCTGGAGCAGGTTCGGGGGGGTACGATGCCGATTACATCATCCCTACTGAAACAGGTGAGTATATCATCAAATTTGAACGGGTAAGTGGAAACAAATACTACATCCATCCTTTTGATGTAACCATTGGGGAGCCTGACGGTAGCGGTGGTTTTGATGCTGTGGACGGCCGCCTGTACAGCCAGAAATGGCACCTATCAGCTACAAGTAGTTCTGGGAAAGGGTGCATGACCTTTTACACCTATACCCCTGATAGCATGGTGGTGGCAATGGACATGAACGAGATTCAGCCATATGGTTACTCGGTATCATTTAACAGCTTTGGCTGTGAAGATGGGGGAGATTTAGAGGCAGATCGTCAATCTAGAAGTTCAAATGGAGATTTTCACGAGTACAATGTCTTTCTAAACGAACCCGATGTCAATGTTTGGCCCACCCCTCAACCCATGGAAGTAGAAGTGAATAACCTCTACGGATGCGAAGAAGAAGAATACAACATCTATATCACCTGCGGTCACAAAACTCAATTCAACATTTATCTAGACTTAGACAGCACAGGAGCCTACGAATCAGGTGGCGTAGATGTCTTGAAGATCATTGACAATGAGGCCCCAGGTACTTTCCTGGTTTCATGGGACGGAAGAAACGGCCTGGGGGCAACTGCAACCCCAGGGCAACAAGTCAATGTAATTGTCCATGCCAAAGCAGGCTTGGTCCATTTTCCGATCTGGGATGCGGAGAATCACACAAATGGGTTCAATGCTTCTATTATCCGGCCAGGGTACTACGATGCCCCATTGCTGTTTTTCGACAACTCAAATGTTAGCGGTGGTTCAAACCTCACAGGGTGTACTTCAGGCTGTAATACCTGGAGTTCTAATTATGGTGACAATAAGCTCATCAATACCTGGATGTACACCCTTGGCGACCAGGACACCGTAGGCTTTAGAACTGCCACCATCTGCGACACAGACGGTGATGGCATTGCAGATGCTGACGATTATGATGATGACAACGATGGGATTCCTGACTCTCAGGAGGGGTGCTCCCTGACTTACCGCTTTGATGTAAGCTCTGAGGGCTGGTTTTCCCTCAATGACAATAGCATGTCAAAAATAGAATCGAATCCTGCTTCTCACTCCTCAGATGGCACAACTAACAACAGTGGTTGTACAATCTCCACCTCAGGTGCGAGTAATGCTAACATTGCAGGGGCTAGTCCTACAAATTCGAACTACATTGTAGAGGATGATCCATCTGGAGGCATCATGTACCTCAGAAGCCCTAGCCTGGGAGGAATGGACCAATCTCCTTTAGAGGGGGGCACGCTGACCTACGATGCTTACACCTACCGCGTTGGATTTACGGGAGATCCCGGCTGGCTTGCAGGTACCGAAGTTATTGTACAAATGGGCAATACCACGAGTGGGACCATGACCTATTCACGAGCAGTAACTTCTGCAGAGCTCACAAATTGGGAAAATGGAATTTGGAATACCTTTGAAATTCCTATGAACCATACCGACTGGGGAGAGACCAATGGAGATTTCTTAGCAGTACTATCTGATCTGGATTTCATCAGTATTCGGATGGAACACATAAGCGGAGGCAATACCAGTAATTGTGGAGATACTGAATATTATGCAATGGATAATATTATATTAAATCCCGTTTCTGCTGAAGACTGTGCTGATACTGATGGAGATGGTATCCCTAATTCCAAAGACCTCGATTCAGATAATGACGGTATCCCTGACCTGGTAGAGGTAGGTGGAGTAGATAGCAATGGCGATGGTATGATTGACTATCCAACTCCTGGCGATCCAACTTCTATGGTAGATTTGGATGGAGACGGACTGGCCGACGCCTACGACGACACCGACAATATTGGCAGTACGCCCGGTTGGACAAACGGAACCAACCTTTACCCTTCTGACGCAGATGGAGACGAAATTCCAGATTTCCTTGATTTAGACTCGGACAATGACGGCATCACAGACTTGGTAGAAGCAGGTGGAGTGGATGCGAATGGCGACGGCAAAGTAGATAATACTACCGACTTGGATAGTGATGGCTTCGCAGATGTGTACGACCCGGACGACAATGGAGCCTCGGGGATAGACAGCGGAGAAGCAAATACCCCATTGGTAAAAACAACAGATTCAAATGCGGATGGGCTGGCAGATGCCATCACCTCCGGTGAAGGGACCGACCTTGATGCCGATGGAGATGGAATCGCTGACTTCCTTGACCTTGATTCTGACAATGATGGCATTCCCGACTTGGTGGAAGCTGGCGGTATCGACACTGATGGCGATGGATTGGTAGACAATACCACCGATGCAGACAACGATGGCTATGCAGACATCTACGACACGGATGATGATGGTACTGCTGGCGTGGAAGATGCCAATGATGCCCTCGTGCAAACAGGCGGCGAAGATACCGATGGAGATGGCAAAGCCGATGATGAAGCTATTACGTTTGTAGATGGTGATGGCAATAGCTCTGATGCTGATGGCGACGGAATCCCTGACTTTGTGGACCTCGATTCTGACAATGATGGTATCCCCGACCTGGTAGAAGCGGGTGGCATTGATAACAACGGAGATGGAAGAGTGGACACTGCCACTGACGCTGACGGAGATGGATTTGCAGATATCTACGACACAGACGATGATGGCACCCCCGGTGTAGAAGACACCAACGATGCCCTCGTTCAAACCGGTGGTACAGATACTGATGGTGACGGAAAAGCTGATGACGCTGCCATTGTATGGGAGCGTGGAGACAATACCGATCTTGACACTGACGGAGACGGCATTCCTGACTTCTTAGACCTGGACGCAGACAATGACGGCATTCCTGATCTGATAGAAGCAGGAGGAATAGATGCCACCGGAGATGGGCGCGTGGACAACGCCACTGATGCCGATGGGGACGGTCTCGCAGATGCCTATGATGCCGATGCCTCAGACGGTCCTGCAGGATCAGGTTCCAACGGCTCAGTACTTGTACAGACTTCCGGCACGGACACCGGATCAGATGGAATCGCCGATGGGGATGCAGCCATTAGCTACACCAACGGCAGCGGCAATGGCTTACCCGATATTGATGGGGATGGTATCCCCAACGCTGTGGACCTCGATGCAGACAATGACGGCATCCTGGATGTGACAGAAGCTGGTGCCACCGATGCCAATGGGGACGGAATCGTTGACGGCAGCACCGATGCTGATGGCGATGGACTCTTGGATGTTTATGATCCGGCAGCTTCAGATGGCCCGGCAGGCACAGGAACGGATGGCAGCCCGCTCATGACCGTAGCTACCGATGATACAGAAGATGCCGACACCAGAGGGGAATACGCCAACGGGGCGGGAACCGGTGACAGTGACGGCGATGATGTGCCCAACTTCTTGGATGTAGACGCTGACAATGACGGCATTTTTGACCTGTATGAAGCCCAAACCACTACTGGTTACACTCCTCCTGCTGGCACAGATGCTGATGGAGATGGCATTGACGATGCCTTCGATGATGACGATGCAGGCTGGGGCGGCGCAGGTGCTGCAGGCCTCATGCCCGTGAACACCGATTCAGGCACAGGAGATACCACCCCCGACTACCTCGACACCGACTCCGATGGGGACAATGTAACCGACATGCAGGAAGCATGGGACAGCCTGGACGATGGCGACAGCCAGCCAGATGGCGTAACCGGAAGTTGCACCGTAGATGCTGACGGCGATGGACTCGTAGACTGCTTTGACAGCAATGATGCAGACGCGACCGTTTCTACCATAAGCACTACCCCACCCACAGACGATGGATCAGGCGGATCAGGTACAACCTCAAGTACAGGAGTGAACCTTGCCAACTCCAATGAAATGGACGACATATTCCCGGCAAATGACCTCAACGGAGGCGCAAATAGTGCTGAACCAGATTACCGGGACACGGATAACGTGGCTTGTGCAACTGCCCAAGTATGGTATGCCGTTACCGAAGGCGACACCACCAATGATTACCATTACAATCCCGGTACTCAAAAGCATGCGCTGAATGCCAATACTGCTATCGTTAGAGCCACTGCATATTGCGAGACAGCGGGCGGATGGTTCAGGTTTTACAACCCCCTTCAGCCCGATAAGTATATCTTATCGATTCAGAATAATACCAATACCCGTCCTCTCAGTGAAGTGATTGATTATGTTGAGGTAAAATCAGTCGAAGATGTGGTTCGCGAACAAAGTGGAGGCGAAGGAGCCGTTTACATGCGTCGGGCATGGTTCATTAGCGCAAAAGACACCTTGAATGGAACCGTGAACGTCAGGTTCTACTACCCCAAATCCGAATGGGATGCCCTTCAGGATTCTGCTACGGATTTGGCCTCAGATGTAGGAGGTAGTGCCGGATACCGGTGGTATAAAACCGATGATGCGGTGGATTATTCCAACCTACCCACCAAGTTTGCCGGGTTTGCCAATAACTTTGTCAACCTCAATGACAACCTCAATGGAGAAAATCCTGCCGGAGGAGACACACAAACCGGAGGTGCCAGCAAAAATTATGTGCAGTTTGATGGACTTTCCAGCTTCTCAGGTGGAACCTTCGGCGCAGAAGCCAGCACGACCCTGCCTGTAGAACTTTTAGACCTACGCGCTGAGTGGATGGATAACCAAGCAGTCATTTCCTGGGTAACAGCTACCGAACAGAATAGCGACTACTTCCAGGTTGAAAAGTCTGTTAACGGACAGTCATTTAGCCCAATTGGACGAGTTGACGCAGCAGGAAATAGCATTTCTGCACGTGCCTACCAGCTAACCGACCCAGATATGGGAGCAAGTAAGGCTCAGTATAGAATCCGATCTTTCGACTTGGACGCACAAGAAGCAGTCAGCAGGGTGGTGGAGCTAAGGTTAGCAGAAGCTGAGAACAGTTTCCAAATAGCACCTAATCCTGGGAATAGAGTTATTTTTATAAACTTCAGTTCGGACGTACAACAAACGGGACAGATTGACTTTTTTGACCAACAAGGGAAAATCGTCCGTTCACATCTCATTTCTCTTGTTCCGCAAAATGGCCCTATTAGCCTAGAGATTAGTGATTTACCGCGAGGCATTTATCAAGTAAGGCTCACGAGTAATCAGGGGCAACACATCACAAGGTTCCTGAAAAATTAAGCTAGCTTGGAAAAGGCTCTTACCACAACCACCTCTTCGGAGGTGGTTTTTTGTTTGGTATTCCTTCAAAAACGCATTGACCAGCATTAGATTGAAGGTTTATTTTGCAAGGTGAGATTAATGCCTGCCACAACATATTTCTTTTTTGCCCTCAAGTTGATGTGTTTCGCCCTTTGCTTATGGGGGGAGTGCATAGTGGGTCAATCTCCTTCCCCGCTAACCCATCGGGTTTTCTTTTTCGGCAACCTGGCCGACCTCAACGACCCTCAGCCGTTTCTGGAGGAGCTGACTGCAGAGATTGAATCTTCCCCCACACGATTCACCCTTATTTTAAATGGGGACCTTATCCGACAATCAGGCTATCCCTTTGTAAAGCAAAAAGATTCAGCCAGGCTGTACCGGGTACTGAAAAAGATCAGTTCATATAAAAACGGACGCACCATTCTCCTTCCAGGAGACAGAGACTGGGCATCCTCAGGTCCTAAAGGATGGGAATCCGTAAGGCGTTTAGAGAAATTGGTCAAGAGCTGGGATTTTTCCCGGGTCAAATGGGCCATCAAGAAAGGATGTCCAGGTCCAAAAGTTATTTCTCTCAGCAAACACCTGGACCTATTATGCCTGCAAACCCAATGGTGGAACCACCAGTTTGAAAAACCCCGACCAGAAAATGCTTTGTGTAAAGTTTCCACCGAAGCAGATTTCTGGGAGGAAACGGAAGATGCCATTCGGGAATCAGCTGGGAAAAGCGTGCTGATCGCCGGTCATTATGGTCCGGTTTCTCTGGGGCCAAGAGGAGGTCGTATCCCGGCCAAAACCCACTTGTTTCCCCTTACAGACCTTCACCCCGGACTTTGGGTTCCCTTGCCTGTGCTTGGAACTTTATATGCCTCATTCCGACAAAACTCTGGAACCCCTACAGACATCATTAACCCCAGATTTGAAGATTTCGCCGAGGACTTCCTGGGTGACATTCTCCTTACCAATTCCTCACTCGTTTACCTTTCAGGCCATGAGGCCTCACAACAGGTGTTAAAGGTTGGTGAAAGCTACATTCTTAATAGTGGGGCTCCGGCCAAAACTGCATTCAGTGGTCCTGGAAAAAATGCTTTGCTCTCAGAATCGAAAACTGGATTTATGGAAATCCGATACCATGAAAAGGGAGAAATATTTAATCGGACTCACTTTCTCAGCAAAAACAACAAGAACCACACACCATATCAAGAGTTGTTCTTGTTCCAATCCCCTTGTGCCCTGCTTGACACCCTAATCCCTCCCAACTTATTATTTGGTTTTTGTGGAGAAGCATCAGAAGAGGCCTCTGGAGATGAGCTTTTTGACGAACCCATCCAAAAGGCTGCTGGTGAGGAGTATGAAGGAGGGTCTGTTAAGAAATTATTCTTTGGCAATGATTATCGGCCCAGTTGGCTAGCTCCGGTAAACACCCATTTTTTAAACCTCGATACCATTGCTGGGGGGCTTCAATTTGTGAAACGGGGAGGAGGAACCCAAACCCGCTCTTTGAGATTCATTGGGGCCAATAAAAAGGAATATACGTTCCGATCCATTAATAAAGACCCGGTCAAAAGATTGAATTTTGACCTACGGCAGACCATTATCGGCTACATTCTACGGGACCAGACTTCCGCCCAACAGCCGTATGGAAGCCTGGTTGCCAGTCGATTGATGAAAGGACTATGCATTCCCCATTCGCCTCCCAGGCTCGGGGTAATGCCCCTAGATTCAAGGTTGGGGATCTATCAATTTGGATTTGCCAATGTCTTCGGCACCCTGGAAGAGAATCCCAAGAGCCTGGATACCTTCCACAGTGGGTTCGGAGACGTCGAAGAAGTACGACGTACCCATAAGCTTTTTTCTAAGCTGTACCGAAATCCACGTGCCACTGTAGACCAGCGTTCCTTTGCCAAGGCGCGCCTGTTTGATATCTGGACCGGCGACTGGTCCCGCCATGAGGATAACTGGAAATGGGCGGAATACGAAGAAAACGGCCTGCTGGTATATCGGCCCATCCCACGAGACCGGGACATGGTTTTTTCCCGATATGACGGCATTATTCCATGGATTGCTGACAGAAGGTGGGTCAAACCCCAAGGAGAGAATTTTGGTTACAGGATCAATGATTTGATGAGCCTTACCTGGACCGGCATGCACCTGGACCGCATTCTACTAAATGAGCTCAACAGCAACGACTGGCTCAAGTTGGCAAGGGATTTCCAGGCGCGCTGTTCGGATTCCCTCATCGAAGCAGCTGTTAGGGTGCTTCCAGGTAATGTGTACCAATTGTGTGGCCAGGAAATCACCTCCAAATTAAAAACCCGACGGGATGACCTGGACATGTATGCGCTGAGGTTCTACAAGCTGCTGGCAAAGGAAGTAGATATCATCGGCACCCAGAAAAGTGACTTTGTCGAAGTCGAGCGTAATCCGGACGGAGATGTCGAGGTGTGGATGTACAACGTTTCAGACAGTGTCCTGAATGAACACGGAACCTTCAAGTATTACTACAGGAGGTTCTTGCCAAATGAAACCCGTGAAATCCGAATTTATGGCATGGCAGGAGAAGACCAGTTCCGGGTAACAGGCAACACCGATAACAGCATAAAATTAAGGTTAATCGGTGGCCCTGGACGAGATGTGTACCAGGAAGACTCAAAAATACAAGGTACCGGAAAATACAGCCTGGTCTACGATAACGACGTAGATGGAGAATATTATCTGGGGACTTCTGGCAGAAGGGTTAACCCACGCTATGCACCTGCTTATCGGTTTGGACGCAAAACCTACGAACACGACATGTGGTATCCCTTACCCTTACTGGGATTCAGCCGGGATGATGGAACCATATTCAGTATGGGTTTTTTGTATGTAGACAAAGGATATGGCAAACCAGATTTCAGAAGTCGTCACAAATTCCGGGCAACGCTTGCGACTTCAGGCAGTTATGGTTTCAGGTATAAAGGAGAATTTAGGCACCTGATCAAAAAATGGGATGGAGTTATCTCTGGAGAGATTGCTGCCCCCACGCGGTATTTTTACTTCTTTGGCTTCGGCAATGAAACGGAAAACATTGACTCCCTTTTTACCGCTGACTTTTACAGAAGTCGTTACAATACCCAAGTCTACGAGGCCTACCTTATGCGGCGTATGTGGAAGAGAAGTCATTTTGCCGTTGGGGTACATTACGAAAACAACGAGGCTCAAATTCAGGAAAATACCCTGCTATTCAGTGATACCCGCTTTTTGGGACAAGATCAGGTGAATATGCTGGAAGTGTTCGGACGATTGGACTTGGATTTCAGGGACAACCGATATTTTCCTACCAAAGGCATGAGGTTGGTATTGGAGCACCGAAACGGAGTTGCCACCAATATTTTTGATCGAAACTATGGATTGAGCGATGGCTTTATCTCGTATTTCACCACCTTTCGTACCGGTCTGCCCCTAACCTTGCTCCTACGAGCAGGTGGGAGCAGCAGCTATGGCCCATTGCCATTTTACAGACATTTTTCTCTCGGGCATGGGAATCGTCTGCGCGGCTTTTTCCGTAACCGCTTTACAGGAAATGCACGGGCGTACTTCAATTCTGAACTCTCCCTCCAGGTGGCCAATCTTCAGGGAATATCAGTCCCCGTACGAATCGGGATAAAAGGCTTTTTTGATACCGGACGAATCATTCAGAGAGGTGAAACCTCAACCCGTTGGCACTACGGATACGGAGGAGGCTTTTACATCATTCCCTACAAGGAATTCCTGACCTTAACGGTTTCTGCTGCATTTTCTCAAGAGGAAAGCCTCTACCTAAGATTTGGCCTGGGAGTCCCCTTCAGGTAATTGGAGAAAAATTTTCCTCTTCACGGAAATTATCTCTTGTTTTCAGTTAATCTAAGTACAGCCTCCATTCGCCCATTAAATTTTCCATATGGATTCTAACCTCCTCCCGATTTTCCTCAAGCAAGGACGGGTCACAACGGACACCCGGCAAATTACCCCTGGTGATATTTTCTTTGCCTTGAAAGGGGAGCGATTTGATGGGAATAAATATGCAGGGGATGCAATTGAAAAGGGGGCTGCCTATACTGTTATAGATGATCCAACAGTAGCTGTACAAGGTGACGATCGCTTTATTCTGGTAAAAAATGCGCTAACAGCATTACAGGAGCTTGCCTCCGCTTACAGAAAGCGTTGGAACTTTCCCGTCCTGGGCCTAACAGGGTCCAATGGCAAAACCACCACCAAAGAATTGATTGTGGCAGCCTTGAAAGATTCCTTTAAGGTTCATGCTACGGCAGGCAACTACAACAATCACATTGGAGTGCCGCTCACCCTGTTGAGTATCCCTGAAGATGCAGAAATCGCTGTGGTGGAAATGGGAACCAACCAACCGGGAGACATTGCCCAATTGGCTTCAATTGCAGCACCCACCCATGCCCTGATCACCAATGTAGGGCATGCCCACTTGGAAAAACTCATCAGCCTGGAAGGGGTAAAGGTGGAAAAAGGAGCCTTATTTGATTTTGTAAAAGTCCATAACGGGGTGGGCTTTATCAACCTGGGGGACCACAGGGTGGAAGAGGCAGGGAAGAGAATCAGAAACAGAATGACCTTCAATAGCGAGCTTGCAGACCTGCAATTGGAAAGCCTCACCGAAGGCCTTGATCAGATGGAAGTTCGGGTAAAAGCAAATAAATGGCCTGAAGCTGAGCAGTTCAACATGCAACTTACCGGTGCGCATAATGCCCAGAACCTTCTGGCAGCCTTGACCGTGGGTACGCACTTTGGGCTGAAAGCCAGTCAAATGAGACCTGGCCTTGAAAGCTATCAATCCCAGAATAACCGAAGCCAGCTCATCCAGAAAGGAAGGTTCCAGATTTGGCTGGATGCCTACAACGCCAACCCGGACAGCATGAAGGCATCCATTCAGCATGTGTGTGCCGAAGTAAATGGGGAAGGGTGCCTACTGGTCCTAGGTGACATGCTGGAACTGGGGCATTTCAGCAGAGAAGCCCACCAGGAAATGGGAAAATTCATCAATCAATTCCAACCTGAACGAGTTGTTGGGGTTGGTCCGCAAATGCACGCGATGGTGGAAGCAGTAACAGCTCCTTCCTGCTGGTTTCCAGAAGCCAATGCTGCGATCCCACACTTGCCCGAACTCCTTGTCGATGTTGAGCGTATCCTGATCAAAGGTTCCAGGGGTATGGCACTGGAACGCTTGGTGGAGGAAATTCCGGGGTAAGCTTGGGTACAATAAGCTAACCTACCTCTCCTGGCAACGTACCCCTTCCCAAAATTGAATCAATTAGACAGAATCAAAAACCTAG
>JBCDIQ010000146.1:0-12851 GCA_039024295.1 Bacteroidota bacterium | reverse complement strand
GTGCCTGCAAAATGAGAGATCCCAAAGTCAATATCCCCCAGTGTGTGGTTGTAACGAAGAGCCGCATCAACGTGTCGTTCCTCTTCGGAGCTTTCGAAGGTGGCGTTGTCGACATCAATGTCAATATTTCCGTTGTAGAAGGAGCGGTGGACCCTTCGCCCATTTCCAGCGTTCGTGAGCAAGGATATTTATGGATTGAAAAAAGCATACGGGAAGTTATGCCGGGAGAGCAGGAGATGGTAGTTGCCCCCTCTGTGATGATTGCCCAAACGGATGCCCGACATTATACAGAGGTGTCTCAGAATATCTATCGTTTTTGCCCCTTGAGGCTCAACGCTGATGACCTGAAACGCATCCATGGATTGAATGAGCGAATTTTGGTGAATAATTATCGCCAGGCGATTTCGTTTTATTATAGACTCATAAAAAATGCTAACTTATAGCATGCTTTCCGGCGTGTCTGCGGTGCAATTTCTGTTACCTTTGTCATCCTGATCCTGAAGACATGCAAAAGAATATTTTACCTTTTCTGTTGTTTGGTGTTTATATCGCCATTTTGCCAGTTTTTGGGCAAAATACGCGGGGAAAATTAGCGGGAATTAATTCCCACGCAGGCCGGTACATGGATCGCATGCCTGCCCATGCAAGCCTAATGCATCGATTATATTTACCTGAAGATGCCATCATCCAGTACCTGGAAGATCAGTCCAGGCCTCAGCCTACGTCTTACGCTTGTCAATTGGGTTCTGTAGGAAAGTTGGACTTTCAATTGATGAGCAAGGAGGATTTGCTTTCCCTTCGAAAAAATCAGGAGCTCCAGGAAATTACCGAGAACCATTTGAAAACCACCCGAAGAGGGTGGCGTTTGCCGGACCAGTCGCAGGTGATCGAACTATACAATGGGATGGGGGTGTTGTTTGCCGCAGGGCAACCATTAGACCTATTAGATTCTCTCCGATTTCTGCAACTGGAAAATGGGCAAATCACCTGGGCATTTAGCCTGACAGAAGATCAAAAGATAGAAATATGCAAAACAGAAGGCTGTGTACCCGTCAGCGGTGCAGATAAAGCACTTGCCAGGTATGCCACGTCAGTGACTGCTGCTGATCAGTTTATGCTAGCACCGCCCAATCGTTCGGGCGGCTGGGTTTTGCCTGATCGCTTGTCTGTGATTGAATTTTCGGGCCGCAGGTTCACGTTTCAGGCGGAGGCTACCAAGTATTTATCCAATCAAATGCTTATGGGAGACCTGCCGCATGAAGTGTATGGCTATTTGTTTCATTTGAGCGATTCTCAGAGAAGCGCAGTCCTGAAAATAAACGGCGGGCAACAAACAAAGAAAGAAGTGGAAGATGAAACGGCGTGGGTTACCTTTACCTTAGCTGATGGGACGGTTTTGGCTCATCATGAAGAGTATGGGTATGATCGATTTTTTGAAAGCCAATCTACCTATGATGAATACCTGAAAGATATCTCTCGACCCATTGAAGATCCTTACGGCAGTTTTTTGTTTGCATTGCAAGGCTACGGAAAGGCCTTTCCCCAAAAGGCTAACCAACTTGCAGCAAGTCTGGCCGGAAAATTAGAGATGCCCGATTATGTCCTGGATGGTTCCCTTGCGAGTTTGTCGGAAATCGATGAGGCACTTTCGTGGCAGGAGACGGATAATATCTCGGGAAAAACGTTGTTGGCACTTATAGCCTATGTTGGGGAAGTGTACCGAAACCAGCTATCAGGTTCATGGGATATGAAATACGACCGCGAAATGAAGCTGTGGAAAGTCCAGTTGTTAGATGAGTTGGGAAACCCTCATCCTTTCGTCGAAAAAGCACTCCGACGCATTTCAGGCGAAGGAAAGTCTGCGGCGTTGAATAGGTTGATTGAATAGCTGGAAAATTCTGTAACGAAAATTTACAATTCGTCAATCTCTTGCTCTGAAAGCCCTGTCGTTTGGGCAATAAGAGTTGTTGCTACTCCATTTGCTTTAAGCTTTTTAGTGATGATAACTGCTTGTTGTTGCCGACCCTTTTCGATTCCTTTTTCTATTCCTTCCTGAAGGCCTTCCTCTCGCGAGGTATCGATGACATTGTTGAGGTCACGGTAGTATTTTAGGCTGCCTTCGTAAGCCTTGCGCTCTTCAGGGGTAAACTTGGCGATTTCCGCCACTTCAAATAGTTTTTTGAAAACTCGCTCCTGAAGTTTTCTGGGCCTTTCTTGGAGTTTAGCCAAGTGTGTGAAAACATACAGCCACTTATCAAAATGAGTTTCCAGCTCTTCCTCAGTTTTATCGAATTTTGGTAGCTCGATATAAATGAAGTTCAGCTTCTCGTAAAATACTTGACATTTTTGATCCTTAAGTTCCACCACGTGAAGTAGCTCTTGTTCATTTCTGTGGTCATCAAAAATGAAATCCAGAATGCCAATCGAATAAACAGGTTCGAGCTTGAACTTCCATACAGTCTGTTTAGCTTGGTCTTGTATGGGAAATGATGCATAAAATACACTTCTGTCTTTGAAAAAATTCTGCTTTGCTTTCTGCATCTCCACAATGAAGCGTTCCCCATCCTCTCCAATACAATACAGATCGAATATGGCCTTTCGGTCAATTTCTGTATTGCCTAAATGTTCCGTTGATGCATAGGTCAGATCAGAAATTTTTCGGTCGGGAAGTACTTGGTTGAGAAAATCTATAAGTAATGGCTTATTGGGCTCAGAACCGAAAAGTTTCTTGAAACCAAAATCAGTAAGTGGGTTTACATATCTATCCTGAAGAAGGCCCATAAGCAAGGGAGAACAAATTTCCTGTTATTTTACGAATTTGGGTACCGAGCGTTACGATCCCTGACGGCTCAAGCTCTGGGAAAATTCATCCTCCAAGAAGTCCTTCACGAGGGGATAAGTGTTCCAATCGTTGGAGATCCAATCGTTTTTACTCATCCATTTCACCTCGGTAATTCCCTCTTCAAGCTGGGGGGTGGGTTCTGTGTTGGAAGAGGATTTCATTCGATACCAATGAGTGGTCTTCAGGATCCATTTTCTGCCTCTTGGGAAGGTATGATAGGTAGAGGGTAATTTTTGAAGAATTTCCAGGTCATCGATGCCAGTTTCTTCTTCTACTTCTCGAACTGCCGCATCTTCAACTTCTTCCCGCCACTCAACACGTCCTTTGGGAAGCGACCACCTATCCCTGCTTTTTATCATTAAAAAGTTACCTGCCTCATCCTGTACCATGCCGCCAGCGGCTTCCAAGTCTTTGAAAAGCGAAAGATAGGTTTTCAGGAAAGCTTCTCTTTCCGTTGGTTTGCCAAAAACAAAACAAATAGAAAGTTCAAGTTCTCGCCAAAGCGTGTTGGACTGTAAATCGAAGACGTTTTGAATAAAATCATCTTGGCTACTTCCTTTGACATACAGAACTTCATCATTGAAATCCTGGCCTTTAAAGAGATAAGCCATTAATTCATCAAAAGAAATGAGGGAAAATTCATAGTTTTGCGCTGGATCAATAATTTCAAAGCGCAGACAAAGCTTGAAAGCGAAAATCTTCATAATTTAGTCATATGCATCTGGCCAAGGAATCTGATAAAATTGCAGAGTATTTACTAAAAATCAAAGCTGTTCGTCTAAGTACACGTGATCCATTTACTTGGAGTTCTGGATGGAACTCGCCAATCTATTGTGATAATCGATTGATTTTATCTTATCCAGAGATTCGCACTGCCGTAAGAAATGCTTTTGTTGGTATGATTCGGACGAATTACCCGGCTGCCGAGGGAATTTCTGGCGTGGCCACAGGTGGTATTGCCATTGGCGTTTTGGTAGCTGAAGCCCTTGGGCTACCCTTTTCCTACGTCCGGCCAACCCCGAAAAGCCATGGGTTGCAAAACCAGATTGAAGGACGGATTGTACCCGGTCAAAAGGTGGTAGTAGTTGAAGACCTGATTTCAACAGGCAGCAGCAGTGCAAGTGCGGTACATGCATTAAAGGAATCCTCTGCCGAGGTTGTGGGCACGGTTGCGATTTTTGGATATGGATTTCCAACTGCAGAGGAGGTTTTTGGAGAAACAGAGACTGGATTTTCTACCCTTACCAATCTAGAAACTCTGCTAAAAAAAGCTGCTGAGATGTCTTACATTGAGGAAAGTGAGATGGCAACCATCCTTTCCTGGCAACAACAACCTGAACAATGGGGCAGTTGATAGATTAATTGTTAACAAAGAACCAATTCCCGTTTTCCATATGTCTAATTTTCTTGATACCATAAAAAATAGCAGCATCCAGGATTATATCATTGAAGTCCGGGGATATGCCAACGAAATGACCATCGAGGTCAAAAGTGAGCAGGTGAAGGAAATCCTCACGGTGTTGAAAACGCAGTTTGGCTTTAACTACCTGGCAGATATAACGGCTTCTGACCTGTATACGGATGACAAGCGATTTGAGCTGGCCTACAACATTGTGAACCTGGAGGACAGGGAACGCTTGAGAATTTGCTGCCGGGTGGAGGAAGATGAGCCTACGGTAGATTCGGTAATTGATGTTTGGCCTGCTGCTGAATGGTTTGAACGGGAGGCCTATGACATGATGGGCATTCGGTTCAATGATCACCCTGATCTCCGCAGGATGTTTATGCCGGAAGATTTTCAATACCATCCTTTGCGAAAGGAATTTCCTCAGTTGGGATTGCCCGGGAGCATTGACCTGCCCGAAAAAGATCCGCCGAAGGAGTATAAATAGGTCACTCTTCATCC
The DNA here is from genome assembly GCA_039024295.1 of Bacteroidota bacterium. GTDB lineage: Bacteria > Bacteroidota > Bacteroidia > J057 > J057 > JBCDIQ01. The sequence continues at coordinate 8,103 of JBCDIQ010000146.1, read as the reverse complement.
AAGGCACGAATAACCGTAGTAACCCGGATGGGCTCGGTTATCCTGGCCAACCCCAATAGGGCTTTCAACCTAAATCCAGGATTTGTGATTAACTTGGCTTTGAGGGCCGTTTTTTGATCAGCCTTTCTGATGATTTCTTCAGGTTTTTCCGCAAATGCGAGGTCTTCAGCTAGTTTCCAAGCAGTTGCCCGAGATCTCTCAAGCCCGAATTCGGCCAATTTTTCATCCAAGTTCCCAGAAAACCAATCAAATACCCTCAAGGCAGGAGAAACTCGACCAAGTCGTTTCTGAACCTTATTGATCATTTCCCCCAGAAGCTCATTTATTTCATAGAAGTCATCCTTCAATTCAGGGAGACATTCTCCCGGACAAACCCTTGCTGCCGCAATTCCTAAATCCAGGTGAATATGTGCATTCATGCCCAGTAACAACTGCTGCAGGACAAGCAGGTTAGCATTCCTGGTTGCGTTAAAGGCAATTCGCCAGCTGGCGGAGCATCTTTCTTTGTGGTGATATTGATCCCAAGCCTCCAGGTACCGATTGGCAAATACCACGTCGAGCTGTTCCATGCGTGGCCCGTCCTCAAACCTGCCAGCTTGAATTCCCTTTTTTACCTCACGGGTAACTTCTCGATAGAGGATTGCAAAATACCCCTGCCGGTTCTTCGTACGGGTAGCCCATTCCACAATTTCGTCAAGGTGGGCGAGTACTTCATCTATATTTTTGGCCGTCATTTACCAGAATTTTCCATCAAATAGGACTTGATGAAAGCCTCCAGGTCGCCATCTAAGACAGCCGAAGTATTGCTGGTTTCTGTGTTGGTTCGCAGGTCTTTAACGAGTTTGTACGGGTGGAGTACGTAGTTTCGGATTTGAGAGCCAAAATCAATGGCCCGCTTGGTCCCTTCGATTTTGTCACGTTCTTCCTCACGCTTTTGAATTTCTAACTGGTAAAGCCTGGACTTCAGCATCTCCATGGCCCGCTCACGGTTTCGAAGTTGGCTCCGCTCAATCTGGCAAGCCACCACAATACCTGTGGGGATGTGGGTGAGACGCACGGCAGTTTCCACCTTGTTGACATTCTGTCCCCCTTTTCCACTGGAGTGGGTCGTTTGTAGTTCCACATCCGATGAATTGATCTCAATTTCGATGCTGTCATCAACTTTGGGAAACACAAACACGGACGCAAAGGAAGTATGTCGCCTTCCGCCTGAATCAAATGGGCTGATCCGCACCAGTCGATGGACCCCAGATTCCCCTTTCAGGTAGCCAAAGGCAAAATCTCCACTAATTTCCAGTTCGCAACTTTTGATCCCGGCCGTATCTCCCAGGACTTCATCTACCATGTTCACCTTGAAGCCGTTCTTTTCGGCATACATCAGGTACATCCGCTGCAACATGGAGGCCCAGTCCTGGCTTTCGGTACCTCCGGCACCCGCATTTATTTTCAGCAAGCAGTCAAGGCGGTCCTCCTCACCTGAGAGCATGTTCTTGAACTCGAGGTTTTCCACTGCCTCCAGCGCTTTTTTGTACACCGCATCAACCTCTTCTTCACTTGCATCTCCCTCCTTGGCAAACTCCTGCATGACCTCTGCTTCTCCAACGACTTCTGCCACTTTTGCATGAGCGTCTGTCCAGATTTTGAGAGCGTTGATTTCACGTAGCACTTTTTGCGCTTCGTCAGGCTGATCCCAGAAGTCAGGCTGCTGGGTAATGGCCTCTTTTTCTTCGATTACATTCAGTTTATTAGCCACGTCAAAGGTACCCCCTCAGCGCTTCGGTCCGCGCTTGAAGGTCCTTAAGTTGGTCGGTTGTCATTCCGCTTAAGGTTAAAAGGTGAAAAAATAGATTAGGATGGCAAATATACGAGGGCTTTGGGTTAATGAAAGCGTATTCTTCAAGGAAAGTCCTCGTTTAGTTTCACCACAGCTGAATCTCCCTGCTGGAAAATTCGCAATCCTGTGTAGGCTGCGCCCTTTGGTCGGCGAAGGATGGGGTTCCCTGAAACCTTGGGCAGGGTGCCTAATGGAAGGCTTACCCCAAGGGTATCATCCGGGAGCAGGAGGGTCTGCCAGCTGGGTGGTGCCAGGAAAAATTTGGGGACGTATGCTTCGTACGTATAATCTCCGGAATGGAGGTGTTGGCCTTTCATTTCCAAATAGCCTCTTTTGGTATCTGCCTGCAAAATCCTGATGGCGAAGGTATCTGGCTGTAAACGAGCAATTACAGATAACTTGTTGACAGAAAGGCTGTCAGGCAACGACAGCCCTGCCTGACCATACAAGGCGGTCATAGGGGGAAAGGCTTGCAATGCGCCAGGCCCCATTTGCATGTCCAGCAACACATCGCTGGTGGTTGGCTGCAACCGGTCATTCATGTCATACATCACATTTGCCCTGAGGGTACCACGGGTGGCACCGAAAAGATGATCTGCAGGTACTACTTCCCAATCCCACAGCTTGAAGGTGGAGGTAAGCTGTTCTGGTCGGAGGTTGGCAAAGGTTGCGCTACCTTTAAAGGTGATTTCCTCTTCTGTGGTGATGCGTGCATCAGCATTTGCCTTGATCCGTCCTTCAGCAATGCGTGCGGAAAGCGTATCCAGAAATAACCACCGATGATTTACCGTCCTTATTTGAGCTTTAACCCGATTGGCTTGGAAATCGTCCAGCTCAAATGTATTGGCCATGATGTTTATCCGTAGGGCCGGACTGAAGCTAACCCACCTCAAAGGATTTTTCATCGAGGTATCAGGCACCCACGCATGCGGAAGCCTTGGGTGGTACAGGTCATCCCAGTTTGCATTTCCAAACCTTATATTTAACAGAGATTGCCGGGTAAGGCTCAGGCTATCAGGAAGTATGTGGAGCAGGGCTTCTCCTGAAATGTCTGAATTCCCAATTCGTGCAGAAAATTCGGGCAAATCCAGCAACGAGTCTGCCCATGAGACACGTAGTCGGACATCCTTCATTTCATAAGGGGAAATCCAAGGCAGCAGATTACTGTCAGCATAAGTCGTGAGCTCAGCAAGGTTCCATTCCTGGCTGCTGAACGTGATGCGAACTGTTGGGTCTAAGGTAGAATTGGTCTTCCAAAGGGACTGGATATTATCAATCCGTCCAACGACTTGAAAATCATTTTTCCCCACCTTTCCCTTCAGGCCTTGGATAACCAGGTTGCCTTTCTCGGTAAAGGTACGTCCCCCGAGGAGGGTGATTTTTTCTGGGTAGCGTTCAAGTTCCACCGAGAGTCCGCCTAACAAAACCCTCATATCTGGTAGGTCTGATAAACGGAGTTCATCATCTGCCCGTAAAGCCACCTCCCCACTTACTTTTATTTCTGTAATCGTATCCTGTGACATTAATTCAGGCAAAATACCCTTCTTGATGAGTTTGGAGAAGGGAAGTAAAGGAACCTCTTCCGCTGTTAGCCGGATTCTGACCCCCATTTCTTCCCCCGAACGTTGGGAATAGGCATTAAAATTCTGCCAATCTCCTTCTAGTTCAAAATCTCCTAGATTAGTTTCAGCCTTGCCTTTGTAAAGCTTCAGGTCCTTCCCGTCAAATTCCATATTTGCCTGTGCATTTTTTATGGGCAAGGGAAAATAGGCCCAGGATCCCTGGAGGTCGCGAAAGGTATAATCCCCTTTTGGCAACGTCTTTGTGTTCCGAAGGGCAATTCCCGTGGTGTTCAGCTGGGCCTTTAGGTTAAAACTGTCAAGCTGGTGGAAGTTGGTAATCCCGGAATCCTTAGGAATCCAATTGCTAAGGTTTAGGTGTGGACTTTTCACTTCCACCCCGAGAGAAACGGGCGCATTTCTGGCAAAAAGAATGTTGGTAAAGCCGTTTACAAATCCCTTGGCATTCAGGCTGTCTTGTCCCAGATAGGCATGTAGCGGATCAAAATTGAATTGATTTCCCTTTTGCACGCCAGTTAACTCTTCCACAAAGAAATTATCTGCCGTACTACTGTCTGTGTAAATGCCCACTCCTAGAAGGGTTAGTTCCTGTGGGGAGTGGGTATTGGGTTGAAACTCATCTAAAAAGAAATTCCCCGCAAAGTCCCCGCAGATTGAATCAACCCCGGGAATGGGCAAAAATCGCTGGAAGTCCCCAAGGTTCATGTCAAATTCGCCATCTAAAGCAATTTTGGGTTTGCGAAAATTGGCAACCTTCATGCGCATGCGTGTATTTCTATTTTTCAATTGAAGGCTAAGGGTATCAATGTGTAATCGGGAACTGGCAATTTGTGATTTTTCCCCATTGGATACCCTTGCTTCAAATGAAAGTGCTTGAACCAGGGAATCATTTCCAGGGGGAGAAAAGGTCAATTCTTTGCCAATCACATCCATGGATAGGCTGGGATGATCCACGGTATTGAGGTACCCTCGAACATCGCAGTTCCACTGAAGCTCTCCATCATGCTTAAAGCCTAGTAAATGATGGGCATAAGGTTCAGGAAGCAGCGCGAGGAATCCCTCCAGTTCACCAGTTGATTGCAGGTGTGCATAGGCTGGGGTTTTTGCATCCATCCATCCACTGAAATTTACCTTGCCAACCCCTGGTCGAAGCACGCCACCAGAAATGCTGAATAAGGAAGGACCAGACAGGTAGCGGGCGATGGCTTTTATGTCAAAAGGTTTATCTGCCAGAAATTGGGTGCCTCCCAACACCATTTTTTCCCAAATACCCGAAAAAGAAAGCTTGAAATATTCGCCGGTAGGCTCATACACCCGATCAAGGGTAGCCTTTCGTACCAACACCTGATAGCTGTCTTGGGCATTTGAACTCACCAACCTCACCGAATCCATGAACAAGGTGAATTCACTCGCTCCATCATTGGAAATAAGCTCATCGAGGCTGGAAGGAGAACCATAGGCGGCCCATTCTGTGCTGAGACGACCATATTGCAATCCAACTCGACGAATGGCTGATCTGCCTGAAAATAGCCCCTGAAAATCTGGCTGTACGGTGACGGTCTCCAGCTCTGCCAATACCTCATGGTCCTTCTGGTTACCGGCACGAATCCGAACTTCGTTCCATTTCAGGGCGGGTAAATAATAGGGGGCGGGAAAGGCGATTCCTGCAGGCTCCAGTTCCAGGGCTCCTATTTGATTGGTTGAGAAGTAGGCAACAACTTCCCGCTGAACACTCGCTTGGCGGACAAGCAACATTACCGGTACTATTGCCAAGAGCAACAGAACCAAGATCAATCCCAAAAGGAATCCCCAACGCCGACGTTTCTTCAAATCAGGGTAAATGGATTACAAAAGCACCTACGGAAAGGCATTTTTCGGGCAAGTTGGCTGAAAATGGAGGCTTTCACATCATGGGTTGGCTCCATTTCATTGGTAAGATAGCCATCTGCCTTCAAAACTCAACAATCTCTTTTAGGAACGCTTCAAAAATCACTTTTCATTCTTGTTTGGCCTTTTGCACGAATCCTGCGTCAGAAAAACCTCATTTGGCCCCGTGAACGGGATCTGAGACCTGCCAGACTCGATTTTGCTTCCTTTGCTTCGCACAAAATTCCGGCGCAAGCTCTGAACATTTATTTCTTCAGCGTTCCTTATATTTGGGAAAACCTGCATTCATGAAAAAAATCTGCTACCTACTTCTGATGATGGCGATGGGCCATCATGTGCTTGTTGCACAATCTGATAAGCTTTCTCCGGAAGCCCTCTGGAAACTGGGCCGTGTTTCTCTGGAGGCGGTTTCGCCCGATGGGAAAACCGTTTTATACGGAGTCACCTATTATGACCTGGCGGAAAATAAAGGGAATCGTAACCTGTACGTCATGCCTGTGGCGGGTGGGACGGCTAAAAAGATTACCGCCTTTGAAGGAAGCGAATACAACGGACGCTTTCGCCCTAATGGCAAGAAGATTGGCTTTCTTCACAAAGGCATGCTGTGGGAAATGAATGTAGATGGGTCGGATAAGCAGCAAGTGTCGGAGGTAGAAATGGGCGGTTTTGAGTACTCGCCTGCTGGAACCCATATTTTTTACCTACAGGATGTGAAATTGGACAAAAACGTCAATGACCTATACCCCGATCTTCCAAAGGCTGAGGCCCGCATCATTGATGACTTGATGTACCGTCATTGGAACCAATGGCACGACTACAAATACAGCCATGTGTTTGTGTCTGAATATGAAAATGGCATGCTCAAAGGTGAGCCTACTGACATCATGGAAGGCGAAGCCTATGATACGCCGTTGAATCCCTTTGGAGGAATTGAGGAGATTTCCTGGAAGGCTGATGGGAAAGGCATCGCTTATACCTGCAAAAAGCTTAGCGGAAAAGAATATGCCGAAAGCACCAATTCGGATATCTACCTCTATGAGGTAGCTTCTGGCAAGACCACCAACCTCACCGAAGGTATGCCGGGCTATGACAAGGAACCTGTATTCTCCCCTGATGGCAAATACATGGCCTGGAACAGTATGGAGCGTGCCGGGTTTGAGTCGGACAGGAATCGCTTGTTTGTATTGGAACTGGCCACCGGTAAGAAAACTGAATTGTCCAAAGGACTGGACCGTGACACAAATCACCCCAAATGGTCAGCAGACAGCAAAAAAATCTATGTGACCACGGGCGAGCAGGCAACTTACCAGATTGGTGTTATGGATGTGGCCAGCAAGAAGTTCAAACTGTTGACAGAAGGCCGCCACAACATTTATGGCTTTGCGCCAGCAGGGGAAGGACTCGTTTGTCAGCGGGTAAGCATGTCACAGCCTGCCGATCTCTACCGCGTAGCGGCCGATGGCAAAATGGTGCAACTGACCAATGAGAACAAAGACCTACTGGCTTCCATGAAAATGGGCAAGGTAGAAAAGCGCATGATCAAAACCACGGATGGTAAAGACATGCTCACCTGGGTGATCTACCCCCCAGATTTTGACCCTAAGAAGTCCTATCCCACTTTGCTGTACTGTCAGGGTGGCCCTCAGTCAGCGGTTAGCCAGTTTTTCTCCTACCGCTGGAACTTCCAGCTGATGGCAGCGCACGGCTACATTGTCGTAGCACCTAACCGTCGGGGCCTGCCTTCCTTCGGCCGGGCCTGGAACGACCAGATCAGTGGCGACTGGGGCGGCCAAGCCATGCAGGACTATTTCAGTGCCATTGATGCCCTGAAAAAAGAATCCTATGTGGATGAAGATCGACTCGGTGCCGTAGGGGCCAGCTTTGGGGGCTACTCAGTCTACTGGCTCGCCGGCAACCACGAGAAGCGGTTCAAAGCCTTCATTTCCCACTGTGGCCTCTTCAACCTCGAAAGCTGGTATGGCACCACGGAGGAGATGTTTTTCGCCAACTTCGACATTAAGGGTGCCTACTGGGATGAGAAGCCTTCTGTGAGCTACGCCCAGCATTCCCCCCACAAATACGTCCGCAACTGGGACACCCCCATCCTGGTGATCCACGGTGAGAAAGACTTCCGTGTCCCCATCGGTGAGGGCATGCAGGCCTTCCAGGCAGCGCAGCTTCAAGGTGTCCCCAGCCGATTCTTGTACTTTCCCAAAGAAGGCCACTGGGTGCTTTCGCCCCAGAATGGCGTGCTCTGGCACCGCGTATTTTTTGAGTGGTTGGATGGATATTTGAAGTGATGTACCGCTGGTATCCGAACGGCGATCTGAACGATGGAAACATGTCGTTTTTGGGCCTCCAGATAGAATCTGGAGGTACATGTACAGTCGTTATCTGAACGGCGATCTGAACGATGGAAACATGACGTTTTTAGGCCTCCAGATGGAATCTGGAGGTACATGTACAGTCGTTATCTGAACGGCGAGAATAGTGGGAGGGGTATAAAACGCCCCCTCTATGGAATTGACACACCAGTGCTCCATGGTTTAGGAACCTTATTCCTCTCTAACACGCCCTGTCACCTCGAACAGAGTTAAGAGGTCTAGGTGGATCCTATCTAGGAATTTAATGCCAATAGGATATTTTCCTGAGACTTCTCGGCAGGCTACTTACTTATGACAACTATTCATCGGTGATATTTTTATCTGTGATAACTACCTCATGACCAAGCTTTTTGGCCATCTTGACTAATCTAGCCATCTGTTGTTCTTGAAACTGCCTTTCATACTTTTCTACTCCCTT
>JBCDIQ010000145.1:0-12896 GCA_039024295.1 Bacteroidota bacterium | reverse complement strand
GCCACTTATGACATCGGCGTGCAGGTAATGAAGCGTAAGGACAACCGTTGGGCTCAGATTTCCAGCGAGGACGATTTGACCCTTACAGAAGCTAATCGCCTGAGCCAGCAAGAGACTATGCCTTCTCTGTAAAGTATACCTCATTTCATGTGATGGGCCTCCTTATTTTCTGATAAGGGGGCTTTTTCTTTTATATAGAAAAAAAATCATATATATTTAAATAAGATTGACCAACTACATGACCATGCCAAAATACACGGAGGTAGAAAATGCCTCGCGTCTAAGTGCAATTATTGAAACTGCCATAGATGGAATCATTACCATTGACGAGCGAGGGACGATAGAAACGATGAATCCCGCTGCTTCGGCTATCTTTGGCTATGAGGAAGGGGAGGTATTGGGGCAAAACATCAATGTGTTGATGCCAGAGCCTTATCATTCAGAACATGATGAATACTTAGATCGCTATCACAATACGGGGCATGCTCAAATTATCGGGATTGGACGTGAGGTAACGGGAAAGAAAAAAGATGGGACAATCTTCCCTTTTCGGCTGGCGATCAGTGAGGTGAACCTGGAAGGGAGAAAAATATTTACTGGTATTGTTCATGACCTGACTCACCAAAAGCAATCCGAGGAGCGTCTGAGAAGGTATGCAGCTGACCTAGAGCGTAGTAACCGCGAACTTCAGGACTTTGCCTATATTTCATCACACGACCTCCAGGAACCCCTGAGAAAGATTCAGGCTTTTGGTAGTAGAATCCAATCCAAGGAAGCTGATAAACTTAGCGATCAAGGCCAGGAATACCTGAGCAGGATGCTCAATGCTTCCAGAAGGATGTCGCGTTTGATCAATGACCTGCTAGGATTTTCAAGGCTTTCTACCAAGGCACTGCCTTTTGAACAGGTAGATTTGAACAAGATCCTCAAGGAGGTCATTTCTGATTTGGAGATCAGGATCGAACGAACGCAGGCGATAGTTGAGGTCGGGGACCTGCCAGTTGTTGAAGCAGATCCAACCCAAATGCGCCAACTGTTCCAGAACCTCATCGCCAATGCACTAAAATTTCACAAAGAAGGAGAGAGACCAAGAGTAGAAGTATCCGGCCGATTCTTAAATGGCCATAGCCCGGATGCTACCCCGGGGGATCATATTTTGGAGGTCCGGGTAAAAGACAACGGAATTGGTTTTGACGTAAAATACCTGGATAGAATATTTAAGATTTTCCAACGGCTAGAAGGGCGGAAGTATGAGGGCTCTGGAATGGGACTCGCGATTTGTAAAAAAATCACCAATCGCCATGGTGGAGACATCACTGCAGAGAGTGCTAATGGAAAAGGCACCACCTTCGTAGTTACCCTTAGCAGGAGACAGACTGAGCAATAATTTTTGCCTTATATTAACCTTCGGCGGACCTGTGAGTTTATTCTTATGAAACACACCAATAACCAGACTTCTCCTGAGCCACTTAACCCACAGGAGAATAACCAATACCAATCAACAGGCATGCCGCACGACTACCAGCCCGTTGTTATTCTAATGGCAGATGACGATCCCGAGGATCGTATGCTTACCAAAGATGCCCTTGAAGAAGGGCGACTCGCCAATCCTATTCAGTTTGTGGAGGACGGTGAACAATTGCTTAAGTACCTGAGGAGAGAAGGGGAATTTGGAAACGAAGACCATTATCCCGAACCGGGGATTATTCTCCTTGATCTTAACATGCCTAAAAAAGATGGGAGAGAAGCCCTCAGGGAAATCAAGAGTGATCCTAAGCTTCGCAGAATACCGGTGGTAATCCTGACTACCTCAAAGGCCGAAGAAGATATTCTCAGGTCCTATGACTTGGGGGTAAGCTCTTTTATCACCAAACCGGTAACCTTTGATGGATTGGTTGACCTGATGCAAACCCTCAGTAAATATTGGTTTGAAATCGTGGAATTACCTTAAAGAACCCCCTAATTTTTGTCCCCAATACCTAATTTTAGGGAGATTATAGGAATTTCTATATATTAGGGAAAGCAAAAAGCCTTTGAATACTTCAGTGAAAGTTAACGATAGCGTCAAGGTTTACCTGAACAGTTGAAAAGAGGTAAAAAGGCCATTTGCTGAGTTTGTTACATTCGTTATTCCCTGATCTTTCAACATATTCATGCCACTGGGAAATCCTATTCGAATACTTCTTATTGATGACGATGAGGAAGATTTCATCATTACTTCAGATCTGGTGGAGGAAATCCGTCATCGGAAGTACTTGGTAGATTGGACAGATGACTTCCAAGTAGCCCAAGAACGTATTGAAAACCAATCCTATGACATTTACTTGGTAGACTATCGCCTGGGACACCACAGTGGACTAGAGATCATCGAATACGCCATTAAGCAAGGATATACCAAACCCCTCATATTGCTTACAGGGCAGGGGGACATCGAAATTGACGAAGCCGCCTCAAAGGCTGGAGCTGCGGATTATCTGGTCAAAAATACCCTCTCAGCAGAAGTGTTAGAACGGGCCATACGCTACAGCATCCGTCAAGCTCAAAACCTGGAACGAATCAGAGAGTTAAACGTTGCTCTGGAAGAACGAGTGGTTGAAAGGACCCAGGCCCTTGCCAAGGCAGTGGAAGAGTTGCGGCACAGTCAACAACTCTACCGAACCATCGCCTCCAATTACCCCAATGGGACGATAAGTGTCATTGATAGACATTTACGGTACGTATTTTTGGAAGGAAGGGAGCTTAATTACCTGGGATGGAACAGGGATGACCTGATTGGCAAGCCTATGAGCACGGTGATTCCCGAAGAAAGCCTTCGACGGATTATGCCGATGCTTCAACGGATTTTTGAAGGGGAACAGCTTATATTTGAATTAGACCTTCAGAACAGCACGTATGCAGTTCAGGGGGTTCCCTTAGAGAATGCAAATGGGGAATTCCAACAGGCCCTGATTGTGGCCAATAACGTAACGGAAAGAAAAAAGGCTGAGCTTGAAACCCAAAAGGCACTTAAACGCGAAAGGGAATTAAGTGAAATGAAATCCAGGTTTGTTTCCATGGCTTCCCACGAATTTCGTACCCCCTTAGGAACCATCCTTTCCTCTATTTCCTTGATTGGCCGGTATAATAAGCCTGAGCATGAGCCCAAAAAAGAAAAACACATCCATCGCATAAAAGAAAGTGTCAGCAACCTTACAGGGATATTAGATGATTTTCTATCGCTTAGTAAGCTAGAGGAAGGCAAGATTTCAACTGACCCCAGTTACTTCGATATTTTTCCCTTGCTCAATGAAGTGGCAGAAGACATGGAGGGAATGTTCAAAGAAGGACAGAAAATTCTTACCCAACGGACCGGGACTAATGGTCAGGTTTTTCTGGATAAGCGACTAACCAAAAATATTGCCATCAACCTCTTGTCTAATGCCATCAAATACTCAGGAGAAAACAAGAGGATTTTCTTACGGGTGAATCAAAGTCCCAGTTTGGTCTCCATCGAAGTAGAAGACCAGGGAATAGGGATTCCCGAAGAAGAGCAAATTCACCTGTTTGAGCGCTTTTACCGCGCCAACAACGCGACAAATATTCAAGGTACCGGACTGGGCTTGAATATTGTTCAAAAGTATGTGAACTTAATGAATGGAAACATTAAGTTTCGTAGTAAACTCAATGAAGGTACCACTTTTATGGTCGACCTTCCTTTAGATTAGGACATTGTCAACCAACACAACCATGAATGAACAAAAGACTATACTGCTAATTGAGGATAATCCCGAAATGCGGGAGAATACTGCGGAGATATTGAGCCTTTCTGATTACGACGTTCTCACAGCAGAGAATGGCAAGGTAGGGGTTAGTTTGGCACAACAGGAATCTCCTGACTTGATCATCTGTGATGTAATGATGCCTGAGCTAGATGGATTTGGGGTTCTGAGAATCCTCAGTAAAATGCCCTCAACGGCTAATATTCCCTTTATCTTCCTCACAGCAAAGGCAGAAATGGCTGACCTGAGAAAGGGCATGAACCTTGGAGCAGATGATTACTTAACAAAACCTTTTGATGACGTAGAGCTGTTAGACGCCATTGAAATTCGCCTAAAGAAAAGTGCCATTGTGCAGCAGGAGTTCGAGGCAAATATTGATGGACTCAATCACTTCTTCAGTGAAGCCCGAGGATTGGAAGCTCTACAGGAGTTATCAAAAGATCGAGAATCTCGGATTTATAAAACAAAAGACATCATCTTTTCTGAAGGAAGCTATCCCCATGGCCTGCTATTCGTGAACAGTGGAAAGGTGAAGACTTACAAAACCAATGAGGACGCAAAAGATTACATCACCGGATTGTACAAGGCGGGTGATTTTTTGGGACATATCCCGATGTTGGCCGATACGCCGTATCAGGACTCTGCCATGGCCCTAGAAGATACAGTCATTTACCTTATTCCCAAGGACGATTTCTTTTCTTTGATGTATAACAACCGTGATGTTTCCAATCGTTTTGTGAAAATGCTCTCTAGTAGCATCATGGACCGAGAAGAACAATTGCTTCATCTTGCCTATGACTCTGTGAGAAAGCGTGTCGCAGATGCACTGCTTACGTTGGAGGCTAGATATAAGGAAGAGCAGCTCAAGAACGGTAAGTTTTCCATGGATATATCTCGTGAGAACCTCGCAAACATGGTGGGCACCTCAAAAGAATGTGTGATTCGGGTGCTTTCCGAGTTTCGGGATGATGGCATCCTGGAAACCCGAATGAGTAACATTACCTTGTTAAATCCTGAAGAACTCTCAAGGGTTCGGTATTAAGTCCGGCTTTGCCCAATGATTTGTTAGCCCTTTTTTGCGTGGTAAAGAAGAGCCCTTACCGTTTCCCAGTCCTTTTCGTAGGCAAACCTGTAGGAAAGGGCTGGGAATTGTGGTTCTCTTTCCATTTGGAAAAGGAGGGCCCGTGCCTTGGGAAGGTGGTTTACATGGAAATATGACCTTCTTTGTCCATTCCAGGTGGTATGAAAAACAAAATATCCCTGACAAACTTCCCTCAGCCTTTTCAGAACTTCCATTTCGAATGCATTCAGCTTATTGAGCGCATCAATTTCAGGAAGCCCATCGGATCGGGTAGGGTAGGGCAGGTCCAGGCATAGCAACCAGGGAAATTCTGATTTTTTCGAGAAATGATAAAAATTCAAGTTGACCATATCAATCCTTGGAAGCTGGTCAATCTCAGTTTTGAGCAGCACAAATTGTTCATCCACCTGATACGGGTCCTGCTCAGTTTGGGTGGGCATCGACTTAATTGGAACTGCCTTGCCAAGTCGGCCTGATTTGAGTTCGTCAATCAGAAAGGGGAGCATATCCAAGTTCAAGGGAGTAGCATCAGGCAGCAATAAGGCTTTTTCTTCAATCTTTAGTTCCCCAATCTTAGTGGCAGCGTCGTACTCACCTGCCAGACAATCCAACAATACCAGGACTGCCAAGCGCTGGAAGGGCAGCTCCCTGTCAACTGCATCCAGGTACACCGTGATAACGAGGTCATTGCGCTTTAACTCGTAGGTAAAAGGGATTTTTTCTGGATCCAGCAGGTAATTGCCCAGTTTGAGGGCCTCCAGTTGACGGCCCCGAGGCCTCAATGCGATGATTCGCCAGTTCTCCATTTTGGGGGCAGCTTCTGCCAATTGAACTGCATCTACAAAGGCATCTCTTATGCCATCGGCAGAGATCACCAGCTCCCGTTTTCCCGTTTCATTTACTGGACCCAGTTCACAGGTCAGGTCAGGATGCACCTGTTCTACTCGGTTTACAAGGTGAAACAAAGCACCTGAGGCATCTACCTGACCTTTTCCAAGGTTCAGGAAGGCAGCTTCATTTTGCTTAAACCATTTCCAAAAATCAGTTTGGGGAGGGTTGGGCTCGTTAAAAGGGGATGATAACATGACAGCGATTGTTTGGAAACGGAATATAACGGATAAAGGGTTTTCCACCAAGGAAAACCCTTTATCAAGAATTAAATTACAGCATCAGGTGACTGGTTCGGCCTGCTGTTTTGTCACCAATTTTGCCTGAATATCACCAGGTACGGTTGAATATTCCAGGAAATGACGAGAAAATGTTGCCCGTCCCTGAGTCATCGAACTCAATGAGGTGGAGTAACGATACATTTCAGACAAGGGTACTCGCGCAGTGATTTTCTGGTAAGCACCCTCGCTACCAATTCCTTCCACCATGGCTCTTCGACCCTGGAGGTCGGTCATCACATCTCCCATGTACTCGTCTGGCATCAATACTTCCAGGTGATAAATCGGTTCCTGAAGCTGAGGCTTGGCTGCCATGAATGCTTCCTGAAAAGCCTTTTTGCCGGCAATCTTGAAGGAGATTTCATTGGAATCTACCGGGTGCATTTTGCCATCGTAGACATACACCATGATATCTCGGCAGTAAGAACCAGTGAGTGGCCCCTCTTCCATTACCTCCATTATCCCTTTTTGGATGGCGGGCATAAAGCGGTTGTCAATTACTCCGCCTACGATACAGTTGCAAAAAACCAATCTGCCGCCCCAGGGCAATTCAATGACTTCTTCTTTTCTGACTTTATAATCACCGGGAGGTGTTGCACCTTCTGTGTAGGGCTGTACAGCAAGGTAAACTTCAGCATACTGGCCAGCACCCCCAGATTGCTTCTTGTGCTTGTAAAAACCCTGCGCAGAGCTTCGGATGCTTTCTCGGTAGGAAATCCTGGGTTGGATAAATTCGACTTCCACCCCATGGATATGCGAAAGCGTCCATTTGACTGTTTGTAGGTGGAGTTCGCCTTGCCCCTGGATAATGGTCTGGCCCAGTTCTTTGGAATGCTCCACCAAAAGGGTAGGATCATCCTCATGAATTCGGTGTAGGGCCATGGCCATTTTTTCTTCGTCACCTTGGTTCAGAGGTACGACTGCAACTCGAATCTTAGGTTCAGGGAATTCAATTGGATCAATCTGTACTTCGTCATCTGCACTCCTGAGGGTGTGGTTGACAAAGGTATTTTTGAATTTAACCGTAGCCCCAATGTCACCAGCGTACATTTTATCTACTGCATTTCGGTTTTTTCCGTCAACTGCGTACAATTGGTTCATTCGACCTTTTGTATTGCTGGAGGTATTGATCAGGTCCATTCCAGAAGAAACCTCACCCGAGCATACTTTAAAATAGCTCATGGAGCCAGCGTGTTTTTCATTTGCAGCCTTAAATACAAACAAGGTGGTAGCAGAATCGGTGGTCTTGATTTCCTTTCCTTCAGTACTCATCTCGGGTGCCATATCACCAGCAGATGGGACAACGTTGCCGATGAATCCCATTAGACGACCACTTCCCATATTTCTTTTGGCAGAGAGGCAAAATAGAGGAACCATATCCCTGTTGAGCATCCCTTTACGGATACCTTCCCGCATTTCATCTTCATCCAGGGAACCTTTTTCAAAATAAAGCTCCATCAGGTTGTCGTCATTCTCGGCTGCGGCTTCTACCAACTCATTATGGAGTTGATCGGCTTTTTCTTTTTCACTATCAGGGATGGGGTGTTTCTCTGGTTTACCGCCTTCTTCTGGAAATCTGTACATCACCATTTTCAGCAGATCAATGATTGCTCGACCCTCGCCTTGCATGTCATATGGGTACTGAACCACTACTATATTTTCTTCAAACTGATTTTTTATTTGCTCTACCGTTCTGTCAAAGTCAGCCTTGGGGTGATCCACCTGATTGACCACCATTACGGTAGGCTTATGAAATTTCCTTAAATACCGCATCACCAGTTCTGTCCCCACTTCCACCCCGTACTGGGCATTGAGGATCAGGAGAGAGGTATCAGAAATACGCAATGCGGGAATGGTTTCCCCAATGAAGTCATCCTGCCCGGGTGTGTCCAGAAGATTGATTTTTGTTCCCCTCCATTCTGTGTGCATGATTGAACAAAAAACTGAGTTTTTGCGTTCATGCTCAATTTCATGATAGTCTGAAATGGTGTTTCCGTCATCAATGGTGCCCATTCTGTTGATTACTCCCCCCTCAAACATCATGCATTCAGCCAAGGTGGACTTGCCCGCACCGGAGCTGCCCACCAATGTTACATTTTTAATGTGTGCAGTTTGATATTCTTTCATAGGTGGCTAAGATTAAATATTAATGTTATTTCATAAGTTAGGGTTTTTGGGCGGAAAAAGAAAGGTCTGGAAGCAGTTTCAAGACGAGAAGACCCAAATAAGACGACAGGTGAAAAAGATACTTATTTCTACTTTATAAAATAATTTATCTCAACCTCAAACCAATATCTGCTCCAATCGCATGTGATTCTAGTCCATCCGAACGGAGGTAACGGATGTATCGAACATTCATTCTGTTTATAACCAAAGCCCTTTGTCCGCTTCCCCACCTCATCCTGAAAATCCCATAAAGGGGCTCATATCCAATCCCTACGCCAAAATTATGACTGTTTAATCCAGATAGGTCAAAGTCTGAAGTGTAAAAGGTAGCACCTGGAAGGTGTTCCCCAAATGGCTTGAAAAAATGTGCCTGTGTTTGGGTATGAAATCGATAAAATGGATAAGCAGACAGAAAACTCGTGATTTTAATGGGGGTTTCCAATCGTAGGGAATGCGCCTGGAGCCCAAAGGTGTCATAGTACCACCTGTAGCTTCCCCGGAGAATTACACTGTTGCCTGCGAAGTAATGCAAGCGCAGGGCTATGGGAAACTTCCATCTTTCCCCTGGCAGTCTTTCAATCCTAGGTAAAGATTCGTCGAGGAAAAATACACGGTGAAAAGGGGTAGACAACAGTCCATTTTGATACACCATTTCGGCAGCGACCAGGGCTTGAAACCGCTGATTGATCACGCGGGAATAAGTCAACTCCAGGGAATAGGTACGTCGTCGGTCAGTAGGGACCTGAGCCATTTGGTTCCTCCTGAGTTCTTCAGGAAAAATCACCACCCAGGTATCGTGGTACATATTTGCAGTTAGGCCAACTTCCTGGTTATTATCCTTAGAACGATGGGAGAAATGAACGCCCACTGAGCTGGAAATATAATCCGATTCGATAGAGCCCCCCGCAGTTCCTCCATAAGTAGTCCGGCCGTCTTTGCGGTCCTTTTCATAGGTCACATACATCCTCGCGCGCCCATCTCCCCGGGAAGCAGATGACATCCTGGTGTCAATGCGATCGGTAGAAGCGGAAGTGTAATAGTTGAAGCCCGCATTTAACTTCACGCGTGCAATGCTGTCGATGGGGATATTGACTTGAAGGATACTTGATCGATCCTGGAGGGATTCTGTTCCCTGGCCACCAGTTACCGGAGAATGTACCCCGTCCTGATCGTAGTAGTTGAATAAGAAGTTGGCATCAATGGGAAGTTGGGTCTTACTACTGTCATTCTGTGCCATGAGAATAAACCCTCCTGCATGTAACAGGCAACATAGGGTCCATTTCAAGCTAGGTAAGGCCAATTTCCTCATCAAGTGTCGTCTTGGGTTAGCGGTTGATCATTTATTTATTGGGCTGAAAAAAGGAGGGTTAACCTTAGTTACACCCGCATCCGCCACCGGCTTTTCCTCCATTGCCACCAGCTGCTCCTTCTCGGTATGTCTGCATGTTGATTTCATAGGTTTCAATGGGTTGGTCGTGCAACCCCATGTCCTTATCATTTACATACATCTTTTGATATTCCTTGACCGAAACACAGCCTGATGCGGTGATACAAAGGAGTATAAGCATGAAAAGGGCTCTCATCATTTGTAAAAGTTTAGGTTGAGGTTTTGGGACTGGTGGAATTGATTGCTAGCATCAATGATTAAGGCCTCGACTCCCTTCAATTGGTTGATGAGGCCCATGCCATCCTTCAAGCCCAAGACAAACACTGAAGTAGCCAAGGCGTCTGCTAGCTCTGCATCGGAACAAATAACGGTTACACTTTTTAGTCCCTGGGCCGGCCATCCTGTTCTTGGATCAATGATATGTCCGTACCTAACGCCATTAAATTCTAGGAATTTCTCATAATCACCCGAGGTAACCACTGCCATATCCTCAATGGGAATCCAGCATTTTACCTGGTCTTTTTGTTCCGGATCAGCAATCCCGATCTTCCAAGGCGTTCCATTGGCACGTGTGCCCCAGGCCAACAAATCTCCGCCTGCATTCACCAGCCCACTTATAATCCCTCGTTCTTGCATGATTGCAGCTGCCCGGTTAGCGGCATAGCCTTTGCCAATTGCTCCAAATCCAATCTTCATTTCAGGTGTTTTTAAAAAAACAGTCCTTTTTTCAGGGGCAAGGATTATCTGTTGGTAGTTGATGAACCTGACCGAACCTTCTACCATTATAGAATCTGGCAAGCCTTTCATGCTCCCATCAAACCGCCATATGTTTTCAATTGAAGCAAACGAAAGGTCGAATGCGCCCTGGGTCAGTTGGGAAACTTTCTTTCCTCGTTGTATCAGTTGGAACAATTCATCTGCTACAGCCACAGGAGCAATTCCCGCTTTTCGATTGATCTCAGAGGTTTGAGAGGTAGGATCCCAGGAGGAGATCAGGCGTTCGATACGGGTAATTTCTGCAACGCCTGCATGGATGGCTTCCCATGCGAGGGTATCCGTTTGTGCAACTGCAGCTAGCTCAAACCGGGACCCCATGAGCTTGGTGATATGGTTCACTTCCACCTGGGCTATCCCAGTGGCATAGGTTAAAAAGAACCCGATGATGAGGGATATTGGTTTCATGGCCTTGCTGAAGATTGAAACAACCAGAAACGAATGCCTGCATTCACCCCAATGCCATAAATGTCATGTCGCTCATTGAAGTTAACTGGATCTGGAACACTTATGTGGTATTGAAAGTAGGTTGGGCGAACAATGGCTTCTACAGCAGGCGTAAGCTTAATGGAATGGACCACGGAAAGCTGCCAAAATGATTTAACCCCAAACCTGTCTTTTCCAGGATGAATGGTTTCGAGGTCAAAGAAGCCCAGACGTATTTCAGGAGCAAGTGTGAAGCGGGGGGAATGGATCAATCCGTAAGAAAACTGGATGCCGGTATGGTTCATCCAAAGGCTTTCTTCGTTCTCCGTGATGGGATATTTATTTCTTATTTGGCTGGTATGTTCAGATGCAATCATCTCATCATCGGCTAAATACCGTATCCCTCCCACAAGTCCAACCCCTATTCTCTCCCTTTGGACGAGTAAGGTAACTTCATAGGGGCCCATCATGGCCAAATGGGTGCGGTCCCAACCGAGGTTATTGCTAACCCCCTCTAGGTTACTTCCTTTGTCATAAATCCACCAGCCAATCTCAGCACCTGTGGTCGCTTCAAGCCCCACTTTCCATTGCTGGGAGTAAAGAGAAGCACATAAAGGAAACATAAACCCGATGAACAGCAACTGTTTCATAGGGAAGATGCTGCTTTGATTCTCGCGATAAATTCTGCTGATCCTTCTCCCTGGTAGGATAAGCTGGAAGTTATTTCTCCAGATGCATTTAACAAAAGCAAAGTAGGAAACATACCTTTGGGGTTGTAGTGTTCGGCTAGCTCTTCTGCCGCTGATAAGCGTTCCGAGGAAAGTTTGTTCTTGCGTTTCCGAGGGAAGTCCGCTTTCAAGAGGACCAATTCTGCTGCTGCGAATTGCTGGAAATTGGGTTGGGAAAGGACTTCCTGTTCCAGTTTCATGCAAGGTCGGCACCAATCGGAGCCTGAAAAAACGAGCAATATGGGCCTTTCCAATTCTTTAGCAATAGATTGAGCATCGGAAAGGCTTTGGTACCAGGTAGGTGGGGAAAAGAAAAGGCTTCCTGAAAGAAGCAGGAGTACAATAACTGAGGGCTTCATGGCAGATTATATATAAAAATCTGCATACAAAATAGTGAAATTCGAACTAAGTGACAACCGAGATTTAAGGGCCCATGGCCTATCTGCTTGTGCCATTATTTTGGGTAAATGTTAAGGCTCGTTCTTCGTGGTAGTATAATCCCCGTTGATAAAATCCGACATGTCCTCCATACCTTGGGGTTTCCAGGTGGAGAAAAGGACTATTTTTGGCAGCCTCTACCGGAAAGCAGCCAGGAGAGAAAAAAGGATCGTCCTGCGCATTCAGGAGAAGGGTGGGAACGCGTATTTCAGCCACAAATTCTTTACTGCTACACCTCCTGTAGTAATCCTGGGCAGATGTAAAGCCATGGATAGGAGCTGTGTAGGCATCATCAAAATCCTCCAGAAGCCGCATGTTGACCGGATGCGGGTAGTCTTCGAGCATGTGGGCTTTAGCCCTGACTTTCTCTTTTAGAAAGCCTAAAAACCTTCGGGTATAGACCCATCTTCTGAATCCGTGTGACAATACTTCACATGCGCCAGACAAATCGCAAGGAACAGAGATGGCCATTGCTTTTTTTACAGAGGGAGGTACTTCTGAGCCTTTTTCGCCCAGGTATTTTAATAGTACATTTCCGCCCAAACTGTATCCTGCAATAAAAATTTCCTGATACTTATTTGTATGAATGACATGATTCAGGATAAATGCCAAGTCTTCGCTTACGCCACTGTGGTAGGACTTAAGCAGACGGTTGGGTTCTCCACTGCAGGAACGAAAATTCATGGCCACCCCATCGTATCCGTTCTGGCAAAAAGCCTTTATGAGACCTTTGACGTAGGCCGAACTGCTGTCTGCCTCAAGTCCATGTAGCACCAGGCGTTATTGCCGCGGCACACCCGGCCCGTGAAGCAGGCGGCGTGCGCGTCACCCTGGTGGAGTCTCCGGACGTCAGGACCATCGGTGTGGGCGAGGGCACCTGGCCTTCCATGCGTGACACGCACGCCGCCTGCTTCACGGGCCGGGTGTGCCGCGGCAATAACGCCGGCCGTTAGCCAGCCCGCGGACCCCCCG
>JBCDIQ010000144.1:0-12940 GCA_039024295.1 Bacteroidota bacterium | reverse complement strand
AGTTCAGAACATCGGTTGAATAAAGAAAGGAGAGAAGGGCAAAAAAGGAATGGTAGCTAGATTACCACTTTTTTAATTCTGCCATATTCCTCCAGTTCGTCTATGGCCTGCTGGATGACTGCCGCTTCTGATTCATCTTTGATCACTTTGTCCAGACGCTCCTTACGGCCTGGTCGGAAATACCCGATCAGGGTCAGGCTTTCATCACGTAGCTGGATATAATCAGGGATTTTTGCTTTCCCTTTTACTTTCATGAGGTAATAGGTGCGTGCCATTCGTTTTTATTTCCCTCAATAAACGATAAATCCAGGTTTTGTTTATGCTTTCCTGAAAAAACAGGGGATAGCTAAAGGTATATGCAGTTTGCTGTCTTCCCGAGCTTGGCCTAGAGATCTTTCGAAATGTGAATACTAGAGGGGTAGATGCTTCCGCGTTGGTCGGCATGACACCACGGGGGTGGGTAGGGTTGGGATGTTGGCATCTCCAGAAGCAAAACGCAGTTTATTTCCACCCAAAACCCAGTTTCATGTCATCCCGACGTAACTGAGGGATCTGTTCACATTTCCCCAAAAAAGAAAAGGCCACCTTTTCAGGCGGCCTTTGGTCTAGTCTAGGTAATTGCACTCAACGTGAGCATCATTGCTTGATCATCCGAAGGGTCTTGGTGGCAGAACCCGCCTTGACTCTCAGGATGTAGATGCCTTTAGGTAGGTCTGCAAGCTGTACTTGCTCAACATTTCCAGTACTCACCGTGTTGCGAAGCACTTGCTGGCCGACCATATTATGTAGGCTCAGGGTCGCAGTTTCCGCTTCCAGCCCACGAAGATCCACCATGAAGAGCTGGTCAAATGGGTTAGGATATACCTTGATTTCGGTAGATGGTGTAACGATAGGCTGAGTCCCAGTTTTGGTAGCCCCGCCAGTGTAAATCATAACGCTGTCAAAAATGGCATTTCCTAAAGCGTTCTGCGCACGGCTTGTTACCGCCAAACCTACATTCAATGGACCATCACCCAGTACAACGGAATCACCTAATTGTACCCAGGTCATTTTGTCGTAAGAGTAGTAAGTTCTGGCCAAGGTATCAATGCGGCTAACCTTCAGCCATACGGGAGCAAAGATGCTGGATTCACGGTCTTCGTAAGAGCGGTCCCCTTGGGTACGACGCTCAATGTGAATCAACTGCTCAGAGGGTGTAAGCACGATGCTGGCGTGGGCAGCACGCTGGTCCAGAGACTGGCGCATCATGAAGCCTGCTTTGGCATGCGCGTTGGTTGGATCGATTCCAATGACACGTCCTGTGATTTCTCCATCTCCCATAAGGGTTTGATGTACGAAGTAGAACTCATCTACGGTACCAAAAATATCTACACCAGACGCAAGGACAGAGAACTCGTCTAGGGTCTCGTCATAGCAAACGGTACCTGGCAACTGCAGGTTAGGGTTAAAGATGTCCTGTCCTGTCCATCCCATCGGTAAGTCACAGCTGGTTCCACTTCCCAGGTCAGCCACTACTTCAGTGAATACCGCTTCAGCTAATTGGTTGTTGCTGGCAGCTGTTACCGCCATGCCAATGTACACCGTGTCCTGCTGTAGGTAGTAAGCGGGTCCTAAAGACTGGAAAGTTGCACCATTATCGTCTGAGAAATATCCACGAACAATGTTTCCTTCACGTACCAGACGGAGGAAAATTTCCAGGCTCTTGCGATATGGGTAGGTGAACTCTCGAGTATTGTCACCAGCAACTTTACGCTGGAGGAACCTGATCTGGCGGCTAGGTGACCATACCATGGAAACATGGCGGGAATCGTCATCCAGGCTTTCGCGAATCATAACGCCTGCTTTTCCTTTGCGGGCAGCATTGGTGAAGTCACTCAGTTTTACAGTGATAGAACCACTGCTCACAAGTTCTTCATACACATAATGGAACTGATCCTGCTGGCGGAAGATGTCCGCACCGGAAGCAGTCACATAGTAGGTTCCGCGGTCATAGCAAGCATCTCCTGCCAAAGTAGGCATACCGATGTCCTGGTTAAATACACCTGCTGGCAGGTCACAAGAATCTGGTGTCATGATGGTGATTCCAGCAGAATTATCTGAATCCCCACAGCCGTTAAAGGCTGCTACCCGGTACGTCACCATGGTAGAGTAGGGGAGTTCAGCAGAATCGGTGTACATGGTCATGTCCATGCCCACAGTGTCAATCTTGCGGAAACCAGTTCCAGCCACGTTCCGCATGATGATGAAGCCATCCTCACGGGTAGAAGCATCCATCCAGTTGAGTTGAGGTAAGAAGAATTTAGAAAGGCTTACCATTAGGTTCTGAGGCGCACGTGGCGGATTGCCTACCTGTGCGGTCTGCTGATTAGGGGCACCTGGGGTACCTCCCGCTTGCAAGGACGCCGCCCAGTTATTGCCGTCACTGTTATCTGTAAATGGATCGATCAGTTCTATGGAAGGACCGCCACCATCAGGATCGTTTACTCCGGTTCCAGTAGGCCATGGGGCAGAGTCATCATAAGTGACCTCATCCACGCACATGCTGCTGCTCATGTTAAGGGCAATGGCAACGCGCTCACCAGAGTTGTTGATCTGGCCGCTGGTCCATTGGTAGTTGGGAGGACACCCATATTCTGCCTCAAATGCAGCTGCATTCAGGGCAATGGTAATGTACTCGAATGGTTCGATAGTAGCTCCGGCTGGGAAGGTGAACTCTACGCCGTCAGAGATGGTGTAGTTAGACAGGTCAATGGTCAGAGAGGTGCGGTTATACAATTCGATGAACTCGGTTACATCGCCAGGATTAGTGGGATTGTAATGCAGTTCATTGATCACAACTGCTTCGAGGGCACACTTGGTGAGCATGCCGCCGTTAGGTGCACCAGGGGTACCACCTGCAACCATGCTGGTTGCCCAGTTAGCTCCATCATTGTTGTCGAGCGTAGCATCAGTCAACTCAATAGAAGGTCCACCCCCATCAGGATCAGACATGCCGGTTCCGGTTGGCCATGGGTTTCCATCGTCATAATCCACGATGTCTACCTGATTGCCACCTGCGTCCACGAGGATGATATCTTCGCCTCCGTTGCTCAAGCCGTCAGATGAGAGCTTGTTAGCGGCCCACTCATAGTCAGGCTCGCAGCCATATTCATTCATGAACGCCATCTTGTTTTTGGCAATCACGATATACTGTCCAGGAGCGATGGTAGCACCACTTGGGAAGGTAAAGGCAAACCCTTGAGTAAAGCTCCAACCACTCAGGTCAGCAGCCAAAATTCCTTCGTTGAACAGTTCCACAAACTCAGTGGTATCAGTTCCGCTCTCATCAGGGTTGTAATGGATCTCGTTGATGACCACATTGGACTGAATATTTCCGGAGAAACAAAGGGTCACGGGGCCGCCATTAAGGGCACCTGGGGTACCGCCATTCACGATGCTGGCAGTCCAGCTAGCAGGCAGTGAGTTGTCCAACGCAGGATCGATCAGTTCGAGAGAAGGGCCGCTGCCGTTTGGCGCAGTAGGCCAAGGGGCACCAGGCGCGTAATCCACTACATCAATGACATTGCCCAATCCATCTTCCAACTGAATGTCCTCACCGCTGTTGCTGGTTGCACCGCTGGTCCACTGGAAGTCTGCGTCGCATCCGTAGAAGTTGCGGAAAGCCGTCATGTTCACGGTAATCACCACGTATTCGCCAGGACCAATCACGGTTCCATTTGGGAAAGTAAAGTCAAAGCCTTCCGTGAAGGTCCAGCCGCTTACCATAGCAGGTACATTTCCTGCGTTAAACAGCTCAACAAATTCTGTTGTATCAGTACCACCCTCAAGAGGGTTGTAGTGAATCTCATTGATGACCACATTTGCCATAGGCGCAGGGCAGAGGGTTTCTGTGCCGCCGTTGGGGGCACCTGGCGTACCCCCTACAATTGCACTTGTGGTCCAGTTGGTACCATCATTATTGTCCAAGGTTGCATCGGTCAGTTCGATAGAAGGGCCGCCACCGTCCGGATCAGTTGGGTCGGAGGTGCCACCGTTTCCGCCTACAGGCCAAACGCCTGCATCGTCATAATCTACGACATCAACCTCATTGAGGTCCTGATCTACCAGGATAATGTCTTCTCCACTATTACTAAGGCCGTCAGAGGAGTTTTTATTGGTTGCCCACTCGAAATCGGGATCACATCCATACTTATTGTTAAAAGCCGCTTTATTTTTGGCTACCACCACATACCCACCAGCTTCAATGCCAGAATTTGCAGGGAAAGTGAAGCTGAAGCCTTGTGTAAAGCTCCATCCGCTCAAATCTACCGCTGCATTACCTGCGTTGAAGAGCTCTACAAATTCTGTAGTATCGTTTCCACTTTCATCGGGGTTGTAGTGAATTTCATTGATGACCACCATTGGCATAGGAGCAGGACAGAGGGTAGCTGTACCCCCATTGGCTGCACCTGGAGTTCCCCCTTCAATAAGGCTCTCAGTCCAGCTAGCTCCATCATTATTATCCAAAGAAGCGTCAGTCAATTCGATAGAAGGGCCGCCGCCATCAGGATCGGTAGGGTCGGTGACACCTCCATTGTTTCCAACTGGCCAAGGAGCAGCATCGTTGAAATCAACGACGTCAACCTGGTTGCTACTTGCGTCAACCAGGATAATTTCTTCTCCACCATTGCTCAAGCCTCCAGAGGTCCACTGGTAGTCCGCATCACAGCCATAGTAGTTGTTAAAACCAGTCTGGTTCACTGTGACCACAACATATTCTCCTGCACCAATGCTTGCGCCGCTAGGGAAGGTGAAATCAACACCGGCAGTGAAACTCCATCCACTCAAGTCAACCGCTGTACTTCCAGCGTTGAACAACTCGATGAACTCAGTTACGTCTGTGCCGGACTCGACCGGGTTGTATTGGATTTCGTTGATGACGACTTGTGGGGTAGTTGGGCCGACAGTCGTAGTTTGTATCCCATACTGCAAATCAATGGAGCTATCGAATCCACTTAAGGTATTAGTGTTATAAATAGCCTCTCCCGGTACAGCATCTGGTGTATTTCGAACAATAAGTAGCCCATTTACAAAAGTAACTAGGATGGTATAAGTCTGGCCACTCACAAACGTTCGGTCGCCTGTACCATTTCCTTGAAATATCAGGGTTACCTGAGCATCGAAGTTGGGAGCAGGTACGCTGGTGAAGTTCTCGGTGTACCGTAAATTATTAGGATCCGTTGATTTACCATCAAAAATTTCAAGCTTTAAGTTAGTAACTGCGTTTCCACTGGCGTAAAAGGTAAATTCATTAAAGGCATTACCCACACCGCAAGTAGCATTTGCAACGAAACTTTGTCCGAAGGAATTACCAGGAAAAAGAAGTGTCCCTGACGTACCTATGGGAGCGTTTGAACATTGAGCAAATACCGATTGCCCAAAGATAAGGAGCATGGCACACAGGCCTGCAGAAATAGAGCAATACCTTAAAAATTGGTTGATTCGTTTTTTCATAAAATCTGGAAAATTGATTTGGTTTTAGTTGACGCGTTTTTGCCTGCACCTGAAATGGGAGAATTTCAGCTTTAGACATACAAGAACTACTCTTGGCTCAGACGAGGCTCAAGAGAAAATCTGTAAGAGAAGCAAGGGGGAGTGCTTTATAGTCCTTGCAAATAACGCAAAAACCTTTCATGGGTACAAATTGCAGAAAATGGTACTATTTATCCACAATTTTATTCTTAAGTAATTGTTGAACAGGTATTTGTGGGTTGTTTTTTATCCGATATTTCAACTTTGGTTTGTATTAAGGTTGTGTTAACAGGTGGTTTTATTACAAAAAATAACCTCCTGAAAATCAATCTTCAGGAGGCTGGGAGTAATATGGATTTTATGCTATCTGAGCAATACCTGTTGGGTGTAGACCTGGCC
Organism: Bacteroidota bacterium; assembly: GCA_039024295.1. Lineage (GTDB taxonomy): Bacteria > Bacteroidota > Bacteroidia > J057 > J057 > JBCDIQ01. The sequence goes on along the minus strand of JBCDIQ010000144.1, from coordinate 7,030 downwards.
ATTAGTGGTCAACCGGAGGAAATAAATACCTTTGGCAACAGACGAAACATCCATATTCACCATTTCTTGGGCCATAACCCTGGCTGATTGTTTCAACACCACTTGCCCAGTGGGTGCCATGAGTTCGAATTTAATTGGGCCTGAAAACGAATTGTCTCCTTGTATGAATAGGCGATCACTTGCAGGATTGGGGAACACATTCCACATTGATGCTATTTGCTGAGGACTGTTCGAGGATAATATGCTGTTGATATTAATGTTGTCTATGTAAACTGGAAAGCCGTTCAGGTCTTTGACAAATCTAAATCGAATGTTAATCACTTTACCGGCATAGTCTAGCAGCCCAATATTTTCTGTCCGCCAGTCGTCACAGGTCGGCGTCCATGTTTCGATGGTGTCAGGACTGATTTCTTTGGTGGCAAGGTCTCGGCCGAATCTGAAATACAATTGTTGATTTTCAGGGTAGGTTTGGCCACAATCCTCACTTACTTCGATGATGAGGATGTCGTTGGGAAATAAAAATGAAACAGAATCACTGAACGCATAAGCCACATCAAAAAAGAGGAAGGCGGTGGAATCATTCCTCAGGTCAATGGGAGGAGAAACGTAGCTGTTGGTAGGGCCAAAATTAAAGAAGCGGGTGTTATCTAGGCGGAGGCAGTAGCCATCATCATTTTGGGCACAGCCCAGTTGCTCGCGCTGCCAGGCATTGTTGATGGCGGGATCTAGGGTCCATTGGGGGGATAAACCGCCTTCAAAGTCTTCGCTTATCGGCATACGAGAAGGAGCTACCCTGCGGATATCAACCGTGAGGGTGTCATTGGATACTCTTCCATCAGCCTGTGCATTGGGATTTACAACGAATGCCCGAAATGGGGTGGTGGCTGTAGGTACGCCTATAACAGGAGGGAGCGTGAGCGTAACAGAGTCTCCAAAGGCAAGGTTGCCTGTCCAGTTGATAGTGCGAGGAGGATCTGTACCCAGTTGGTAACCCGCATCAAAGCTAGTCAATGGAGTTTGCCCAGTATTTGACACCACGATTGAGGGCTGGAATGCGGGGTCACACACCAAGGGTAAAGGGTTCAGCACCTCTGCAACCGCCGCATCCAGGGCAGGCAGGGGTTGGCAGACCGTTGAGTTAAGGTAACTGGGGCGGTAATTTCGCAGCACCTGACGCATACGTACCACTTGGCCAGGAGAAAATGCATTCATGCAGGCGGTTTCATTGTAATCCATGTACAGGTAGTTCAGGTCTGCGCTGTCACTGGTAAAGGGATTCAACACACTAGGGTCATCGGCATCTGTGTTACAGGAGTTGGTTGGCGTGCTACAGCCTTCGAACACAACAAGGTCAGGTCGAGTGTCACATACCCTGTCGCCCTGGAGCAAACAATCCAGGTTGTCACATCCGTCTTGAAAGGTATGATAGAGGCCCAGGATATGTCCGACTTCATGGGTGAGGATCGCGGTGGAATCCGGCGTAGATGCGCCCACATACTGATAATCCATATTTATGGCATCACGTGAAGATCCTGCCTCATTGGGAAAGGCGGCTATTCCCAGCAGAGCTCCCCCTAGCAGGGATTCATTTACGAAAATATTGAGGTATTGATTAGGGTTGAATACCAGAGATTCCCGGGAATTGTAGATGGCATTGAGGGTCCCCAAGCGTGTAAATGGAGTTTCAATACGCCTTATTCCATTAAACGGGGTACCATCTGGTTGGGTAGTTGCCAAGCAAAATTCAACATAGCTATCGGCTCCGGTTCCCTGGTTGAAAAAGCCCTGGTAGCGAAAAGATTCATTGAGTTCTTGCATAGCGCGAAAGACTAGGCTGTCGGCAATGTTTTCAGGGCCATTTTGATGGAGGATATGAAAAACCACCGGGATGGTCAAAATCGTGGTGTCATCACTTCGGCTACTGTAGTCACGGAGCGTAGCTGCTTTGATCGCCCGGTCCATTTGCTGGAGTTTGGCTTTTGATTGGTGCTGAAGATGGTGATCAAATCCGCACCATCCTTGCTGGCCGAATATATGGCCAAATAGCATTAGCATGCTTAGAAACAGCGTAGCATATTTCATGTGTAAAAATCAGCGTTAAAGGGTTTACTTGTTAGAATGCCTGGAAAACGAATTTTGTTTAGGGAGGTAAAACGTAATGAGGCATAATAGGAAGAAAAGCGACGGTATCCCTCAGCATCACTTGACTCCTTCGGGGTCAATACCTAATGCTTGTGCTGTTGCCTCTTCTATTTTTTCAAATGAATTTGTCCAACAAGCTGTTGGACTTTTTCGATTGCTAACTCGGAATTAGCGTAAAATTCATACCATTTCTTCATGTAGAAAAGATTTGATCTGGAGAACCCTTTTTGATTAGGAAACCCTTTTTTCCAATCTTTCGAAAGTGTTTCTACAATCGAACTCCCCCCATCCGTTTGTTGAATCTTTTCAAAGATAGATTTTCCTATCTCCTAGTTACTGGTGTTACGCACGACTAATCGAATACTTCATTCTCTGAAGTTCCTTAAAGGCCATTTTGATTGCCTGGGCATACATATTTCGTTTTATGGCAAAGTGGTTTTTGATAGTTGAGTGAATCTTTATCCATTCAAACTGAACGAGTGCATAAAACGAAGCTACGATGTGATTGGCTTGGGTTTTAGGCGTTTTGGTAGGTGATGCTGCAATCGATGCGTTGTTTTTGAGCGATTTATGGCTCGGTTCGATCCGCCAGCGCTCTGGGTATAGCGAGATGATTTGCTGATAAGTCATACCCTCTTCATTCGTGACCAGATACAGTTCTCCTTCGCTTTGATTGACATTGACATAAATTTCTTTGGCCACATAAAGCGGGAATGGCACACGGTCGAGCCATATTTTTTGAACTTGACCTGGCTGGAGCTTGAGGTCGGCTAACTTCACAAAGTCTTTTCGTGAAAAAGAAGGCATCATCTTCTGGTTCTACACCTCGAAGCCGAATGCTATTCCCAGACCACAAATTTGCGTTTACCATGCTGTTTTCTACTTAATGTAAACCAAGATAAACCATCATCAGCCATTCCCCATGTGACGACTTACTCTGTAAATGATCGATGAAGTCTTGGCCTCAAGCCTGAAAATCCGTAGGTATTCAAAAGGTTTCGCCCCGATGAGGCTTTTGCTCTTTCTCAACCCTGCGCTACAAAGGTTCCGCTCCGAAGGAGCGAAACAGCCTTGAAGACATTCTATCATGTGGGCACTTATATCAACCTATCCATGTTTACGCACCTCTCTGGAAGGGGTGACATCTTGGTAGGAAGCGTCCCCTTGGAACACAAGCTTCGAAGAAGCGGTACCTCAACTGGCCGCTGGAGCGCAATATCCTGCCAGTGGCTAAGGGTGAGCGGTACTGCTGAGTAGTAAAGCTTATTTTTCCTTCCACATGGGAAATGGCTGAACCATCATTTTTCTGAAGTCTATTTGACCAGGGTGATTTTATGGGTAACGGATATTGCTTGCTTTTCCAGCTTCACCTCCACCAGATAGGTCCCTGGTAAAAGGGAGTCAAGGCCTAACTGTTGGGTATGTCCTATTACAGCAAGAACTTCCCTTCCCGCCAGGTCACGCAAAGTGATGCGTTCTATTTTCTCCTGCGTCTCTATAAAAAGGGTGTTCCGGGCTGGATTAGGATAGATGCGGACCTCTACCTTATCCGTTTGATCTTTCAGTGAGGTAGAGACCAGCGGTTGCTTAAATGCATAGTCCACAACGAGGGGCAGGTGGTCAGATACCTCAGTATCGCCCTGCTGGAGGTCGTAACGAGCCAGCTCTTGAGGATCCATGGTCTCAGTCTGAAGCACAAATGACTTGGCGTTGTCAAAAACGGCATCCGTATAGAACTGATAATCTAGCCTTCCGGGAGGAAAACCGTCTCCTCCCAAGTCTCGCCAGGTAAATACCAGGTTGGAGTCAATATGAAGGGGACGAGCATCTGCCAAGTCGGTGTTGTCCCAGTCGAGGGGAGCTCCTGGACCGTACGTGCCTGCATTCCTAATATTGCCCGTTATGACTGTTGATACCTGCTGACGAAAGCCTACAAAATTCATGTCCCCCAGGAAAATGACAGGTGTGGAATCAGGTAGGGTGATTGCCCCACCCGGCGATTTGGCGTCCAGCAGAAACGAGGCAAACTCATCTACCTGTCCCTGGCGGTCAGCATTGGCGGTGCAGCAAGACAGGTGCCCGTTGATGACCAATAGGTCTTTCGGGTAGGAACTGGGCAGGTCAACCAGTATGGCCGTTTTTCTCCACAGATCCCAAGTGTTGGTAATGGGCCATTTAGAACAGGTCAACCTACCGGCGTCCTTGTACACATACCATCCTGCGCCACCATTATCCAGCGGCAGCCAGGTATCTAACAAGTTTTTTGCCACCTGTTCAGAGGTGCCTCCACTTTCCTGGAAACAGAAAATATCTCCTTCCAGGGTTGTTGCGATTCGCTCAAGGCTGGGCAATCCCGCATTAGACCACGCATTGTCGCGCAAGACATTGTAGGCAATGGCCCGAATGTGTTCTGGTTCTTCCTTGGTCAGTTCAGTGTAGGAAACAGGAGCTACAGGCGAATTATCAAACACATAGGAAAAGATGGAACCGGCGTTGGGCATTCTGTCGCCGCCCTGGTCTTCATTGACCACCAGACGGATGGTATCTCCCGTGAACAGCTCATTGATCCCGTCAGGCTTCAGGTTGCGGGGAATGGCCATTTCAAATGTCGAGGAGGTAACTGTTGGGGGCCAGTTGCAGGCCAATATCCCCAAAGAAGACCCGGACATCGGGGTCCGGAGCGTTAAACCAGGCGAAATGCCCATTGAAATTGATCGCCAATTCTGTCCCATACCCTGCTTGCTCCGGGTGCCCGGTCGTGGGATCGTTATCGGCATCTATGCTAAGCCAAATGGTGTGATCCACAAGGGTATTACCGAGCGCAAGTTCCCGGTCCACAGAGAACTTCACATACAGGTATTTCTCGTCATTGGAGGCTTGCATTTGTAGCAGGTCAATGCCATTGGGGGTATCCCGCCCATCGGTGTAGGTCGGGTGACTGGCGTTCCAGTCCCTGAAGTCTTCATCAATGATGATGTTGCCTTGGGCTATGGCAAAATGGAATGGACAAGAAAACAGAAGTAGGAAAAGAAAAGAGAGGAAAGTCATTCGCTGCATGTGGATCAATTTTTCTGGCTACAAGCGTAAATGTTTATATAAGAAATTCCTAATGTGTGGGTTTTGTTCAAGGATAAGCCTGTGTAGATAACGATTTTACTGGAAGAAAGGAAACCTTTGGTTTTACAATGGTTTGCCAGCATGACTCGGATAATTTTGGAAAAGAGAAAAGGGACAAAGGTTCAGATATGCTATGTAGTTGTTAGCCCAATCAATAATAGACCTCCAGAGTTAGTCTTGCTTCGGTTAGGGTAATTTTTCAAACACAATCTTTTCGCCGATAATAAATGAACCATCCATTAATAGAACTTTATATATGGCAGCATCTGGAACCAATCCAATACCTTCCTTGAATTCTTTACGACCATATGCGCCTACGATACTGACTTTGGAATAAAACTTCTTTAAAGTTCCCCCATACACTTCAAGAATACTTAAAGGACCTCTGGCAAATGAGCCATAGTCTAATTCAAATTTATCCAGGTTATCAAATGTATGGGGGATATATTTGTCAAAAGGAATCCAATCAAAAAACTCTTTCCTATGAACAGCATACAGTTCCCGAAACAGATCACCTTGATAATCTGTTCGCTGATTTATAAAGAGTTCTCCCCAGAGCTCATTGTGGTCCAAAAGTAGACAGTGATTTTCTGCTACTCTTAATTCATCAAATTGGTTGCTATTTATCTCATATCCTTTTGGATTGAATACGACTATTTTCCAGTTTTTCCTCGATAATTCGTCGGTACCTGGGAAGATTTCGATTATAAGTTCAGAGAGGTTATTATGAAAAGTAATTTTTGCCAATCTGATGAAACTTTCCTCTTCAAAATCAAGCGATTGGATAATATTCTGAATTTCAAGTGGGATCATCTCTAGTTTTGAGGATAGCAATAGACCAATAGGGTATAGCCGTGTAATTAAATCACTGTAGTCCTAACCTTTGCTGATACCATTCTTCGTTACCAAGTCTTTTTCGGTAATATTTTTTGAGTAAATTCTGATTTTGGATAATGGTCGTTCAATGAATAAAAAAGAGAAAGTTGAGAATATTATTGTCAATAAGAAAAACAGGTAAATCTTCATATCGGAATGTAGTCCAATTCCTTTTACAAACTCCAAAAAGGGAATATGAAATAAGTAAATGCTAAAGCTAATTGAACCGATAAACCTTAATAATTTAAGTTCTAAAATTGTTTTAATTATCCCTTTTCCATACTTGGCAGCTAGTAGGATTAAACCCCATAAAATGGCATAGGGTAAATAAAAGGTAGATGCATAAAATTCTATTTTAAATCCGAAAATTTTCTCGAAATAATATGGAACGGTGATTAGAATTAGCATACCTGCTATAATTCCCAATAAATTAAAATAGACTGGCTTTATTGCTTGTATGACTTCTTTCCTTTCTATAATCTCATAAATTGAAATGACCGTTCCAACAAGAAAAATAGGGAAAAATCTAATTGTTGAGACCAGCGGTAATTTGTATATAAATTCTATTATTATGGAGGCAAAAATTAAAAGCACAAAAAATATTGCTAATTTGATTTTATCCCAATTTAAAAATTTATGACAAATCCACATAATTAATGGTGAAACAAAATAGTATTTGAACTCGACAGGAATTGACCAGAATATACTTTCACCTCTAATTAATAGCATGTGAAGAGGGATATCTATCAACTTATCAATAACTGTTTTTAGGCCTATGAAACTAAGAAATCCATAAAAAAATAAGGCAATGACAAAAAGGGGATATATTCTCAAGAACCTTCGTAAAGCATAATTTTTCCAATATAATTTTGAGGATTTTCCAGACATGAATGCT
>JBCDIQ010000143.1:0-12940 GCA_039024295.1 Bacteroidota bacterium | reverse complement strand
CTTTTCTCGTTTGAGAGGACTTCTTCAAGGCATTTTAACGCGATTCTCAGCTATTGCCCAAAGTGCCCTCTATCTCCAGGACCTTTTCGATTTTTTAGCGATCAACCCCAACATCACCTCAGGCAAAGATGCAATTGTTCCGCCAGCTACATTTAAGGAGGGCTTTGAATTCCAAGGCGTAGGTTTTAGGTACCCCAATAGCAGAAAATATGCCGTCAGGAACCTTTCATTTACCTTAAAAGCGGGTGAAAAACTAGCCCTAGTTGGGGAAAATGGCGCGGGTAAAACCACCCTTGTGAAGCTTTTGGGCAGAATGTATGATCCTGACGAGGGACGAATCCTGTTAGATGGCGTTGATATTCGGGAATACGATTTAGCAGCATACCGTAAGCGAATCGGTGTAATTTTTCAGGATTATGTCCGCTACCAGATGAATGTCTCTGAAAATATCGCTGTTGGCCAAATTGACCAATTAGAAGATCAAGCCAGAATTCGGCATGCGGCAGAGAAGAGCCTAGCGGAACCGGTCATCAAAGGACTCCCCGGTCAATATGGGCAAATGCTGGGCAAAAAATTTGAAGACGGCGTTGAGCTTTCCGGCGGCCAATGGCAGAAGATCGCCCTCGGCAGGGCTTACATGCGCGAGGCTGAACTGCTTATTCTAGATGAGCCTACAGCAGCCCTGGATGCCAGAGCAGAATATGAAGTTTTCCAACGCTTTTCTGACCTCACGCAAAACAAAACGGCAGTCCTGATTTCTCACCGGTTCTCCACTGTCCGAATGGCTGACAGAATACTGGTGTTGGAGAATGGCCAGATGTTAGAACTGGGTACTCATGAAGAGTTGTTACGGCAAGATGGCACCTATGCCGAGCTGTTTAATTTGCAAGCAGAAGGGTACCGATGAACTGGGACATATTGACCCTTCAACGTGGCACTTCCAGAGTGGAAGACTACGAGGTAATTTGCCCGTTAATCAACGGGATTTCTTTACCCGAAATTTTGGCTACAATAGAATATCCCTATGCCGTTTTGGAAAGGCAGCCCAGCCTGGCAGGTATGTACGAAGGTATTCCCCCATGGTACCTCTTGCCGCCCAAATTGCACCTGTGGGGCACTGCAGAACCAGAATACAGTTATGGCAAAGGGAAAGTATCTTTACTGGAATATGGATTATCCGGAGTACCGGGAGATTGGACCTTCATTGCCAGCATACACGTAGGAGAGGAACGTATCATATGGAATGACTTTGAACAGGTGAAAAGAAATGGAAAGGGAACAGGCAATCATTGGGATTACGGATCGCTTGGGCATTTTACTTTTGAGCGGTCGGCTTATGAGAAAGAAATCTACAGGATAGCAGGAGAATAGCTGTGGATAAGTGGTTGTAAGATTCCTGGAACCCAATTCAAAAAAGTATTTCCAAAAGCAGATAAATATTACTTGAAAATTTCCTCATATTACATTTTAGTGTGCCTATTAAATATAATGGCTGTTGATTTTGGATTCAAAATCAGCGAATTCATTACGCGAGGTGGCTTTTTGTGACGGGAATCCCTTGTTTCGTAGGTGAAAAGTTCGTCCAAAACCTCGTGCCATGACAAAGAATTATTCCTTAATAGTCACTATCTGCTTCATGTGGATAACCTTTTCTTCAGCCGGTGCCCAAGCCCGGGAAAAGGTAAATTTTTATGATGGTGACTTTGTTGACCTTAAGCACCGAGCCTGGGAAGATAATCAGCCCTATTTCGTTTATTTCTATTTTAATGGGTGTACAGGCTGTAACAAAATGAAGGATCAGACCTTTAGCTCTGATCAGTTGTCAACTTATGTAAACAGTAAATTTCTGGCCTACAAAATCAACGTTCAAGAAAGCCGTCAACACCGCGGAATGGCCCAGGCTTTTAAGGTATCTGGCTTTCCGATGATTTTGGTGTTTGGACCTGACGGGGAAAAAATGGACCAGATTTATGGCTTTGTAGATGACATTCAGCTCAAGCAAAAGCTGATGATGATTCATCAAAAAATTCAGCCTACACCTCAGTACGCAGCATCGGTCGCCCCTCCCCTACCCGAGGAAACTGCTCCGCGCGCAACAGAAAGTGAAGGGTTGGAAATTATCATTGAGCCTCTTCCAGCATCTAAGCCTTCCGAACCCGCAAAGGCCCTGCCCGAGGTTACCACGCCTGAACAGAAAGACATGGATGATGCAGAGGATTTTTCAGTAATTGAAACGGCTGTTGTAAAGCCAATGGAAAAAGAGGAAGAACAAGAAGAAAAGGCGAACGAAACGGTCATAACACCCATAGTAGAAAGGGAAGTCAAGGAAACTGAGGCGTTAGATACTGCATCCGTTGAAGAAGAGGAAATCGCTGCTGAAGAGGCTTCTGAAGAACTGGCAGCACATCTGCTCTCAGCCATGTCCAATACCAATGCAGTGATTCCCTGCTATTCCATTCCAGGATTTGAAAAGCTCCATCCACAGGAGGCAAATGAAGAAAAGCACTTTGCCATCCTCATTGGTGCATATGGCAAGGAAACCATGCTTCAGGCACAGGTAAAGCGGTTTAAGCGCATGTGGCAAGGCGAGTTATGGGTGTTTCGGTCAGCGTTGTCTGCCGATAGAGGAAAGCCTTACCACCTGATGCTTGGGACGTTCAAAACAGAAGAAGACGCAGGGTTTTATGCAAAAGCTATTGAGCGTATCACCCCCATTAAGCCCATTATTAAGGATTTGAAACTGTTTCAGTTGAAGGATTAATTCCCGGCTGTTTCCACCTTATAAAAAAAGCCCGCTGTAGAAGCAGGCTTTTTTTGTGTCTTATCTGTAGAAGGTCAATCTTCCCACGCAGTGGAAAGCTCATCTTCCTCTTTTTGATCATTGGCGTGCGCCATTTCGTATTGGGGCTTTTGGTTCGTACGTGGCTGATCCTCAAAATCAGGCTTACGATCAAATTCCTCATAATCGTAATCAGGCATCAACTCTGTTTTCACGTGATCGATGGTTTTGAGTAAAGAAGCCTGAAACTTGTTAAAATCTTCTTTGTAAAGAAAAATTTTATGTTTGTCGTACCCGTTCCGATTAAACTTTCGCTTACTTTCCGTGATGGTGATATAGTAATCGTTGGCCCGGGTGGCTCTTACATCAAAGAAATAGGTGCGCTTTCCAGCGCGAATTTTTTCGCTAAACACCTCATCTCGCCCGTTCAATTCGTCCATGATTGATGTAAAATTATCGTTAGGTTAGGTTAATGTAAACAAAACCGCATAAATCGGCAGTTCTTGCTCACAAACATAAAAATTTATGCTTAACATCCCAACGAACACCAATCAGAACGACCCTTCGAACTAATTCAAAAGGTCAATTTTGTCGATCTTTTAGAGAAATCAGGGCTTTTCCCCCTTCTTTTCCAGGTCTATTCCAGCATCTTTTATTCGCTTTTGTTCAGCCTCACTTTGTTCCTGGAGGTATTTTTGGGTAAGCTTAGCCCCTCGTTTGTCTTGACGGTTGTAAATTTTATTTACCAGTTTTTGCTGGTTGTTGAGTTTGCGGTTATACTTTTCGGCCAGTTCCACATCCTTGTACCACTTAAAGTATCCACCTGATTTGATGAACTCTAAGGCATCGTAAGAGCCATCAGGCCCCAAGTCCCACATATTCGCAACCGTCGTACGGGTATTATTAGGTTGTGATAAATGGTCATAAACAATCATCCGCTTTTTCTTGAGGGGACTTTTCTTCACATATGCCATGTTAAGGGAGAAAGGCGCATTGTCAGAATACCTGAAAATGGCCCGCTGCTTGGCTACCAGGGGATCAAAGAAGAAAATGCCGGCACCAAATATCACTCGCTCCTTGTCATTAAGATCAAACGACATGATGTCCACTACCTTGTAGTTGGTCTGGGCGTCAAACCCATTCCATCCGAACAACAGGTAAATAGACTGGTTACGCTTCCGCCCTTCCTGCTGCCAGCCTTGGCCAATCATGTACAAGCTGTCCGATTTCATTTTATCGGCCCGGGTACGGACGGTGTACCTTGTTTCCAACCGGTTTTGCTGGCGCACCCGCCGACTATTGGACTTGATGGATAGGCGGGGAATATTTTTCTGGTATTTGGGAAGGTAATATTGAGCCCCTACCCAATTGTAATTGTCCGTGATCATGTTTTCCACCCCCACAGGCAGCTCAGGCATCTCCAGCAGGGGAATCACGATATATTCCGTCTGTTTGTCGGCATTGACAAACTTCCGTTGCACCAGCCCAAAATAATAATGATAAGCTTCCCCCCGGATAATCTCAGGGTTCCGGTCAACGATGTGCCAGGTAAACAACCTGAAGGCATTGTCCTCTGCCTTAAGGATAGAAACGGTTTCCAAAGAGTCAAATGCGTACGTATAACTCTCGGGACGTTTGAGGGTAGAAATGAGCAGAGTGGCAAACTGCTTGTTCTGGGCAATCTTATAATCTAGCGAATCGTGGTACAGGATGTCCTTTGCCAGGGTCTTCAGACGTTCTTCTACCTGAGGCAAGGACATTTGCTGGGCAGAAGAAGTGGCAAACAGGAGCAAGCAAAGCGAGAATGCACAAATCTTTTGGTAGGTTTGCATAGTTAAGCTGGTATCAGATGCTAAGCAGTGGTTTAAGATAAGCTTATTCAAAAAACGACTCAGGATTCCCCCTAGTATATGGCAGGTAATATCCTTCACAAGATTGTACAAACCATTGAAGCACATAAACTGCTGGCAGATGGGGAAAAGGTACTTGTGGCCATAAGCGGCGGACCTGACTCTGTGTTTTTGGCTTGGAGCCTCAAAGAATTGGGATATGCTATCGAGCTGGCGCATGTAAACTACCACCTCAGGGGCAAGGATTCGGATGATGAGACCCAACTGGTGAAACGACTGGCTGAACAATGGAAAATCCCGGTACATATTCATCACGTAGATACGCCAGCAGAATTGGACAAACATTCAGGTTCTCTACAGGAGTTTGCCCGGAAAGTTCGGTACGATTTTTTTGAGGAGCTGATGGAAAAGCGAGGTATTGCAACCTGCGCAACCGCCCACCATGCCGATGACCAGTCCGAAACCCTCCTGATGTCGCTCACCCGGCATAACAGCCCCACCCTCTTCAAAGGGATTCCCATCAAACGTAGCCCCTACATTAGGCCATTACTGGCCATTGATAAAGAAGAAATCCTTCAGGAGGTCCAATCATTGGCCCTTCCCTACGCAATTGATGCCTCGAATGCTTCGCCCAAGTACCTCCGCAACACGTTTCGGCTCAACGTCCTGCCTCCGCTTAAGGAAATTAACCCGAACCTGAATTCACATCTGGCAGAAAGATCGAGTTGGTACCAACAGCAATTAGAACTGTTGCACACCCTGCTTTCTCCCTGGTTGGAGCAATGTATCACAACCCGTGGTGCTCAGCGATGGTTGGACTGGATAAGTTTTCGAGTAACCTATCCAGAACAAAACCTGGAAGTATTTGTGGCAATGGTACTGGAGAAATGGGGCCTTCACGGCCATGTACTTTGGGAAGCCCTACGCCTGACGGATAGCATGCCAGGGAAACAGGTTCATCTGCTAGATGGAAGCATCCTTGCAAGGACCAGGTCGGGTCTGACCCAATTTTACCCACCGGAAGCAGGCTCAGCAATAGAAATTAGCCTAATTCCTGATAACCGGGAACAAGCAGTCATCCTACATGATCACCGTATTCAACTTCAGATGACCACAGATGCTCCAGCCTTTGGGGACCCCAACATTCATTACCTGGATGTTGATAAATTAGTTCCTCCTTTGGTATTTCGCTACTGGCAGCAGGAAGATCGGATGCAACCTTATGGCATGAAAAACGAAAAGAAACTTAGTGACATCTTCATTGACGAGAAATATGACCTGGGGCAAAAAGCACGTAGTCCGCTTATTTGCGACCAAAAAGGCATCTGCCTGCTTGCCGGATTCCGAATTGACCACCGGGTTCGGGTCACGCCCCAAACAACTACCTACCTACGAATCGAAATATCTCCTGATGATACCCAAGCCTTTTTTTAGTCCCCGGCTTGCTGCCGGAATTCCAAGTCTGTGGGGCGTGTGTATCCTGCTGCTGGCAGGTTGCCAAGGGCCAGATGCACAGCAGTCAGAAGCTGCCGCTAACCTGAGTGAAGTGGTTTCCTCGGATACTTCTGATACCTCGCTGACCCTGGAAAAACGAATTGATGCCCTTACCCAGGAAATCAAGGGCAGTCCCACCAATTATGCCCTGTATGAAGATCGCTCCTTGGTGTACTATAAAATGGGAGAAACCCAAAATGCCCAGGCAGACATAGAAAAAGCCCTGGAACTCAATCCAGATGGCACCAACCTGTATTACCTTCGAGGGTTTTATGCCTACCAAAATCAGGATACCGCCACTGCCCGACAGGCATACAACCAAGCCGAGCAGTTGGGGTCTACCAATCCGGAGGTCTTTTACCAACGGGGACAACTGTCCTTTTTTCAGCAAAAATACGAGGAGGCAGTAGCAGACTACCGGAAAGCTGCCGAGCTGGACTCCCTTGACCCTACCTACCCTTTTGCTGAAGGATTTCTCTTTCAGCGAACTGGTAATGGAGAGGCCGCCAAAGAAGCCTACCGAAAAGCCCTGGAGCTAAATCCACAATTTGACAAAGTTTTGTTGCAGCTTCATGACCTGGAATTGGACTATTTTAAAGACCCCCTTCAGGCATCTGGCTATAATGACCGCGTCCTAGAACGCAACCCTGAACACCCAGTGGCCCTTTATAACAAAGCCAATCATTTCTATCGAACTGCCCTTGTGCATCGACAGTCGGGTGAGCGGGAAGCTTACCAGCGTGCCGCGAATGAAGCCGTGGTGTACTACACCCTGGCGATCAACAAAGAAGCGAATTTTGCGGATCCTTATTTCTTCCGGGGCTATTGCTATTTCATGGGAGAAGAGCGACTCGACCTCGCCATGGAAGATTTCAAGAAAACCCTGGAGTTGGACTCTACCCATGTGCAGGCGCACTTTTTCCTGGGCAGCGTATATGAATACTACCAGGACTTGAAGTCGGCCCTTGCGCATTATGAACGGGCATCAGCCTATGATCCGAGCTTTACCGATGCAAAAATGGCGGTTAAAGACTTAAAAATGCGGCTGAAATGAAGGTACTCGGCGTAATTCCGGCCCGGTATGCCTCTTCCCGCTTTCCTGGCAAGCCCCTGGTGGACATTGCGGGCAAGAGCATGATTCAGAGGGTGTATGAGCAGGCCCAACAAGCAGAATTACTGGACGCAGTTGTAGTCGCAACCGATGATGCGCGCATTTTTTCGCATGTGGAGGGATTTGGTGGCCAGGTCCACATGACTGCCGATACCCACGTCTCGGGCACCGAGCGTGCTGCTGAAATTGCGGAGAAAATGCCCGACTACACCCACTACCTGAACATTCAGGGAGATGAGCCATTTATTGCACCTAGTCAAATCGACCTGCTGTGTAGCACCCTGGCGGCCGGGGCAGATATTGGAACCCTGATTAAACCCCTGACCAATCCCGAACGCCTCACCAACCCGAATGCCATCAAAGTCGTCCTGGACCAGGAAGGGTTTGGCTTGTATTTCAGCCGTTCTCCGATTCCCTTCCTCCGGGATGAACCGGATGTCTCTAAGTGGCCCGAGCGGGGCCTTCACTTCCAGCATATCGGCATCTATGGGTTCCGCAGGGAAGTGTTGATGAACATTCCCCACCTCTCTCCTTCCCCACTTGAAGTGTCGGAATCTTTGGAGCAACTTCGTTGGCTGGCGCAGGGCTACCGCATCAAAACGGCCCTGACGCATGAGGCAGCTACTTCGGTGGATACGCCTGAGGATTTGGAGCGGTTGTTGGAGGGGTTAGAGGAGAAAGCCTAATGGAAAAGCTAAAAGAAATATGGAATAACAAGGAACTGCGATCAGGAGACTTCTATGAGCTTGCTATTGAGGTTTCAAATCCCCAAGAAGTAGGATCTGTAAAGGTCCTTACAAATAAACTTTTTGAGTTACCCCATGTTCGTGGGCCATTTGATAACGACTTTGAACCGACAAAGTTGGACCTGAATTATTTTGATAACCTCGGCTATTTTATTGTAGATAGCCGAAAGGTACCTTTTAAAACATTCCATTTTCCACCAGAAGGAGAGAATGCCAGCAGTTGGCTTGATATTTTGGTTGACACCTCAATTTATGAGGCAATTTTGGGAAAAGAATATCAGACATGGTCATCAGATGCAAAATGGCACAAAGGTTTAGATAGCATTCTAATTGATTCCCTAAAAGCCTTGAATTCAGTACATCAAGTCCGGGTTGGATTAATCGGGTGGGAAGTTTCCGGGATGTACACATTGAAGACGTTGAGAGAAAAACAGCTTGAAAAGGTCCATTTTTCTCCCACCAAATTCTTTGTCAACAAGGATGAAAACCTAAAGGGGAATAATTGGAGCTTTATAAGTGAGTTGTAAATGGGGCAGATCTTAAGGTGCCCAACCTTACCCCACCGACCCCTGCGCCTCAGGCTTCGGTGCCTTGTAAAACGCCCGCAACAATATCGGCAGCAGTAACAAATCACTTACCAGTGCAAATACAATGGTGAGGCCGGTAAAGAAGCCCGTGTTAAAGGTTCCGCCAAAGTCAGATAGCAAGAGCAAGACAAATCCGCCCAACAGCACGATAGAAGTTAGGATCATCGCTTTGCCTGTTCCTTGGAGGGTGTTATAGATAGCCGTCTCCAGGCCATTGCCACGATGGATTTCCAATCGGAAGCGGGTCAGGAAGTGGATGGTGTCATCCACCGCAATGCCGAAGGCAATCACAAAGACAATCGCTGTGGATGGACTTAGGGTGATGCCGAATAGGCCCATTACGCCGCCTGTGAGGAGAAGCGGAATAAAATTGGGCAACATGCTGATGAGCAGCATCCGCCAGGAACGGAACACCACGCCCATGATGGCTCCAATAATGATAAAGGCCACCATCAGGCCACCCATCAGGCTGCGGCGTAGGTAGCGAAGGTTATGCTCGGTCAGGTAGGCGTGGCCCGTCAACCGGTAGGTGACCAGGGAGGTATCTCCATGAACGGCCATGTGAGCTGCCAAGGCCGTTTGCAGAGAATCGAACGCATCCGTGCCGATGTCCGGCAGGCGCGAACTCAGGCGAGACATTTGCCGGTCGTCACTCAAAAAGGTCGAAAGCACCTCTTCCCCTGCCTGCAACTCGGCCAAGGCAAACAGTTCATCTATCTCTTCCTGGGTATCAGGAATGTGCTCGTGTTTTGCCCGACCAAAGTGTTGGAGTTTATTCGCTTGTTTAACGAAGGAAACCGGCGATAAAAAGGGACTAAACAGGCTACCTCCTGTCCCATTAGGGTTATAAGATTCGAGGAAATTCTGGATTTTTTCTATTTCCAACAGCACCTCTCGATCCGTCATGATGTGGCCAGGCTGTGCGTGCAGCCCCATCTCAAACGGCCGAAGGCCAAAAAATTCTTCCTCAAAAAACTGCATGGAAGTCCGAATCGGGTCCTCATGCCCGATGTCCTCCAGCAAATAGGTGTCCAGCGATACCTGGCGAAGCATGAAAAAACATCCCGCAAAGACCACAAAGGTCCCAACCACGATTTCTTTGCTTTTGGTTCGGGTAAATTGGTAAAGCTTATCCAGAAAACGGGGCCAGAAGGGGCTGCCTTCCAGGGTATTGCTCCGCTGAAAAACCTTCGGAGATAACATCGCCAGGGCAAAGGGCACAGCGATGATGGACACCAAATACGTAAAAAACACCCCTGAGGCCGCAAACATACCAAAAGACCGGATAGGCGGCATTTTAGAGATCAACAGGGAGGCAAACCCCACGGAGGTGGTTAGGCTTGTCAGGAAAGTGGCTAAGCCAATCTCTTTGAGGGTGACCCGGAGGGCATCCATGCGTTCTTTACCTTGTTGAATTTCAAACTGGTACTTCGTGATCAGGTGAATCACATCCGACATGCCCACCACAAAAATGATCGGGATCAACAGGTTGGTCATCAGGTTAATGGGCTGGTCGGCCATGCCCATGGTGCCCATCGTCCAAATCATCGAAAACATCACCACCAACATGGGGACTGCCGTGCCCCAGATGTTGCGGTACATAGCAAAAAGGGAGCCCGCGATCAGCAGCAAAGAGATGCCTAGAAATAAGGTCAGTTCATTCCCGATCTTGTCCACGTACTGTGTCCGGATATATGGAATGCCTGAGATCATGAACTCCAAGTCGGTTTCCGCCAGTATTTCATCAAACTCCCGGGTCACTTCGTCCCTGCGTGGGGTATCGAATAAGGTATCGTTGAGAAAGAAGTATCCGCAGAGGTAAGTTTCATTTTTGGAGATGAAGGTGCCAATTGGGCCTGGGTCTTTGGCAATTCGTTTTTGTGAGGCTTCGACCTCCTGTGGAGAGCCAAATCGCAGGTAGGGCTTGGCAGAAAAGCCCGTTCCTCTACGCTTGATTTGCGGATAAGTCGTGGCGATAATCGAAGAATCAATGCCATAGACCTCAGCCAGCTCCCCAAAAAGTACATCTGACTGCTGCAGAAATTCCTGGTCGTAGATGTTATCCCCTGGCGCCTTCAGGGCAATGGAGATCATGAAGTTCTGTGTCTCCATAAACTGCTCCTGGTACACATCATAGTATTGATACTCAGGGTCATCTTTGGGATAGAAGGCGTCAAAGCTGAAATTGATCCGCAGTTGGGCAGCGAAGGCCGCAAATACCAGGCTGAGCACCAGCACCCCTCCCAGCAATAGCTTCCGATGGCGCAGCAAGAGGTCAATTAGGGTCGAAATCAAAAGGCTGTTGGTTATATTGTCTGAACTTTAACCCAAAATGGGCTTTGCTGTTATCGCTTTCGGTGCGAAATTAGCAATCTAATACGCAAGTTCCCATACATGACCACCGAACAGATCGCTATCATTGACCTCGGCACGAATACGTTTCATTTGCTCCTGGCAGAAGTGAATGAACACGACCAAATCAGCATCAAGGGAAAATTCAAGGAACCGGTCAAACTGGGCGAAGGCGGCATCAACTCTGGTTTCTTAACGGAATTTGCATTTAAACGGGGCATTCGGGCGTTGCAAAATTTCCGCAAGCTTATCGACTCTGCTGGGGTGAGTCAGGTGTTTGCCTATGCGACCAGTGCCATCCGATCCGCTAGCAATGGAAAAGAATTTCTCCGGGAGGCTTCTTCCAAAGCCAACATTACCATCCGAGTCATCAACGGGAATGAAGAAGCAGCCCTGATTCACGAAGGGGTAAAAAATGGGGTGCGCCTGCCGCAAAATCAGGCGAACCTCCTGTTGGACATCGGGGGTGGCAGCGTGGAATTCATCGTGTCGGAAAATGGGGAGCCGCTCTTGCTGCGGAGCCTGAACATTGGCGCAGCCCGCTTGATGGAAGCAATCAATCCTTCTGACCCGATGAAGGAGAAGGAGATGAAAAAGCTGGAGGTGCTGCTCCACAAAGAACTGGGATCGCTGGTGAAGGAATTGCGGGAGTTCAACTTGCAGTTACTCGTGGGTTCGTCCGGCACCTTCGAGACGTTAGCGACCCTGATCGCCTACCAGAAAAAAGACCGACTTTCGGCTTCCAACCTCAACGGCTACAAGTTCAGCCGGGGAGAATTCAACAGCATTTTTGCGAAGCTCATCAACACCACCCGGGCCAAGCGCCTCAAAATGCAGGGCATGGACAGCATTCGGGTAGACATGATCCTGATGGGAGGGGCCATCTGTTCGTACCTTTTCGCAGAGCTCAACCTGGACCAGTGCATGGTGTCTGACTTCGCCCTGAAGGAAGGCATGTTGTATAGATTCATTCGGAATCGCCATTCGCGGGTGAAGCAATTCCTCGGCGAAGCCGACCGGAACCTCCGGGCCAAGGCCGTGCAAAACCTCGCCAAGCACTATGAATTTGACCCACGTCATGGCCTCAAGGTGAGCGAGCTTTCCTCCAGCCTGTTTGACCAACTCGCAGGCATGCACCAGCTCGGAGCCGATGAAAAGGAGATACTGCAATATGCCGCGATCCTCCACGATATTGGCAAATTCATCAACCCCAGTGCCCACCACAAACATGGGCAGTACATCATCATGAACAGCAACCTCTCCGGCTTTTCCACCAATGAGCTGGTGCTGCTGGCCAATGTCGTGCGCTACCACCGCAAAAGCATGCCCAAGCGCGACCATTTTCACTACAACATACTCTCTGACGAGCGCAAACGTATCGTTTCCATCCTGGCAGGCATCCTCCGCATTGCCGACAACCTGGACCGGGGCCACCGCAACCTCGTCAAAGGCGTCAAGCTCGACCTCAGCCTGGCCAACATCATTCACCTAACCGTGCAGTCTGCCGAAGACGTGGAAATGGAAGTGGATGCCGCTCGTGCTATGCGAGATTTGCTGGAGATTGCCCTGAATCGGACCATCCGCATCGAGCAGGAAGCCGGGAAGCGGTATGCGGAGCGGTTGGGGTGAGGGGGGAATAATAATTTTATGATGCTAACCGCCTTTTAAAACCTATCAGTCCCATGGAAGAAATAAGAAAACAAATTAGTCAAGGGCAACTGGAATTTGCTCTTAATAACATGAAGAAAATAATTCCTAGACATTTAGATGATGACTTTATTCAACTACAAAATAGATTCAACATTTTCCAAAAAAATAAAATGAGAGAAGTTTTAAGTAAAGACGAAATCATCATCGAAGAGAAAAAAATTTCAGAATCGATTAAACAAATTTATAGCATGATAAATGTAGAACCCTTAAAAATCCAGCAAGCTGAAGTATCAAAATTAGAATCAAACATTAAATCTAATCCATTTCCCAAAAGAATATTTATTTCTTATTCAAAATATGACCGTGATTAT
>JBCDIQ010000142.1:0-12958 GCA_039024295.1 Bacteroidota bacterium | reverse complement strand
CTCGAATTATTATCTCCAAAACTCCAGAGAAGCGATAAGTTGGTGGCTCCAACGGGGGTGAATGTTGCTGTGTGGGTAGGGTTACATGCAAAGGTATCTGGCGTGCCAAAATCTATGGGAGGCGGCGGAAGAATTACAATCCGTTTTGAAGCATTTATGATGCAGTTATTCGGTTCTGTGAGGGTCAGGCTTACATTGTAAACCCCTGGAGTTGAGAAGCCTTTATTTGGGTCACACTGAGTGGAAGATCCCTGGCCGGGCCCAAAATTCCACAAGACGGATTGGGCTGTTGTGGAATTACAGAAGAATCTTATTCCCTGGTTAACACAAGCTGTATCTGCAGAAGATTGAATCTGAGCGGTAGGTTGCCCAATGTTGATGTAGTTGGGAATGGTAACGGTGTCCCTGCAACCGTTTACCTCAATGATATGGGTAACGGTAAACGATCCAGTCGAATTATAGGTATGACTGGGGTTAATGGTGGTAGAGGTAAGGTTATTTCCGAAGGACCAAAAGTGATTACCGAACGTTTGGGCACTTTGGAACCGGACCTGGAAGGGCGGGAAGCACCCATTTGTGGTTGAACTGGTAAAAGAAGCATCTGGTGCTTCCACATTGATAAAAACCCTTTTGAATTCAAATGCAGTACACCCGTTTGCGTCTTCAACTGTCAGGGCCACATTGTAAAAACCGCTTTGAGAATACCGATGGGTTGGGTTTGCCTGGTTGCTGCCTGTTCCATCCCCAAAATCCCATATGTATTGGGTAATTGCCCCCGTTCCCTGGGTCACATTGCTGGTAAAGGCTACGGGATCACCTTTACAAACAGTCGTAGGGTTGGCAGAAAAATCAACACTAGGAGCCGCAAAAACATTAATGAATGCGGTTTTAGTTTGGGTTTGAGGTGGTCCGCTCGCAAAATAAGCCGTAAGGGTTACTGTATATGTTCCTGGCTGCGTGTAAGATCTTCCAGGATTTAGCTGGGTAGAGGTTCCTGAATTACCAAAATCCCACAGGACACTGGTAGCATTGGCTGGAACCTGGGAAGTAAACGAGACGAGCAAAGGTGCACAGCCTGAAGTAGTATCAGCTGAGAAATCAACCTGAGCTTCAAGGCTTGCCGGAAGTAAGAGGGTGAGCCAGCAAACCCATAAGCATACTGTTTTCTTCATATAACCTGACGTTAACCCTCAAATTTAACAAGGAAGCATTAGCTTGTTAGGTTATAAGCTTTAGCGGGCAATTTTGGTTGATGAAAGGACAAATTAATTACCCCTTATCCGTAATTTACGGTATTTCAGACCTGCCCTACAGGATGTATCCTTCATCTCGAAAGGAATAATACCCTTTGTCAGAGATAACCAGATGATCCAAAAACATCAGATCCAGAATTTTACACCCCTCTTCAATTTTATGGGTAATGTGCCGATCTGCTGTACTGGGATTGAGGTTGCCAGAGGGATGGTTATGGGCCACCAAAATCCCACAGGCTAAATGGTTCATTGCCTCATGAAAGACGATTTTTGGGTCCATGATGGTTGAATGAACCCCTCCCTTAAAAATCTGCTTACCTCCAATGACAATGTTATTGCGATTCAGCAACACCAGGTAGAAAACTTCTTGGCGTAAATCGGCTAGCAGGGGTCCAAGGTAGGCTGCGGCATCATCTGAACTCAGAATCCTGATTTCTTCTGGGGTGAGGGTTGATCTCCTTCTGCCCAGCTCAAAGGCTGCTACCATAGATATGGCCTTTGCCGGGCCTATTCCCTTGATCTTTTTAAGCTCATTTACACTGGATTTCCCCAATTGTTTTAGCCCTCCGGTTTGCTCAATGATATTTCGGGCAAGGTCGATGGCTGAGAGCTTATGTGTACCGCTGCCCAACAGGATGGCGAGTAACTCTGCATTTGTAAGGGCATCAATTCCTCGATGAAGGAGTTTTTCTCGTGGCCGGTCTTCTAAGGCCCACTCGGTAATAGGGAGATGTTGATAGGTCATAATGCTGATGTTTATGAATCAAAATTATGACCGGTTCAGCTTGTTTAAAGGGAAGTATCAGATTCCAGGTAAACCAAATTGGTTTCACTTACCCCCGTAATTTTACGGGGGTAATGAATCGTCAAATTCGCTTAATTAATTAGAACCTAGATTTTTCCGGCCAGGTCGAGGAAGAACGAATATTCCATCGCTACCTCTTTTAACGCCCGGAAACGTCCTGAAGCACCTCCGTGGCCTGCATCCATGTTGGTGTGCAGGTATAAAGGGTTATCGTCTGTCTTGAGGTCCCGAAGTTTGGCTACCCACTTGGCAGGCTCCCAATATTGGACCTGAGAATCGTGTAGCCCCGTGGTGACAAGCATAGGAGGGTATGCTTTTGCCTCTACCTGGTCATAGGGTGAGTAGGATTTGATATAGGTATAATACTCAGGATCGTTGGGGTTGCCCCACTCATCATATTCTCCAGTGGTAAGGGGAATGCTTTCATCCAGCATGGTGGTGATTACGTCTACAAAAGGAACTGAAGCAACCACGCCTGCCCAAAGTTCGGGCCGCATGTTGACTACTGCTCCCATCAAAAGCCCACCCGCACTGCCTCCCATGGCGTAAAGCTGGTCAGGAGCGGCATATTTCTGTGCGATCATGTGCTCCCCACAGGCGATAAAATCGGTGAAGGTGTTCTTTTTGTTCAGCAATTTACCTTCTTCATACCAGTATCGTCCCATTTCTTCGCCACCCCGAATGTGGGCTACTGCGTATACAAATCCCTTGTTAAGCAAGCTCAATCGAGCCGTGCTGAAATAAGGATCCAGGCTATTACCATAAGAGCCATACCCATACAAAAGGGTGGGAGAAGTACCGTCCAGAGGGGTGTTTTTATGATACACCAGGGAGATGGGTACTTTCGTTCCGTCATCAGCTGTAGCGAAGATTCGGTCCGTTTTATAGTCCTTCCGATCGAATCCCCCCAGAACTTCCCGTTCTTTTAGCAGAACTTTCTCCCCGGTGACCATGTCATACTCGTAGGTAGAAGTGGGGGTTGTCATGGATTGGTAACCATACCGCAACTTCTGAGAATCATATTCGGGGTTTCCACTTGTGTAAGCCATGTAGGCGGCCTCCTCAAATGGTAGGTAGGTGTCCATTTGGCCATCCCAGCGAATGATTCGCAGGTGGGTAAGCCCTCCTTTTCGTTCGTCTAATACCAAAAAATCTTTGAAAAGGGAGGTGCCTTCCAGCAAGACATCTTTGCGATGGGGAATTACTTCCTCCCAATGCTCCTTGGTTGTCTTTCCTGGCAGGGCAGACATGAGCCTGAAGTTCTCTGCCTGCCAGTTGGTGCGAATGTAGAATTTGTCTCCCGCGTGATTTACGCTGTATTCTATCCCTCGTTCACGTGGATGTATGACTTTAAAGTCACTGGTTGGCTCGTTGGCAGGTAGGTAATGATATTCATCCGTAAGGGTACTGTTGGAGGCAATCAGGATGTATTGTTCTGACTTGGTTTTAGTTACATAGCAGGTGAAGGTCTCATCTTTTTCTTCATAAATGAGCTTATCTTCATCTGGGCTGGTGCCGAGTTCATGCCGATAAATCTGAAAAGACCTGAGCGTTTGGGAATCCTGTTTGGAGTAAAAAATGGTTTTATTATCGGCAGCCCAAACTGCATTACCTGTCACGGATGCCAGCTCATCCTCCAGCATTTCCCCCGTTTCCAGGTTTTTGAATTTGAGGCTGTAAATTCTTCTGCCTATTGTGTCTTCGGCATACAATGCGAGTAAGTTGTTCGGGCTAACTTTCAATCCCCCAACCGCACAGTATTCATGGCCTTCTGCGAGGTTGTTGACATTTACCATGACTTCCTCATCCGCTTCTAATGATTCTTTTTTCCGGCAGTAAAACGGGTATTCACTTTCGGTTTCAAATCGCGTGTAGTAGTAGTAGCCATTTTTGAGGTAAGGTACGCTGTTGTCATCTTCTTTAATCCTGCTCCGCATCTCCTGGTAAAGTTCTTCTTGAAACGTCTCTGTACGCTTCATGCCCTCTTTCAAGAAATCATTTTCAGCTGTAAGGTAGGAGATCACCTCAGGATTTTCCCGCTGGTTGAGCCAAAAATAGGGGTCAACTCGGGTATCTCCGTGAATGGTAAGTTCTTTGGTAATCTTTTTTGCTACGGGTGGCATCATATTGTTCGAAGATTGGTTTTCAGGTTTGGTGGTACACGAAATTGTCCCAAACACAAGTAGTAGGGCCATCAATAGATGGTAAAAGGATGTGGATATAGACATGGTGTGAAGCATAAAAATCAGGTAATGCTTAACCCATTTACCACGGGGTTTTGTTTTCAAGTAGCGAAATTACACCTGCTTTAGGTTTTTATCAGTTATTTTTTCGAGGAAAAGCCTTAATTTCGTACAAAATATTTGGGTTAGCAGACAAGTAATATGCAGACGGTTGCCTTTTACACATTGGGGTGTAAACTCAATTTTTCTGAAACTTCTACCATTGGTCGGCAATTTACAGATGCCGGCTTCAAGAAAATTCCCTTTGAAGAACCAGCAGGGGTATATGTGATCAATACTTGCTCTGTGACTGAGAGTGCCAACCGCAAATGCCGCAACATTGTCAACAAGGCACTGCGGAGCAATCCTGCTGCATATGTCGTGGTGGTAGGGTGCTATGCACAGTTGAAACCCCGAGAGATTGCTGCTATTCCTGGCGTAGACATGGTGCTAGGGGCAGGAGACAAATTTAGAATCCTGGAATTGGCTGAGGATTTTCAGAAAGGTACCAATGCTTGCGTGTTTAACAGCCAAATTGGGGAAGTGAATACGTTTGTTCCTGCTTTTGCACAAGGGGAACGAACGCGCGCGTTCTTGAAGCTTCAGGATGGATGTGACTATAAGTGTAGCTTCTGTACCATTCCCTTGGCCCGTGGAAGATCACGAAGTGACAGTATCGTGAACGTTATTGCAAATGCACATGAACTCCAGGAAGCTGGTATTAAAGAAGTGGTGCTTACAGGGGTGAACCTGGGAGATTATGGCAAGGATCAGCCAGAGAACTTTTTCGATGTCGTAAACGAGCTGGATAAGAGGACCCAAATTCGGCGGTATCGGATTTCCTCTATTGAACCGAATCTGCTCAGCAATCGAATCATCGAGCATGTAGCCATTTCCGAGCGATTCATGCCTCATTTTCATCTGCCGTTGCAAAGTGGCAGTAATGCCATTCTCGGGAAGATGCGGCGTAGGTATCGACGTGAACTGTTCGCAGAAAGAGTTGCCAGCATCAAATCTCAGATGCCGCATGCCTGCATAGGGGTGGACGTAATTGTGGGTTTTCCTGGGGAATCAGATATTCATTTTGAAGATACCTATCGTTTTTTGCAGCAACTAGATATCTCTTATTTGCATGTTTTTAGCTATTCTGAGCGGGAAAACACCCACGCCATAACCCTCGGCGGGGTTGTCCCCAAACCTGTACGCCACGAGCGAAGCAAAGCTCTTCGAAGCCTTTCTGCCAAGAAAAGGCGGTTTTTCTATGAAAAGTTTGTGGGGCACTTTCGGCCAGTCCTCTGGGAAACTCCCCATCCTACAGAAAGTCACCTGATGGTTGGCCACACCGATAACTACGTCAAGGTAGTGGCACCCCTACACTCAGCAAAGTTGAATCAGGTAACAGCCGCTAGGTTAGATGAGGTCCTGCCAAATGGGAACATGAAGGGAACTCATGCGTAGGGAAGGATGAACTTTGATAGATCTCCATAGAAGGGAATTTTTCAGTCTCATCCAGTTTTCGCAGATTCGAACGGCTATTTTTGACATTTTTATGCTGAAATAGTTACCCTGTACCCTGCGTATTTTCGAATGTTGATCACCGTATTATCCTCAAACATCAGGTACTGGCCTCGTATCCCCAACAATTTTCCATTAACCTCTGGTGTTTTATCCAGGTTCAGCGATTTTACTTTTGTCGGGTATTTTGTGACTGGATAAATAATTTCCGTTAATTCTTCATTGTCAGATAAATAGGATTGGAATTCTTCCGGTACCAATGCTGTCACCCGTTTCTTTTCTGCCCGAAGGTCAACGTCTGTCGCCATCTGGTTTTTCAGCATGCGCTGCCAAGCGGTTTTATCTGTTAGGTGTTCTTTCATGGCTACTTCGAGGGCACCAGCTAACTGTCTGTAAGGCAAATCTGCCAGCACCATTACCTGCCAGGCCCCCTGGTCGATCCAGCGGGTAGGGATTTGGGTACTTCGCGTCACGCCAACTTTTACCCCCGAAGTCAGGGCCAGATACACCACATGGGGCTGGACGTGATTGGCTTTTTCCCATTCTACGTCTCGGCCTTTCCCCAAGTGACCTTCACATTGCTCTGGATGAATGATACAGGGTGATGCCTCGGGTGCATCCCGAAAACATGGAAAACAAAACCCTTGTAGAAAAGACTTTTTGGTCTTTCTGCCACATCGCTTGCAGTAAATTTCGCCTATCCAGTTGAGGGAAAATGACTTGCCAATTAGGTCATTCATGTGAAGTGCATCCTCTCCTAAGGGGAGTTCATATTGTACCGGGCTTTCAAGGGTCGCCCGCATCTTCCTGAGGTCACCAGTTATTTGCATAGGGCGAAGGTAGGAAACAATCTGGAAGGGGGAAGATTTTTGTGGAGGAACAAACCATTTTATAAATACATTGGTTTTGATATGGGAAAATTTATATATGGAAGATGAATTAAGTCATAGGGATAGGTTTCGTTATCCCTTATTTTAACCACTGAACTTGGATCAATTACCTAGAACAAACTAACATATCCCTTTCCATGAAACTACGTGTACTTCTATTTATCCTCACATCCCTTTCCATCTTCTCCCTTCATGCCCAAGTTTGTTTTGATTCTGTGGGCATCAGCACAGACCCTCGTCCTGGGAAGGCATACAATAATGAGCGACCAGAATTAGCCAATCGCTATACCTGGATGGATAAACTCATTTCTCCTGTTTCGCTGGTGGGGAGGCCATTTAACCAATTGGATTCCTATTCTAACCCTTATTTCAATAATAGTATTGACCTCAACTACCTCGCCAAGGCAGATTCCAGCGACTTTCACCCAGAAGATGGCTGGGAAATGGTGCTCTATGGGTTTGGGGTAGGGCAGGATGGGAATATGTTTCAGAATGGCGGTACACTCCCCAATTTAATTCTCTACAACCGCCACAGCGGTATGCTCCATGTGTTTACCACCAGTAATTCTGACGAACTTGGCCTTTTCGGGACAAAACTCATCCAAACATTGCCAGGGTTGCCAAAGCGATCTGAATATGGAGTCAGTGGGATATTTGGGTTGATGCAACCTTTAGCCCAGCCCCTCGATGACTCCACCACCACCTTTGTGGTTCAGACGAATTCGCTGTTAAGCAGGTCTGGTCTACAGCTGATGCACAGTGCTTTTCCTATGGCATATGACCCTTGCGTATGTAACCAAAAGATGTCAATCAAGATGGAAGTCAATCCTCCTGAGTATCTCAATGCAGGACTGATAGGAAAAGGAGCCCCCAGACTGAATTTATTAGAACGGTATAGACACCCATCAGGGCCTGACTTCATTGCTCGTAATTGGATGAGCGTATATCGCGCAAAAGGCTTCTCCCTCACAGGAGGCCTGCAGGTGGGGTACACCCCAGATCGATTTTTTGATGATGCCGTTATTCTTGCTGCGGCTTCTGATGATGCACCCGCTGCCATATCCCTGTTAGACCTTCAAACTGGTCTTGTAAATGGGGCATTTATTCCGGGAGTTTCAAGCGGGTTTCCGGCCAGTTTGATCTATGAGAACACCACCAGCACGATGGATGAATATGCCCAGAGGCTTCAATTTGCTGCGAGGTACTATGGATTTTCCCAAAACATGATGCGAACTCGGAATAGTGAGCAGGGGCCTCAGCGGCTGAACTCCATTCCCGCTAGACTTCGGGCAGAAACCACCCTTACAGGTGAGATTAAAGACGACTACCGGACTGACGCTACCGAGTTTGCCGTGCCAGGGAGCAAAGATTCGTGGGAATTGCCGGAGGGTAACTATCCCAGACAGCCCTTTTATCCCATCTATAATGAAAAATTAGGGGTTTTTGCCCTATTAGAGACCCCCACAGTTGAAGTGTACACAAAAAAAGAAGAAAGCCGGCAGGGTGCGACCTGTGGGGTTCAATTTGGGGTATCACAAATCGACGGAGAGGCCCCTGTCTATGAAAATATAATCGACGAATCGACCTCTTTTAGGCTTGCAACCGACATACAATATGCCATCAACCCAGCAGCTCGTCTGAATCTGGAGCGATCTCGTATCACAGCAGCCCTCATTATCGATCAGCGGCCTTTCAGCGAAAGTAATGATGAGGGGGAATATTTTACTCGAGACGCAGCATTAGGGAACATTGAGGCCATTGACACCATTCCGGGGATGTATGCCACGCCTTTTTTGCCACTTGAATGCCTGGGGGAGCTTACCGGGTACCTGGATAGGGAACATATCAGCTGCAGAGGAGGAATTGCCTGGCGAGAAAGCCAGCCGAAGGTGTACCTGCGCTTTGCCAATACCTACCTGAGTGCCAGACTTGGCAGAAATGGTATGCCACTCATCTCTCAGCAGGTCATTACCTATCCAGTAAAATTGCAAACTGTGAACGAGCCACTTGTTGAAAGCCCTCGCATTCCATTTGATACTACCCTTATGGGAACAGTAAACGAAGATATTCGTGCATGGCGAAACATAATAGTTGATGCTTCTGCAGAAGTGGGGCCTATTCGATTATCAGCAGGTGCAAATATTGAGGTGCAACCTTCTGCTCAGGTTGATCCGAATTCACAGCAAGAAACAGGAATTGAGGTCATTATTGGGTGTGCTTCCCCTAATTTACCTTACTCCCCAGGAGAACTTGACAAGTACTGTTCCGGCAATACCTACAAGGCTAATTTGATTTCCCTCAGAGGATTTGGACCCCAACAAGAAACGGCTTTCCAGGGAGATTCAATTTTTGAAGCCTCTCTGGGTTCTCCCAAAGTCTATCCTAACCCCAATACGGGCAGGTTTACCCTGGCTTACAGCCTTAAAAAAACTTCGAGGGTCCAGGCAGAGCTAAGGGATATGATGGGGCGGCCAGTTCTCGGGGTTCAAGATCCCCTTGAAATGGAAGCAGGATCATACGAATTGGAGGTTGATATTTCCAGGTTGCGTGCAGCCGTGTATCACTTATCTATCACGATTGAGGATCAGACCTATGTGCGGCGTATTGTGAAGCTGGAATAAATCTTATTGCTCATACACAGGTTGGTCAACTTCCAGCATCAATTGTTCTACGATTCTATTGCCTGCTGAGTCCTGTACATGCTTTGAGGTTTCCAGGAGCGATATATGCTTGATGGTGGGAAGGAGCTTTTTTGCTCGTTTTATCATTTTCTCGCCAGGAAATATCGCGTCGTTTTTGGCGGCGATGAGGGTGATAGGCGTTTGGATGGCGCTAGCTTCTTGTTTGGACAAAACGGGCACAGGGGTGAAATCCATTTCAAAATGGACAAACACCTTTGAGAGAAATTTTACAGCAAATTCATCCCTTTCAGTGAAAAGTACTGCGAGGAATTTCTCAATATGCTTCACCTTTTGGGTCTTCATGTACCGTTTCATGGGGATGAAAATATTGATAAGTGCCTTCAATGGATTTCCATTAACGATATAGGCTGGTGAGGCCAGGAATACTTCTTTGACCCTGGACGCATCATAGATGAGGGTTTTCAGGATGATGAGTCCGCCAAAGGAAAAACCAGCCAATACAACGTCTTGTAACTCCAGGATGCCCATGACCTCATTCATCCACCTGCCGTAGGAATCATCCTTCATGCTGGGCCGGATGCCTTCACTTTTATTAGGCTGGGCAGGCACATCCACCGCAAAGACCTGGTAGGTTGAGCTCAGGTTGGGGTAGCATTCCAGGGCGATGGGGGCGCAGCCATTAGAGCCATGAACCAATATGAGAGGAGGGTTTTCAGCATCTCCGGTTACGATCACATGCGTTTTTCCAAAAGAAGTATCCAGCTCCAGGGTCTTATATTCAATGTTGAGCTCTGCCAGCTTTTGGTCGTAGAGGTCGATAACCTCTTTTTTTCCTGGTTCAGATTTAAAAAATGAAGGCATATGTGTAATTTTAGGGCAAGTTTACTAAAAATGAATTATTAGGACAAGTTTACTAATGGGGAATACCAGAAAAAAAATCCTTGATAAGGCAAGGGCGTTGTTCAATGAGCTGGGGTACAGCCAGGTGACCATTCGGATGATCGCGACGGACCTGGAAATGAGTTCCGGGAACCTCAACTATCACTTTCGGAAACGGGAGGATATTCTGGAAGCCCTGTATGTGGAGATGGTGGAGGTTTTTGACAATCGGGTAGCGGGCCTGGAGGAGCAAAAACTTTCGTTGGCTCACATGAAATCGGAAGTTCAGACCAGCATGGAAAGAATGATTGCCTATCGGTTTTTCTGGACGGATTTGTATAACCTGTTGAGAGCCAACAAGAAAATACGGGCCCATTTTGAGGCCGTTAGAAAGGAGCGACTCATGGGTTACCAGTATGTGTTCAATTTCTTTATCAACCAAAACCTGATGAAGCCCGCTTCGTTTGAGAAGGAATATCAGTTTCTGGCAGAAAGGATGATGGGGTACAGCAATACCTGGTTGTATGCTTCTGGCTTATATATGCATGAAAAGGAGGAGACTGAGCTTGTTCCTGAAGCATCGTTTCAGTTGCTCTCCATGATGTATCCCTATTTGAAAGCGTCCGGCAAACATGAATTTAGGGGTCTTTTCCCTGAGCAGGCTGGGTAAGAACTTGCTATTGCGTGTCCCTTGTTGGGTCTCCTGTGGGTTATTCTTCTGGTAATTTGTAGGTAAAAACCTCCCAGGTTCCGCATTCTTTGGAGGATTGTGGTTCGTACCAGATTTGGTTGTTGATTTTCCGGTTTATTATTCTTTCCTCAAGGTCTTTAACAAACAATACATCTTCAAATCCCCATTCGTCAACGCCAGCAAATGCCCCTTCATCAGCATAACGAGAAACTTCTTTTGGGTCACTTATTTTTTGAATATAGGTGGAGTCCTTGGTTTTATCTAACTCAATAATTATTAGCTCAATAATTATTTCTTTCTTCAAATAATCCCTGCTGAATAACTTTGGTTGTGAATTAGTAGGGATACTTGCTGAGGATTCTTCTTCAAACCCCCATTCATCAAGGCTAACCGAATCCTTATCCTTAGGGTATTCGGATGCAAAGCCCCAATCCTCAGGTGTCCTCAACTCTGATATTGAATCTGCTTTTCTTTTCTCTATTCCCATTTGTCGTACATCCACAAGAGAGTCGTAGCAATAGAAACCGCGAGACTCAATTTTCCCCAAGTAATTATAAGTGACCCATTC
Organism: Bacteroidota bacterium; assembly: GCA_039024295.1. Classification (GTDB taxonomy): domain Bacteria; phylum Bacteroidota; class Bacteroidia; order J057; family J057; genus JBCDIQ01. The sequence continues at coordinate 1,493 of JBCDIQ010000142.1, read as the reverse complement.
TCCCACCTTCTGGCCAGAATCATACGTGCCCTTACTACTCAAATTGCCGTTATCATAGTAGAATTCCCATTGGCCATTTTTGATCAAAATCCTTTCGGTTGAGTCAACTATATAAGCTCCTACTGCCATGGGTTTACCATTTATGTGAGTAGGGGGGCTTATCTGGGCAACCCCGGCCTGAAAGAACCCAAATAAAAGCAGGAAAGCAGTGAGGGTTTTCATGAGTTGTGATGCTGAATGGGGAATCTGAATGTAGAAGTGGAAAGGAATTTTGTAGCTAACTCCCCTGTTAGAATTTTTCTATCCCTTCATACGCAGCCTATGCGGGCTGGTTTTGGGAATACGTTCAATGATGCCCCGTGCTTCCAGGTCAAGCTTAACGGTGACAATGTACCAAAGCACTTTTCCGTCAAAGGTTTCGGTTAATTGTTCTATTGCCAGGTCATTCAAGTCATCGTAGGAGATTTCCTGGTGTTCCTCAACGGTACGTACAATGAAATCTTTGATCACATCGTATCTTCTTCTGAGGATGTTTACCCCTTTTTTACCCTGGGGATGAAGGGTCATGATTTTGTTGTCATCTAGCATGTTGGGGAGTTTTGAAGGTGTAGAAGGCAAATAATACACTTAACAGGCCAAAAGAAATGAGTTTGTCACCGACATTCACCAGGGTGTACCCCAGGGGAAACATGTACCAATTCATTTGGCTGACATCGCTTACCACGGCAGCGATTACCCCTAGCGTTAGGGTTGCTAAAATCACTGTTTTGGCGGTCGGTTGGGAAATGAAAGAAATCAAGGTAAGCGTCAGGCCTGCCGTCAGGAGGTTGATGAGCAAGCTGTACAGAAAAGTAGAGGGATCAAAAAGAGCAGTAGGGTGATTGCGGTATACCATGAGGGTAATCCTCGGGCCTTGTTGCAGTTGATGCTCAATCTCATCCAGGGTTTTGGAGGTATTTTCCCCCGGAAGTCCAGGGTAATGATACACCCCATCTTCAGGCATTTGTAGTCTCATGGCCTCAAGTTGGACGATGCCTTCAGGAATATTTTTGAGGGATTGACTATGAAAAGGGAGCGCCATCCAAGAAATGGCATTCCAGACAAATAGCAACAGCGTTCCGATGATCAGGGAGAGGATGATTCGCTTGTTCATGAAGATAGGAAATGGATATGGAGCATAAATAAACTGAAAATTTCAATATGAAGAAACTTGCATGTGTTGTGCTTGCCGATCCAATTATAACCCATAAGCTTCCCTCGCAGCGGCTATCTGTTCTGCTTCCGTCGTTTCTGGATACAGCAAATACCTGGGAGCAATTATCGGTTTAGCTTGCTCAACGGTTATTTCTGTGATGCTTGAAAACGGGAATTTTCCTTCAGTCAATTCTAGCAGAGCCTGCTCCATCCTTGAAAAATGCGCATCGCCTTTCTTCACGATACTGGCGGTGCCTTTCATCTGGAATCCTTTCTGCATCAGAATGTCAATGAAGCTT
>JBCDIQ010000141.1:0-12993 GCA_039024295.1 Bacteroidota bacterium | reverse complement strand
GAATAAATTAATGCAAATGACTGGGCTGTCTGAAAAGGAGGTTCTCCGCGTCATCAATTTGATTCAAGGGAGAGCAGGTGAAAAATAAACGACTGAATAGGTATATTTTCGTTTTCCAGTTGCCTCCCCAATAATTTATCTAAACGATACAAGAAAAGATGCCTGAGACCCTTAAAGACCGTAACCTGACCATTTATGAATGGATGATTCTGCCCTATAAAAAGGAGTTGGAGGAGAAAGAATTGCTCATGAAAGCAGCACAAGATGAAGCACGTCAGGAGAGAGAACGAGCTCTTCAGGAGAGAGAACAATCCCGTCAGAAAAACCTTGAACTCATCAAGCTTGGATTACAACTTGATCTTTCTATGGAACGAATGATTCAGATGACAGGATTAACGGCCAAGGAAATCACCCAAATCATCAACAGAATCAAAAACAAGAAAGATTAATCACCAGTGCTCAAATGGGCATATAAAATCTTCAATCAGCTTCTCGTAAATTTGGCGGAGCTCAAGCTCAGAAAAGATGCCTGAGACCCTTAAAGACCGTACCCTGACCATTTTGAATGGATGATCCTGCCCTACCAAAAGGAACTAGAAGAAAAGGATCGGCTGCTACATACAGTTCGGGCACAAGTGGAGTGGGAGAAAGAACGGGTACGTCAAGTGAAGGAGCTGGTACGCCATCTAAATCGTGAGCTCATCAAACTTGGGCTGCAGTTTGAGTTGCCCATGAATAAATTAATGCGAATAACTGAGCTGTCTGAAAAGGAGGTTATCCGCGTCATTAATAGTTTGATTCAAGGGAAAGAACAGAAAAGTAAGGATTAGCTTGAAGATAACCCCCCAAAACTAGTCTGGACCAAAAAAGCCCACGTATTCACGCAGGCTTTCATTCATTCTACAAGAAAGTGTTAATCAGGCAAACTGTTCTCCATGTTGAGAGAGGTCAAGGCCGCTGGCCTCATGCTTTTCCTGTACACGTACAGGGATGATGAGGTTGACCAGGAAATACAGCAACCAGCTTCCACCGAAGGTGAAAACGGCTACGATTACCAGGGCAAGCATATGAAACAGGAAAGTGGTGGTTTCACCGTGAATTAGCCCCACCTCGTTTGCGAATACGCCTGTAAGCACCATGCCGACCACGCCGCCGAGGCCATGACTTGGGAATACATCCAGGGTGTCGTCCAGTTTGGAGCGATTTTTTACGGTGATGGCCACGTTGCTGATCACAGCTGCAGCAGCACCAATAAAGATACTCTGACCAATTGTGACAAATCCCGCTGCCGGGGTAATGGCAACCAGCCCCACTATGGCTCCGATACAAGCCCCAATGGCAGACATCTTACGTCCCATGAAGCGATCGTAAAAAATCCAGGTGATCATGGCTGCCGCAGAGGCGAGGTTGGTATTGGCAAATGCGATAACTGCATCTACATTGGCACCAAGCGCTGAGCCTGCATTGAACCCAAACCAGCCAAACCATAACAGGCCTGTTCCCAAAATGATGAAAGGAACATTGGCAGGATCATGGCTGACTTCTTTTCGTTTTCCTAAAAATACGGCACCGGCTAAGGCTGCAAAACCCGCAGACATATGGACTACTGTACCTCCAGCGAAGTCAAGAACGCCCCAGTTACGGAACAATCCTTCTGGGTGCCAGGTCATATGGGCAAGCGGTGCATAGATAAAAATGCTGAAGAGGACCATAAATAAAATGTAGCTACGAAATTTGATTCGTTCAGCAAAGCTACCCGTGATCAGGGCTGGGGTAATGATGGCAAATTTAAGTTGAAACAGGGCAAATAGCAGAAATGGAATGGTCTCGGAAAAGTCTGGATTAGGCGAGCTTGTTACCCCACTAAAGCAAAAATAGGTGAGGGGATTCCCAATGATTCCCCCGATACTTTCGCCAAATGCAAGGCTAAATCCCACCACAATCCATAAAACACTGATCACGCCCAATGCTACAAAGCTTTGCAGCATAGTAGATATGACATTCTTTTTATTGACCATACCACCATAAAAAAATGCCAGACCGGGTGTCATCAGCAGCACAAAAGCACTTGCTACCAACATCCAGGCGGTGTCTCCGGTATCAATGCTATCCGTGTTAGGGTTTAGCTCATAGGCCGTGCCATTTACTAAAACGAGCAGGACCATGGCCACCAGGACAATGAAATTGATCTTTTTACTCATGAAGAATTCGCTTTTGGAAAAAATATCCTGATGGGATCAATCAAGTGGAATGAAACTGATTCGCCATCAGGTACCTAGGTTTTGATCTGGTAAATATATAAAATTGATAATCCTTGACAAGATTTGATAATAAATTATTAGCTATCGACTATTTTATTAACATACTGTTAGTAAATGTATTTTTGATCCTAAAATTCAGGAATGTCTACAGCCCAGGAATTGTAGGGAGCAGATAAGGTATTTTCGGATCAAAGCAGGTAGAATTCTCCCCTTGAAAATCTCCATATCATAAGTCATTCAGTAAATTGACATATTCATATAGATAAATACATAAAAAATCCTACCTTTAGCGCCAACCAGATTAGCTGACATCCTATTACCAGTTAAATTTTGCCCCCTTTCTGCCCCGCGGATCGGGATTTGATATGAATTTTTACCAACATTCTTCCCCATTATGTCAGCAAAAAACGAAGTGGTCATCCTGAGTGGTGCCCGCACCGCTATCGGGACCTATGGAGGTTCCCTCAAAACTGTTTCTCCTATTGATTTGGGTATTACCGCTGCCAAGGCCGCCATTGAGCGTTCTGGTTTATCAGCAGAGGAAATCGGTCATACCTATTTTGGCAATGTGATCCACACAGAGCCTCGTGACATGTACCTTTCCCGTGCAGTATCTGTTGGTGCAGGTATACCCATTGGATCTCCTTCTCTTACCTTAAACCGCCTGTGCGGAAGTGGACTTCAGGCCATTGTTTCTGCCTGTCGGACCGTTGAACTTGGCGACGCCGACGCCGCTTTGGCTGGTGGTGCCGAAAACATGAGTAAGGGTGGATATATGCTCCCTAACCTCCGTTGGGGTAACCGAATGGGACCTGCCACAGGTGTCGATATGATGGTAGGTGCACTGACTGATCCATTTGGAAATGGACACATGGGGATCACCGCTGAAAACGTGGCTGCTAAACATAACGTCACGCGCGAAGACCAGGATACTCTCGCCTTGAACAGCCAGAACCGTGCTGAGGCTGCCATTGAAAATGGCTATTTCACCGAGCAGATCGTCCCAGTAGAGGTAACTGTTCGCCGCAAGACTTCCGTATTTGACACAGATGAGCACGTTCGTCGCGGTGCAGACATGGCCAGCTTAACCAAGCTACGTACGGTGTTCAAAAAAGAAGAAGGTACGGTAACTGCCGGTAACGCATCTGGTATCAACGATGGAGCTGCAGCGGTTGTATTGATGAACGCAGCCTCAGCCGAGGCCAAAGGACTAAAGCCAATGGCCAAAATTCTGGCATATGGTCACGGTGGTGTTGAGCCTTCCACGATGGGTATGGGACCTGTACCTGCAGTGAAAGATGCGCTTAGTAAAACCAATCTGACCGTAGCAGATATGGACGTGATTGAGTCCAATGAAGCCTTTGCCGCTCAGGCATGTGCGGTAGCACGTGAGCTTAATTTCCCAGACGAGAAAACCAATCCTAATGGTGGTGCTGTAGCACTTGGACACCCCATTGGAGCTACAGGTTGTATCCTTACCGTAAAAACCATGTACGAACTCAAGCGTACGGGTGGAAAGTATGGCCTCATCACCATGTGTATCGGTGGTGGACAAGGTATCGCCATGGTGATTGAGAATATGGCTTAAGCGCTTTTAGGCGTAAGCTGTTAGGTACTAGAGATATTTACTGCTAGCAGTACATGCTCAGTCTGTGAGTTGTATCAGCCTTATATTAAAAAACTTCCCCGAAGGCTTCCTTCGGGGATTTTTGTTATACCACTCCTACACGGAGGGGATTATTTTTTACCCCCAAACAAAAGCAGATTGAGTTGTTTTGTTTTTGGGAAAGACAGAACTTGGAAATAACAAAAATGATTTCATCACACTTATCTGAACTACAATGAAACCTATCCTATCTGTTACTTGCTTATTGTTCCTGATCACCCTTGCATCAGCCCAGGTACAGCAGCCCAGTGTGGTACTCGATACCCTACACCCTTCAAACGTTTTTGGATATTTCATTTTTGAAGATGGGCAAGGCTACCAATTAGCAGGGCGTAACCTGGACGGTGACCTCGCGATTGAATCACTGGATGCCAACTTCGTTTCGACTCGGCAGTCGATAAGGCCTTTTTCTCCCAGATTTGGTCTTACAGGGGCAATTTTATTGCCAGGAGAAAAAATCTTTTGTACAGGATTTGAAACAAGGAATTATCCGCTGGAGTACAGGGGATCTGTAGTAAAAATAGAACGAGGCGTGGTTAGGTGGCGATCTGTATCGAAGTGGGATTCTGTATGGAACGATTCCTATGGAAGTGCCCTGGACAGCACAGGCCATGTCATACTTGCAGGTTTGCTTCACGGCCCAGGGGTAAGAAATCGTGCGGCCACCCTCTCCAAATTCACAGATGCAGGTGGCCTTGAATGGTCTAAATCGTACACCGACTTTGACCCCTTTCCCAACATCACCTCTGCCTGGAGGGGATGGGATGTGGAAGTTCGGTCAGATAATCGATACATGCTGTTTGCCTACACCATTTCTGATAGCATGCCGTTTGGACTTGCCTTATTGGAAGTAGATGATTCTGGCAACATGCAGGACACGACTTTCCTTGGAGAAAATGGGGAGTGGGCCTTAGGGATGAGTATGGACCAAAATGACAACACATTTTTATTTTCTCATGATTACTTTGGCCGAGGAAGGTATCGGATTTTAAATGTTCGTAAACTGAGTCCTCAGGGGAGATTGTTGTGGGAGGAAGAAGTTTCCTACAAAAATCCTCAAGACTCCATTTTGAGTGCCGCCCTCGTTCGAGGCAGAGCAACAAATGACGGAGGGTGCGTGCTGCTGTTTAGGGCATCATCCTTAATTCCTTCTGATACGACTTCCCAACTTGAAAGCGATATTTTTATTGCCAAACTAGGGCCCAACGGGGATACCCAATGGGAGATTGCCCTGGTTGATTCTGGTGGGCAATCTCCATTCGACATTATTCAGCTAAAAGATGGAGGTTACGTAATTTCAGGGGCTTATTCTCGATTTCCAGATGGCCAGTTCGCCTACTTCGTTAAGCTCTCAGACGATGGAACAACCGTTTCCACCGAAAAATTTCAGGAATTGCCCCTTCAGGTGTCTATAGGGCCTAATCCTTTCAAAGATGAGACAAGCGTACGATTTCAGCTTCAACAAGCTGCTCCTGTAAGCGTTCAGCTAACCGATTTTACAGGCAGACAATTGTACCAGGAAACATACCCCGGTACACCTGGTAAAAACCAACTGAACCTCTCAGTCCCCAATCTTGCTGCTGGGACTTATCTATTGAAGTTGGTTTCTTCTCAGGCAAGCTGGCAAGGGAAAGTGGTGAAACGGTAACGCAAAATCATTCCTTGGGTGCTGTGGTTTTTTATCCGAATAAGTAGTAACTTATTTCAAAATCTGAAAGGGAGTTCAACGTTTTGGTTCGCTGACAAAAAATGCGATGGCCTCGCGTTAAGAGGTTCGACCCCTTCCGGGTCGTAATTTACGGGTTGCGTTGGATGCTATACATATTCAACCCCCTTCGGGGTTGTACTGACTCTGAAGGAATCAGATAGATATAGCTGTTGGACAGTAAGTTCCCCGACCCTGAAGGGGTCGTACGTCACTCCCCGCTAAAATTGTCAGAGAACCAACATTTTCTGAGCCAAGAAATTCGGTTCACATGTTTTACGTCTAAAGTCGAACTATCATGAAATCTATTCTTTCCGTTTTATGCCTATGTCTCATCTGCTTGACAGCTTCTGCACAAGTGCGCCAGCCGAGTGTGGTATTAGATACCCTGCATCCATCAACTTACAGGAATTTCCTGGTTTTGGAGCAGGGGCCTGTCTTCCGTGGTATCGGTCCCAATGCCATGACTGGAAGCGGAAGTGATTTGTCAATCGTAATGCTCGATTCTAATTTTGTAGAAACAAACCAGACTATAAGTTCCCTGTCTCCCTATTTTCTCGCAAGAAATGCGATCGCTTTACCAGGAGGTGACCTTATAATTGCAGGTATAACTGCCGGTGCCTTGCCACTTGTAAATAGCAATATGGTGGGGTCAGTTGTACGGGCAGATGCTGGAGGCCAGATCAAGTGGCAGGCAAAAGCAAGATGGGATTCCGTCTTCCACGGCTCTTATGGAGTAGCCCTCGATAGTACAGGACAAATTCTGTTGTCAGGCTCCGTTAATGGGCGACCCATTTTCCCTTCAGCAACCCTTTCTAAATTTGCCCCCACAGGCGATGCAGAGTGGGAACAGATATATTCAGACTTTGATCCTGACACGAGTCGCACTTCGTTTTGGAGTGGGATAGATGTGGCCGTGAGATCTGATAACCAATACCTTTTATTAGCATACACCAACTCTACTTGGTTTCCACATGGCATGGCCCTGCTAAGGATAGATGAAATGGGCAATTTGGTGGATACCACGTTTTTTGCACAGCCCTTGAAATTTGCGTTGGGCATGAGCCTGGACAAGCAAGACAATGCCTTTGTGTTTGCCAGTGAACGACAGTCTCCGATGGGGGCTGCTGGAATCATCAAAGTATGGAAATTGAACCCTCAGGGAGATACCCTTTGGTCCAAGGTAATGGATTACCAAAATCCACAAGAAACAGGTTGGAGTTCGATCTTCATACGGGGACGAGCTACTGCGGATGGTGGCTGTGCGCTCTTATTTAGTGTACGTCCACCCAATCCTCCTGGAAGCCTCAACCGTGATCAGCATGTGTACCTCACCAAACTAGGGCCCAATGGTAACACGCAGTGGGAGATCACCCTGCTGGACTCAGGCTACCAGTATCCCTCTGACCTCATTCAGCTCAAGGATGGAGGCTACGTGGTGGGAGGATATTATTACCCAGATAGCACGAGCACGAGTCAGCTTTCTTACTTCGTCAAATTATCTGATGATGGCAGTATGGTGTCCAATGAGCGGTTTCAAGGGCAGTCTCTCCAAGTTTCAATTGGTCCCAATCCATTTACCGATCAGTCAATTGTTCGATTTCAGTTAGCTAAATCCGAAGAAGTAGACATCACCGTGACAGACCTCAACGGAAGAATTGTATATGAAAATCGACACCTGGGTACTTCTGGTTTGAACCAAATACAGGTACCCTTGTCTCATTTGGCAAGAGCTACCTACACCCTTGAGCTCACTTCCGCTACGGCAAGCTGGCGAGGCAAGATCGTGAAGCAGTAAAAATGGGGAAGGCAGAATACCTGTTAGTAGGTGCTTTCTATTCGTTCTATTCGAGCTGATGGGAAGCATACTACTAATCCTTGTCAGCATGGTTTTTCGCTTTGGTGCATCAGCACGAGTATCCAGCACTTGCACAAGCAGTCGTAAAGAGGCACCAAAAGGAAATGAAGTTGTACCAAAGGTACAGCGAGTGTTTCAGCTATGGATTTTATGTGGAGCGGAAGGCGTAGGCTTCACATGGGAGGTAACCCATCTACCTCAACTAATACCTAACAGCTCATACCTCACACCTTCTACTCCATCAACGTTCCACTCAACCGCAGCAGCTCCGTCTCAAACTGTTTGATGTCATAAGTGAGGTCATTGATCTGGTTTTCCACTTGAATGAGGTTGAGTTGGGCTTCCCGGAATTGAAGGCCAGTGGCTTGGCCCAGGCGGTAAAGCTCTTCGGTCCGTTCAAAATTCAGTTGGGCTGCGTCCTGGCTGCGTTGCTGCAAGTCAAAAATCCGAAGGCTGTTTCGGTAGCTTGCCACTGCATTTAGGAGATCACGCTCCACCTGCAAACGCGCTTCCTGGTAGCGTTCCCGGGAAGAAAGCACGGCAATTTGGGCATTTTGTACCCGTGTACGCTGCTGAAACCCATTAAACAGGTTGAAGTTCAGGGAAGCGTTAGCGTTTAGTCCCAAAGTAGTGGAGTTTTGGACAGGGTTACCGGGCGCGTTGTTGTTTCGGTTATAGGCATACCCAGCTGAGACATCCAGGCGAGGATAATAGCCTGCCTGCGTCACCCGAAGGTTGAGCTCAGCGAGTTGTTGATTGATTTCTGCAGTTGTCAGGTTGGCATTTCGCTCCAGTGCCTGTTGAGCCAGCTCTTGAGGGTCCAGGTTGGTGGCAAATACCACGCGAGGGTCCAATGAAAAGGTTTGATTCAAGGGGATTCCCATAACAGTGGCCAAATCCCTTCGGGCATTTACGGTATTGAGGGCTGCGGTTTCTACATTTACGCTATCGGTATTGAGGTCTACCTCCGCGTTGAGTACCGATAGGCTGTTGGCTGTTCCAAATTCTTGTTGGTTTCTCAATCGATTGACCCTTTCTCGTGAGACTTCCAGGCTTTTACGGGCAATTTGTTCGGTTGCCTGCAAGCGCGCTACCTGGTAATAGGTGTTGATCACTTGGGCAAGGGTCTGCTCGGTAAGGTCGCGGGCCTGTTCCTGACTGAGGCTGGCGTTCGTTTTTAGCACCCGGTAGTTGTACACATTTCCCAGACCATCAAATACGGTGTAGTTCAGGTTGAGGCCAGCATTATATCCATTTGCAGCAGCCCCGTTTGCCGTGACCACGATAGGCTCTCCCGTTTGGGGGTCTTGGTTGGCCAGGGTCACATCCAGGTTGGTATTGCTGTAATTGGCACCTGCGGTGAAGTCCAAAGAAGGCAACAGGCCAGCATTTCCGATGGTGGCATTGTTTTCACTGGTGCTGAGGTCATTTTGGGCCACCTTCAGCCCAAAATTATTTTCAAGGGCTAGGGCTACCGCTTCCTGGAGGCGAAGGGTGTCTTGGGCATTCGCCACATAAGGAATAGCTAAGAAAGACAGGTATATAACGATTCTTTTCATGTCAAATACGTGTTGAGCACTGGTTCAAAAATCAGGTGGTTTTCGCCGTCTGGTGGTTGGTTTGCTTTATGCCTGCTCTGGCTTCTTCCAATTCGCGCATTGCCTTCACGGCGGGTTCCACTTCTTCGGGAGTTGGCTTTACCCCATTCCAGAGCCAATACAGGTGTACACGGAGCCAGTTGAGCATGAGCAATAGAACAGGCAAAGTAAGCAAGATAAGAAAGGTCGCCACCATCAGGCCAAAAGCGACAGAACAGGCCATGGGGATGAGGAATTTGGCTTGAAAGCTCTTTTCCAGCATCAGAGGTGCAAGTCCTGCGATCGTGGTAATGGAGGTGAGAATAATCGGACGGAAACGGCTTACCCCTGATTGGTAAACTGCATTTTTTACCGATAAGCCATCTTTGAGGAAATTGTTATAAGCGGAGACGAATACGAGTGCGTCATTCACCATAATCCCTACCAATGCCACAATTCCCAGGAAAGAGAGCAAACTAATGGCAAGTCCCATGAGGTAATGACCAATGCCTACTCCAATGAACCCAAAAATGATGATGGGCAATAGGAAAACGGTCTGCCAAATGGATCGGAAGGTGAGGGTGATCATGGCCAGCATCACAATCAACAGAATGGGCATAACCACCTGAGAGGAAGCCTGTGTTTTAGCTGTGGTTCTCACCTGACCTTCGAAGGAGTATCGTACATCGGGGTGCTTTTCCAAAACCACTGGCAAGATGCTGTCCCGAATCTCTGCAATCATATCGGTTGCAGATACATCGGAAGATGCCACATCTGCTTCCAGGCGAATTTCACGCTGGCCTTCCAGGCGTTTGATCTCCATAACCCCGCGCTCTTCTTCAATAAATGCAACTTCCCCTAAGGGAAATTCTTGCCCGTTCGCCAATCGAATGCGCATCTCTTCAAGGTTGCCGATAGAGGTTCGATCCGCTTCATCATATCGTACCCAAACTTTTACTTCATCCTGACCTCGTTGAAGGCGTTGAACTTCGGCACCGAAAAATCCTTGCCGTACCTGAGAAGATACCTCCCCAAGGCTAAGGCCCAGTAAATAGGCTTTGTCCTTAAGCTTCAGGTTAAGTTCCCGCAGACCTTCCTGATTGGTGTCCACGACATCCTTCAGGTCAGATAAGCCTTGCATTTCTGCTTTTACTTCGGAGGTTGCTACTTCTAATTCATTCAGGTCAGGACTCCTAAGCGAAAGGGAAATAGGCTTGCCAAAAGGGTTTCCACTGCTGTAGATTACTTGTTCTGCCTCGTAAATGGGCCCTGCCTTTTCCCGTATCACATCAGCCACTGTCAGGTTTTCCATGTTGCGGATTTCACCTGTTAGCATAATCACATTCAGGCTTCCCACATGCCCATCAGGCCCCAGCTTTTTCTCCACGGTTTCAATCACATCCAGGCCATCTGCTCGGTCAGCTTTTAATTCCTCATTTGCCTCCCAAATTGAAGATTCAATGTGATCAACCCATTTCATGGTGATGTCTTCCCGCGTACCGGAGGGCATCTTCAGGTTAATGGAAATAAAGTCCGTGTCGAGATTTGGAAAAAAGGTAGTTCGGATAAATCCACCCTTTACTGCGCCGATGGTGATGGCAAATAACCCAATGGGAATGGCCAGTCCCAGTGCCTTGTTCTGCATAAAAAAGCGTAGGGTAGGGGCGTAGAGCTGATCGCGAAGGTAGGCCATCACCTTGTCCAAGGCTTTTTCAACCGGGTTCTTTTGCCTTGCCTTCTTCAATGCTTCAGAAACGTGGCCCGGCAGGATAAATGCGCCCTCGATTAAGCTAACGGTTAGGGTGACAATGACCACAAAAGCCATTTCCGAAAAAACTTCCCCAACCCGGCCATCCAGGTAAAAGAAACTGGCGAAGGCAGCTATGGTCGTGGTAATGGCAGCTAATACAGCCGGTAGCACTTCCATGGTACCATCAATGGCAGCAGTTACCCGGTCCTTTCCTCGCTCGTAGTGCTGGTAAATATTTTCCCCGATCACAATCCCGTCATCCACCAAAATCCCGATTACCAGGATCATCCCAAATAGCGAAATGACGTTGATGCTCAGGTCAAAGAAAGAGCCCACAATGAACATCCCCATGATACTGACCGGAATGGCCAGGGCCACCCAGAAAGCAAGTCGAATGTTCAGGAACATGGCCAAAAGTACCAGGACCAGGATAAACCCGATAATGCCATTATTGGTCAGCAGGTCAATTCGCTGATTGAGTACATCTGACTGGTCCCGAATGATTGTCGCCGTGAAGGTTGTGTTAGATTCGTTGTAGGTTTCCAAGTAAGCCTTGACATAGTCTGTGATGAAAAGGATGTCCTCGGTTGTGGTGTTGTTTATGGTCACAGTGACGGCAGGGATTCTGTTGATGTAATTCCGAATAGGTTCGTCTGCCCATCTGTCCTGGACAGCTGCTACATCGGAAAGCAGTACTTTTCTGCCATCAGGAGCTGTTGCAACTACCACATCTAACAATTCCCGGGCATAATATTCCTTAGAACGCGTACGAATGAGGAGTTCTTCCTGCTCTGTTTTAATGGTCCCGCCTGTGCGATCCAGGTTGGCACTGGCCACCGCCTGGGAGACTTGATTAAAGGTGAGAGAAAATCGCCGGAGGTCATCTTCACGAACGGCAATTTCGATTTCCTCTTCCGGGAAGCCACCGAGTTCCACTTTGGAGATGCCTTCAACTGCGAGGAAATCATCCTCAATCCTTCTGGCTTCCTCTTTTAGGGTTTTGAGGTCCACATCTCCGCTGATGGAGAAGCTGATGGCAAGTGAGATGGATTCTTCTTTGTAAACAATGGGAGGTTCCAAATCTACCGGGAAGGAATTGATCGACTCTACCCCATTCTTCACATCCTGGAGCAGGACATCTATATCATATCCCTTGATCATTTCCACCACCACCCGGCCGAGGTTTTCCGATGAAGTGGAGGTGATGCGGTCAATTCCGGTAACACCTTCCAGGTTGTCTTCCACTTTTGCGACCACGCCTTCTTCAATTTCCTCAGGAGAAGCCCCAGGATAAGTCAATATGATGGCTACTTTTTTGGTAGGTTCTTCTGGGAAAAAGGTACTTCTAAGGCTTTTTAGACCAAAAAAGCCGAAAACCAGAATGAGGATCAGAATCACGTTGCCCGTTACGGGATATTTGATGAAGTAGCTGATGATATTTTTCATGAACTAGGTCAATTTAAAGCTAGAATGCAGATCAGTAAGGCGAGACTTTCATCCCCTCAAATGCACCGGAAATAACTTCATCCAACAGGAGAGAATTATCTGGGACACCTTTGATAATGACCTCGTTGGTGGAAAACTTAATAGGGGTTATCGTGTGGAGTTTGAGGGTTGAATCTTCAATAATGTACACTGACTCATTCCCTACAAGTAGCTTGCGAGGGAGCTTCACTACTTTTTCTACAGAGGTCCCGTCTACTTCAGCAGTGAGGTACATTCCTTCCTTCAAATTTTCCCCCGTTACTTTTACAAATACCCGAACGGTTTGGGTATTAGGGTCTAGTCGATCACTTATTCTTACTACTTGCCCTTTCCATTCACCTTTGATATCTGGAGAATACAGGGTCACGGCATCTCCCTTTCTGATAAATTTCAAGTCTTTAAGGTTCATGGCGGCTTCCAATTCGAAAGAACGGGCACTGGCAAAAATGCCAATGCGTTGACCAGTCCGAACCAAAGTTCCTTCATCAATGGCTGCTTCCAGCACGGTTCCGCTAAAAGGAGCATGGATAACATACTTATCCAATCGGATTTCAGCTGCTTGAATGGTGTAGAACAGGTTATACAGGTTCTTGGCAGAAACGAAATACTTTTCCTGTTCTGAAACTGCCCCTGGCAATGGCTTAATTTTGGCTTCTGGATCAAAACTGTCCAGGTACTGCTGCCAGTTGGG